>JAPMTX010000068.1 GCA_026552855.1 Candidatus Methanoperedens sp. | reverse complement strand
TAAAAAACGCGTTCATTCATCTATAGGGTATGTCACTCCTGAAGAATTTGAAAAGTCAGGGGAGGTTTTAAATAGGAAAGTTTCTTAACTGGTTGTACACTTTTTGGGGTTCACTCCATTTTTATATGTGCTTCATTGATATTTTAACCAAATCCGAATATCTAAATAGCAATAAAATCATTATACTGCAATGCTTACAGATTATAAGAGGTTTAATATGGATAAAAAAGAAGCCATCAAGCTATGCATGTGCAGGCTCTGTCCTACTTATATCGAATGCAGAGAAGAAATAGCATTTTGTCTTTCAACAACCGGAAAAAGCAAATGCATTAAAGAGGAAAAGGGATGTTTGTGCCCAGGCTGTCCTGTTCATGAAAAAATGGGATTTAAACATGTTTACTACTGCATCCGCGGAAACGAAAAAGATCAGCTTGCAAAAAAGTAAAGCCTGGAAATGCAGCGTATGCGGCTATATTCATAAGGGGGATGAGCCTCCCGAAGAATGTCCCCAATGCAGCAGTTCTTCTAAAGAATATTCGGAACTAAAGGATAAGCAAAAACTTAGATATGATGGAGAAAATTTTGATGTATTATTGATTAATGGAAGTTCTCACAGAGGTCACAATACTGGCGTTTTAGTGGATTTAGCAGAAAAAGCTCTTAAAAGAAAAGGTGTGGGTTATAGACGGTTTAATTTGAACGAATTGGATATTCAGCACTGCTGGTGCTGCTACAGTATGAGGGATTCGGCATGCACATACCCGTGCAGGAATCAGCTTGATGATGCGCCTGCACTTCATGAAATGATAGTTGATTCTAAGGCGGTGATTGTCGCTTCTCCCATAAATTGGAATAACATGTCTGCGCGATTAAAGGATTTCCTGGACAGGCTGACATGCCTTCAAAATCTGTATTTACTGAAAAAAGAAGGCTTAACCACTGGAAAAGTTGCCGGAATTTTGGTCAATGGACATGAGGATGGAGGAGTGAAAACCGTAATGGACATTTTTCTTTACTTTCAGCAAATGGGGTATGTTCTTGCTCCATTCGGTTTTACATATATAACACATGGTGCCCAATATAACGCAAAAGCAGATAACGATTTTTTTAAAAATGACGAAAGATTAAAAAAAGAAGTCGAGGGCGTTGTAAGCAATGTTATTGAAACAATGAAACTGGATTTGGAAACAAAACTAAAAGATAAAATATCTCCTGTTTGTGAATAATATTAAGGTGATGGTAGAAGAAAGAAGCCTTATAAAGCAATTGAGATAATAGTATAACGTACTTAAAACCATGCAACCAGAGAACCGAATAAGCAAAGCAAGAAAAACCCTCGAAAATATCGTAAACAGACTCAGGCGGGACTACGACCCGGAGCAGATAATCCTTTTTGGCTCATACGCGTACGGGAATCCGACAGAAGAGAGCGATATCGACCTGCTCATCGTTAAAGATACTTCCGAACCTATCCTCGCGCGCTGGGTCAGGGTTAGAAAGCTTGTCTCAGATTTGAGGAGGGGTTTTGCCTTCTCGCCAATTATTGTTACTCCGGCGGAGCTTGAAAATAGGCTTGGGAAAGGCGACCCGTTTTTTGAAGGGATTCTGAAAAGGGGCAAGAAACTTTATACCAGGTAAAGAATTGAGATTACCTGAAGACCTTCAGTCTTGAGCGAAATAATCTGGGATAGAGGACACCCATGCGCATCTGCCTCGTGAACACCAACAGGATAAAGCCCCCCATATCACCCATTGGTATTGAATACGTAGCAGAGGCGCTGAGCGCAGCCGGACACCTCGTTTCGGTTCTTGACCTGTGCTGGGAGGATCACTGGGGCACAGCCATAGCAAGGTTCTTCAAGGGAACAGATTTCAACCTTGTAGGAGTCACACTGCGAAATACAGACGACTGCGCCTTCACGAGCCGCCAGTCTTTCCTGGCAGAATTTGCCGCCATGGTGAATACCATTCGCGGGCAAACTGATGCCCTTATCGTCCTCGGCGGGGTGGGGTTCTCCACGATGCCGGAGCAAATCATGAGCCTCTGCAAAGCCGACGCAGGGATATGGGGCGACGGGGAATCCGCATTTGTGGAGCTTGCGAACAGGATCGAGAAAAAACAGGAATGGTCTGACGTACCAGATCTTATCCTGCGCCGCGATGGGAAATGGTGCCGCAACCCGCCCTCTGCACAGCCGCTCAATCTTCCCCGCATGAGCAGGCGCTGGGTAGATAACAAACGCTATTTCCGTGAGGGCGGGCAGATAGGGATTGAGACTAAGCGCGGCTGTCCCCGGCCCTGTATATATTGTGCCGACCCTGTGGCGAAAGGGAGAAAAGTGCGAACCAGACCCCCGAAGGACATTGTTGATGAGATGGAACGGCTTATCGAACAGGGGATCAACTGCTTCCACACCTGCGACAGCGAGTTCAATGTGCCAGAGCGCCATGCCATGGAGGTATGCAGGGAAATAATCCGCCGCGATCTTGCCGGTAAAATGAGCTGGTATGCTTACTGCTCGCCTGTTCCGTTCTCGAAGGAGCTTGTCAGCCTGATGTGCGGGGCTGGATGCGCAGGTGTAAATTTCGGCGTGGACAGCGGCGATGAGAATATGTTGAAACGGCTGAAGCGGAACTTTACCCCGCGCGATATCGCAAATGCAGCCTTGCTGTGCCGCGGGGCTGGCATACCCGTCATGTTCGACCTCCTGCTCGGCTCGCCTGGGGAAACAAGGGAGAGCATCATCCGCACGATAGAGCTTATGAGGCTGGCTGAGCCTGACCGCGTGGGCGTTTCTGTGGGCGTACGCGTGTATCCTGGGACCGAGCTTGCAGAGTTGGTCAAAAAAGATGAACTTAAAAAAGGTCTGACAGGCGGCAAAGGAGGCGAGCCTCTCTTTTTCATTGAGCCTGAAATCTCGCCTTTTGTTTTTGAACTGCTTGATGAACTGGTAGGCGATGACAGACGCTTCTTCTTTTTTGATCCGTCAAGACCTGACAGGAACTACAACTACAATGCCAACCAGAGGCTTGTAGATGCCATCAGTAAAGGATACAGGGGAGCATACTGGGATATCCTCCGCAGGGTGGGATAAAAATAATTCATTCCTTATTTCTTAACATCCTCCCAGAGACTAATCGTATTACCCTCTGTATCAGCAATCAATGCGTAAAACCCGAAATCTCCGACAGGTGATTTTTGGCACATTGATCACTACGGACGGACACTCATCCGGGCTTTCCCTTAAATACAGTGCGCCGTTAATGGCTCCCGGCTCCTTCGGCATGCCCCGCTCGTCAACTTCTACTGTATTCGCAAGTTGGTAATCCCTGCCCATTCCGGTTTCCTGGATTTTCCAGCCAAAGATGCCTGCATAGAACTTTTTTGCACGTCCCATGTCATTCACTGGTATGTGAAAATGCGTCACTCTATCCATTCATGCTCACTCCTTTTATTAAATAATAGAATTATTCCAATGCTATTTAAGTTTTGGTCTCATGCTTTTCGCAACCATCGAGTCCTCCCTGAGGGCAGGCTGGACCGCAGGACCCAGGATTGTTCTCGGATACGCAGTCCTTGAAGCTGCGACATGCATACTGGTCATTTACGGTATGAGCGCAATAATGAGTGAAAGCGCCATCAGGGTGATATCGATCGTAGGGGAGCTTCGCTCTGTTTGTTCGGATGGCTTATCCTGAAGGACAGGGGCAAAGCAAGCCTTGATATGAGAGGCAGCCCTATAACCGCAAGTCCGTTCCTTGCAGGAGTGATTACCTCAGCCTCCAACCCTTATTTCTGGATCTGGTGGCTGAGCGCAGGCAGCAGTCTTATCATGGAAGGGCTCAAGACGGGTCTTATCGCGGCAGGGGAAGGATGTTCATGTCCGATAAGGTGTACAGGCGCATACTGGCTGCATGCGGGTTGTTCCTTTTTGCTTTATAATTTGATCAATAAAAACAAAAAACCTATATTTCAACGATTAAATTTAAATCAAAGTATTGCATTATATAAATAGATGGATTCCGAAAGGATAAACATAAAACTGCTAAAAACAATAATATTTGAAATAGCCGGTGCTAACGGCATCTCATTATCCGGCATAATGAGAAATAAAGACCTGGAACAAGGGATGATCTCAGACCAGGTTATTTTTTTAAAGAACCTGGGCTTACTGGATATCGAGTTCGATCAGAACGAGATAACAGCCGATAAAGCGTATGGCAGTGGATCGCTCAGACTTATTAGATTCAAACCCAATATTGAGACTTTTAGAAAAATCACCAATACCCTTGACGATAGCGAACTCTCAAAACTAATGGTGACAAAGTATTACAGTGATAATTTGAAGAATTATTGCAGCGTTTTACTTAATTCATTGAAAGAACACAGGCTGTACCAGTTGCCTGATGCAAATTATTTGGAATATGCCCTGAAGAATTCACCATCCACGGTCAGGTTCTTTCTGGTCGATAACGATATAAGCGCGCTGAAATCCTTCCATCAAAAAGGCATAATATCCATAAACGAAAAAGTCAGGGATAAAACCAGAATTGAATTATTCAAGAGATGCAGCATGTATTTCATCTGGGATAACGTAGTTTTCAAAAAGATCCAGGAAGATAAACAGAACGAACTTTTGTCTGATTCTGCCAGTTATTTCGCGGGGTACCTGCCGTTAGCCGAGAGGTCGGTTGAAAAATTGCTGGAATTGATCGGCATGGCAGAGAAGGAAGAAAAAGAGATCACATTCCCGGATTTCAAACTCAAGGATTATCTCAAATCCCTACTTCCTGATTGAGCAGCAAGTATATAATCAATAAATTGTTATTATTATGACTATGATTGATCTTGCTCAATATGGATCTGAAGATAGCCTTGGTCTTCATGTGTTTCTCTCAAACCTCTTCTGGCTGGTATCCATAATTCTTGCAACAATAGCCTACAGGTATAGGCGGCTATGGAACGTAGGAGATACACCGTGGACTTTTTTGTTCCTGACTTTCATCTTTTTCTGGATCCGCGAATTAGGGCATTTCAGCGGATCGCCACTGATTGCATCTGTAAGGTACATATTTGGCACACTGTCCGCGATTTTTATGTCGTCTACGTTTATTTTGCTATGTTCAAGGATATGCAGGAGAAAGAAGGATTCCAAGCTTGTTATCTACATGCCGTTTATTGTTGGTACCATATTCCCTGCCATCATGCTCTATCTATATTACACAGGGGTTGAGATTAACAGCATAAAAAAGACAATGGGTTTGATTGAGAGCATTGTCTGGATAGTCGCAGCTTCGTCTATTATTTACACCACGTATATGCTTGGAATGCATGCGACAGGCGGGTTTACAAGTGTATTCATGTTCTTCCAGTTCTCAGCCTTTGCTGCTTTTACCTGGAAGTTACTGGGGCTCATAGAGATCATGGGTTCCCCTATACCTTACTCTATTCGCGAGAGCGTTGAAACGCTGTTCGGTCTCTTCGCGATAGTATCCATGTATCTGCTGACAGGTATGCTGCGGAAATTATCAAAACACATTTACAGCGAGTGACATGGCGACAAAAGCTGAGTTGTACCTGAATATTCTTCAGGAACTGGAAAAATGCAGCGACGATATTCTCAGTACGGCTATCGTCACCCCGGATGGATTACTGATATGCAGTACATCATCGAACGGGGTGGAGAGGGAGACCTTCGCTGCATACAGTGCTGCCACTTTCAGGCATGCAGGGAACGCGATGGGGGAAATATCGAATGAGAATATCGACACACTGATCTTTGAATCAAAGAATTCCAGGGTGGTCACCATGCGATCTACGGATTACGCTCTTCTGATAGCGTTGACAGGTAAGAATGCGCAGATGGGGATGGTGCTGTTTGAGATGCAAAAAACTGCCAGGAAGATAAAAGATCTCTGAACCTTCTTTTATATGTTTAATCGAAAAGCTGAAATGCTAGTAATCCTATTAGACCGGTTTATCTGGTGATAATCGTGAAAGTACTTGTAAGTGACCCGATAGCAGAACAGGGCATTGAGATATTAAAAAAAGAGGTTGATGTAGATATCAAGACGGGTCTTGAACCTTCAGAACTGATAAAAATAATAGGGAATTACGAAGCGCTCATCGTCCGCAGCGAGACCCAGGTAACAAAGGACGTTATCAATGCGGGCAAAAAGTTAAAAATAATAGGACGCGCGGGCGTTGGTGTGGACAATATCGATGTGAACGCAGCAACTGAGAGGGGGATCATAGTTGTCAACGCGCCCGAAGGCAATACGATCTCAGCGGCAGAGCATACGATAGCCATGATGATGGCGATATCACGGAATATCGCGCAGGCGAACGCTTCTCTCAAGAGCAAGAAATGGGACAGGAAGAAATTTATGGGAGTCGAGGTCAGGGACAAGGCGCTCGGCGTTATCGGGCTCGGCAGGATAGGCTCAGAAGTGGCAAAGCGGGCGCTGGGGATGGAGATGAAGATACTTGCTTACGACCCTTTCATATCGCCTGAGAGAGCAAAAGATCTTGGCGTTGAGCTTACGACAGTAGAGGATATTGTTAAGCGTGCTGATTATATTACAGTGCATACGCCCCTTACCAAGGAGACTAAAGACCTTATATCAGGCAGGGAATTCGCAATAATGAAAAAAGGCGCGCGTGTCATAAACTGCGCTCGTGGCGGCATAATCAATGAAGAGGCACTGGCGAAAGCGGTTAAGGACGGCATCGTGAGCGGCGCAGCTATTGACGTTTTTACAAAAGAACCGCCGTTCGATAACCCGTTACTCGAATTGGACCGCGTTATCGTGACCCCTCACCTTGGAGCATCGACCGAAGAGGCACAGATCAACGTGGCAGTCACGGTGGCAGAGCAGACTGTCAATGCTTTAAAGGGCATGCCTGTGAAGAATGCCATAAACATGCCTTATGTGAAGGCTGAAGTCCTGAAAATACTTGAGCCGTACATCCCCCTTGCTGAGAGGATGGGAAAACTCGGAACGCAGCTCATAGGCAATTACGAGAAAGTTGAGATAGCGTACTGCGGCGAGATCTCAGACCAGAATGTGGCGCCCGTGACCCTTGCAGTACTGAAGGGACTGCTTGAGCCCATGCTCGGCTCAGGGGTGAACTATGTCAATGCGCCCACCATAGCAAAAGACCGAAAGATCAGGGTCGTGGAGAGCAAATCAAAGACCGTTGTGGGTTATCCGAGCCAGATCCTCCTGAAGCTTAGCAGGAAGGGAGAGGAGAGAATAATCAGCGGCACGGTGATCGGCAAGGAGCCGCGGATCGTGCAGATCGACGAATACCTTATCGATGTAACGCCTTCTGGCTATATGATCATAACGAAGATAAAGGACCATCCCAATATAATCGGACCATGCTGCATGATCCTGGGGAAGAACAACATCAACATCGCAGGGATGGAGGTCGGGAGGATCAAGATAGGCGGCGAGGCGATCATGGTGCTCAACATTGACAGCGATGTGAGCGACGATGTGCTTGAGGAGATTAAGTCGGTTGATGGTATTATCGATGCGAAACGTGTGGTGCTGTAGGAATACTTTAACCATTATGCTTACAGTATAGTTGATTATGAAGAAAATGTCTCTTGAGATTATTACGGCAGTCGGTTCAGTGGTAGTATTTATTATTCTTACCATAGCTTCAAGGCTTATCGCGCCAGGGTCAGCAGGCTACGGCTATGCAGCAGCCCTGCTTATCTTCATTGTTATAATGGGTTTTACAGGGCTGAAGCTGGCGGAGATACCGGGGAAATGAAGATTGGAAGATAATCCATCTTTTAAGTTTTTATCTCATATAACCCTTAAGAAAAACTTAAATGCTGGAACGATATTAATTGTAAAATCGTCTATTTTTAACTGTTCTTCCCTTTCATGAGAAATTATGTACCCTTCAGTAACTTTGAACTTTTTCATAAATGCAATTAAACCTGTAGTATCGATTTTTCCATATTTTATTTCTACTGGAGTCGATTTTTTATCTACAATAACAACATCCACCTCATTTTTATAGGGGTCTCTCCAGAAGAACCCTGTATTTAACCGTGATACAATAAGCCACTCAAAGACTTTTGACCTCGATATGTCATCCTCTTTAAAAATCAGGTCTGAAAGTATTGCAGGGTAATATTTTTTTAGTTTTCTTTCTGTTTTTCTTTTACTTTTGGAGTAATTGTATATTTTTCTGATGAGGAAAGCCTCTTCCAGATATACCAGATAATTGGACAGCGTCTGCCTTGAAAGTTTCAACTCTTTGGCTAAGTCTGATATTTCTATAAGCTGTCCGGGCTCCTCCATAATTATTCCAAGCAGTGATTCCAGTACAGCTATATCTTTTATTTTAAATAATTGCGGCAGATCTCTGTAGATTACCTTTTCCACAATGCCTTCTTTTATATATTTTTTTATTATCGATTTATCTTTAATTCCTACAAGCTCAGGGAAACCCTGACAGAGCATATATTCTTCAAAAAGCCGTGCCAGTTCCTTTTCATAAAGCCCGGCAGGTTTATATTCAACGCCTTTAAAGCTAAGGAATTCTTTAAACGAAAGAGTTTCAACTTTAAACTCGAATATCCTGCCGGATAATGTTTCTTTTGACTTCTTTTTTATGAACATCGATTCTGAGCCTGAGATAATTATTTTTATCCGATAGGTGTCATAGATTCTTTTTACCTGGTCTTCCCAGTTCGTGAGCTTCTGTATCTCGTCAAGCAGGAGAAGATATCTGCCCTGCTTTAGATCTTTTTCCATCAATGCTTCGTAACCTCTCATCACTTCCCTGAGTTCTGTTTCCCTGAATTCATCGAATGAAAAGTAGATTATGTTCCGGGCGTCAAACCCACTTTTGATGAAGTCCAGCACCATCTTATGCATCAATGTTGTTTTCCCGACCCTGCGCAAGCCGGTGAGGGCGATTATCTGGGGCATGGGAAGGTATTTCGATATCTGCCTATGGATTTCTCTCTCATGATATTCAAGTTTGAATTCTTCTTTCCACCATGGGTTGGACTCTAAAAGTACGTCTCTAATTTGTGGCATGTGTAATTAACCTATTTTCTATTTTGCGTTAAGTACGTTAGTCATATATTTAAAGGTTGGGTTGATGGTTTATCGTGGTGCATATAAACAAAATACACTAACATCGACCCACTCTTTTTATATTACCTGCAACAATCCCATACACAAAATGGTAAAAATCATCGTCATCAACAACTACGGTCAGTTCTGCCACCTGATTCATCGCGCTGTGCGCGATTTAGACCAGGAAGTGGAACTGATGAAGAACACCTCCTCCATCGAGGAGATATTAGCAAAGGAGCCCAATGGCATCATACTGAGCGGTGGACCCACGCTCGAACGCGCGGGCAACTGCAGCGCTTACGTAAAGGAACTCGACCTGCCTATCCTGGGCATCTGCCTGGGTCACCAGGTGATGGCGCTGGCGTACGGCGGCGGGGTGAGGACTGGTGCAGCGGGCGGGTATGCCGCTATTGAGATAGAGATACTCGAAGAGGATGATATACTGAAGGGGCTGGGTGCGAAGACGAACGTCTGGGCATCGCACGCTGACGAGGTAAGCGCTCTCCCGCCGGATTTCATGCGGCTTGCGCGCTCACGCATTTGCGAAGTAGAGGCGATGAAGCATAAGACAAAGCCCCTGTACGGCGTTCAGTGGCATCCTGAGGTCTCGCACACTGAGAGGGGCAACGACCTTTTCAGGAACTTTTTTGAGGTGTGCCGGGAGTATTGAAGCGCACCACGGCGTAACCCAGCAATGAGAAAAAAGCCCCTGTCGCCATAACAACCCTGTAACTACTGAAATATTGGAGGATAACGCCTCCTATAAGAGAACCTATTATAGTCGCAAATGCGATCGATGAGTTTAGAAGCCCTGCAGCTATGCCTTTCTCCTCATTAGTTTCGATCAGCAGGCGCGTGGAGCCCACGTAGAGACAGGAGTAGGAAAAAGCTATCAGTATCATCCCGATGACAGCCTGGTAATATATCGTCAATGGTACCAGCGCTGCGAACGCTGCCGCAGACAGCAGGTCACCAATATGGATAAGTCGGGCTGTGTCGTACTTATCAAGCCGCCTCATAATGAAAAATTGCAGGGTAGGGTTAAGCATGTAGATTATTCCGATCCAGAGTTTATCCGCGCCAAGGCTTGCAAGGTACAGGGGAAAAATCACCCAGACGTTATTAGCTCCTATCTGGCGCAGGAAGAAACCGAAATATGTGTTCCAGTTCTTTTTCAGGATATCCCTGGAAAAATAATCTATCTTCTTTTTAGTGCGCACCTCTGTATCAGGCAGCGTCAGCGTGATCAGGAACGAGGCTGCGAACAGCAAAGACGCGATAGCAAAGATATCCCGGTAAACCGCGATTATCCCTGCCAGAAGATTGCCCACGGCCCATCCCAGGGGCATGAACGAGCTGAACTTGCCTATGCTCCGCTTTAAGTTATATACATAGAGAAGCAGAACCGCGGGATAGATGCCTACGCTGAACCCTGCCATAGCACGCGCTACGCCGAGGCTGAATGGGTCGTATGCGAACATCTGGATGAAGAATGTTACAGACGCGCTCAGGAAACCTGCGTACAGGAGGGTCTTTGGTGGAACGGAATCAGCCGCCCTGCTGAATATGTAGGTGGAGATGAAAAGCGCAGCACCATAGACCGCCCCGATTATCCCTATCTCGGTGCCTGATGCGTTGAACTCATGCGCAATGATAGGGATAAAAAGGTTGGACATCATTATAGCGGTATTAATAAAAAGCTGTATCGCGTTAAGTCTCATCGCAGAACCTAATGCAAGGATATGTATTTTACATTATGTTTTCTGTAAACTTCTTCCTTTATTCTGCGATTCTCTACATAATCAGGTTCATCTGACTCCCAATGTTCCAAATATATCCCAATTGCTTGGATATAAAAATCAGGATGAAGTTCCTGTTCGTCTAAAATCAAAGTTGGCTCATATTGAACTATGATTCCATTATCTGTCAAAAATTCTGCAATTGTTCTTTCAATTCTTGAACTGACTAATAGACCGTGTTTTGTTCTTACTTTTAGATTTTCCTGATGTTTTTCTCTAAAATTTTGGTATGTATATTTTATTTGCGGTTTATCACATGTGGAAGGAGCTTTAACATCTTTTTTAAGATTCTTAGATTCTAACCAGCAATCATAACATAGTGGTTTAGAATCTTTTTTCCATTTACCGCAAGATTCAAATTTTGTAATCTCACCTTGGCCTTTCAAATTATTACAGTCGACACAAAGTGAATAAAAACCAGAATTTTCTCCGCAAACTTGACAAACCATACCAATCAACATATCAATAAAACTCTTTATTATATATATTATTCTGATGCAAAAGTGTTAAAGAACTGCTTCACCCAAATACGAACTTCTCCAAATGAGCGAGACTCGCTATTAGATTTAAACATCTAAGACTATCAAGCACATCAAGTTCTCTTGAAATATACAAATCTGAGGACATCAGATTGCATGCACTCAAAAGCCTCGAATCGTGCAATTCGCGCGATTAGCAAGTTAATTCACGTAAAAAGAATTTCTGCTAATTTTGCTAATTATGCGAATTATTAGAGAGGCTTCCAGCCAGAGACCCCCTCGATTTTCATCTTGGTAGCCGATCATCTCTGCGGTCTCTATCAAATGCGATGTAGCAGGATTAACATGAATTACGTGTTTGTGTATAAGTCTCACCAAGCCTAATTTTGATATTTCCTTATGCTTATACACAATCTCTTCAACTTGTTAACAATCTTCATTTCACCGCTCTATTCGAGTTGAAGCCCTCCCAATTTCATACTCAGTAACTATATATAGTAGTTAATCAAAGTAGATGCATGGGTCATCATGGTGGTGACATATGAAAACGATGTGCAGCGAATTAAAAACGGCTATATACCTAACGCATCTATATTCCCTCACTGGAATAGGAGTAAGCTACGGAAATGTTATCCAGTTGCTAAAAATTGTACTTCCTAAATCAATAAATCGGTATGCAGAGACTTATTACATGCCAGCACCTATCTCGGCAGGGAGCATGTGACGTGGTGTGCGATATTCGAAATGTGAAGGTCTCTTCCGTCGCCGAAGGCTATCTCCACGTCACAGGGACAGTGTCCTCGCCATGTGAGGAAATGCAGATAAAAGTTGTGGATTCCACGGGCGGTATATATGCGGAAGGGTATGCGACGATAGCGCCCGGTGCAGCGACAGAAACACGAACATGGGATGCAAACATATCATTGGCACGCCCAATCCATAGATACTCTCTATGCAAAGCCAGCGTCAAAGTCATGGTATTTTGTGTCGACTCTACAGAACCATGTTATACTTCCTCCGAAATTCCCGTACAGTGCTGTCCGGTTGTGAGTTTAATTTCAGCAAGTATCGGTAATGAATGCAGGGAAGGAGTTTATCTCCGTAGAAAATTCGCCTGCCTGCTCGGCATAGACTGGCCTGAAGGCTTTACAGAGAATCTCCTAATCGACTTTAAGTTATGGATAGAAAATGACGAGGCGACGGGCACTAACATCAGAACCGTCAATGTAACACCTCCAGCCAGTCAGGTCACTGAAAATAACTTCACTAATCCCCTGTGGCTTGAGGCAGGTAATACATGGCTCGGAGAGATAGTGGTCACATTGCCGCAACGCTGTCCAAGAACAATTCCCATCCCTGCGTTTGAGGTTCCTGACTGCTGCGGCCAGATACCGCTTGCACCGATTAATTTCCTTAAAGTATATGATCCGGCGACGGTCCCTGAGACACTAGTATCCGCTGACCGGACTGGGATAAAATGCGTACAGGGAAATTTTGCAATAGTTGAAGCACCCGCTTCGTTCACTGATTCTGGCGGCCATATTGTCCAGGTTGGTGGTGATATTGAGTGGTACGCCTCGAATTTTAACGAGCCAGTGCCTGTCGAACCGGCAGGAACAAGGAGAATAAAAGTCGCAGTCCCTGCCAGTGGTGCTCTCATACAGGTCCAGGCAAAGCTTGGTATCAGTAATTGCAGGTATGACCGTTTTGCCCTGGTAAAGCGGTGCGGCGCAGTACCCTGCCAGGAAGTGCCCGATGACTACGCGCTCATTGTGGAAGATCGTACAGGGCACGTAGTCGGTCCGAACGAGTGCGTCAATGGCGACAATGCAGTGGTTATTGCTCCTGCACATGAGGGTGAAGTGGAATGGATCGTGGACGGCACGCAAGCGACCACTGACCAGTCAGTGACTGTGGATCCAAATCAGCCGAGACGTATCGATGTATCGCTTCAATCTCCGCACACAGATCGCACAGTTGAGGCAATCGTGGGTAGAGATGAGTGCAAGCTC
>JAPMTX010000067.1 GCA_026552855.1 Candidatus Methanoperedens sp. | reverse complement strand
AGAGCGGGCATATGGATAGGAGAGTACAGGAGGTACCGCCAACCTTGATCATCAATATACCTGCACAAAAGTATAAGGAATGTTAAGAAGAACAGTGCTAAAACTGTCTTTTAAATCTTAGCAAACTTTTAAACGCATTCTCATACAATACTGATTGGAGATTTATTTGAAACTGGCAAGATATATCCCTTTTATAGGTATGGCGTTCCTGCTGCTCCTTGTACAGCTTGTGGCGCTTGCACTGAGCGAACCCTTTGAAGAGAACGAATTCAAGGCGTTCTCCAATCCCGAAGCAACAAGCAATGCCCTGTACTGGATAGGGATCGTTCTCTTATTCACCCTGTTCATCTTTATAGTCATAAAGCTGAATAAAAGGTGGATAATACAGCTTGTTATCTTTCTTACTGTAGTATCGACCTTCTATTACGTTTTCTTTGCCCTGTTCTCCAGGTTCCTGCCTCTGGAAACGAATTTTCTATTAACCCTTATACTATCCATCGGTCTTACAGCGATATTGTATAAATTCCCTGAGTGGTACGTGATCGATTTTGTCGGCATTGTTATCGGCGCTGGCGCAAGCTCTATTTTCGGCATCTCGCTTGCCATCAAGCCCGCTCTGGTACTGCTTATCCTGCTTGCGGTTTACGACTACATCGCAGTTTACAGGACAAAACACATGGTAGCTCTCGCAGAAGGCGTGATGGACCTGCGACTTCCCATTTTACTTGTGTTCCCTAAGCACCCGAAGTATTCGTTCCTTACAGAGAAATTCGATAAACAGGAGCGTGAGGCTTTCTTCATGGGGCTTGGGGACGCGGTCATACCCACCGTGCTCGTCATATCTGCGAACACGTTCATTAAGACCGGCTACTATATCTTTCCGCTCATAGGGAAGCTCAATGTGCCAGCCATCGGCACTATTCTCGGCACGTTCCTCGGCTTTGCAGTACTTATGGGGTTCGTATTGAAGGGCAAACCCCAGGCTGGATTGCCGTTCCTGAACGGGGGGGCTATCCTGGGGTTTGTGATAGGGAGCCTGGCTGCAGGCTCATCGATATTTTAATGCCAAAAGATTAAATAATTTCATGCTATCAAGAAGAGTTCATGGCTCAAACGGTTTCAGAGAAGATCTTCGAAAAAGCCTCAGGTAAGAGTGTAAAAGCCGGCGATTTCGTCCTCGCCGGTATAGACTGCGCCATGACCCACGACATCACAGGACCGCTGGCTGTCGAAGGGTTCAGGGAGATAGTGAAAGGTAAAAAAAGACAGAAAGTGTGGGACCCTGAGAAGATCGTGATCCTCTTTGACCACCAGGTGCCCGCGGATTCGCTGAACGCCGCGGCGAACCACATACTGCTGCGCGAATTCGCGAACGAGCAGGGGATACTGAATTACGATGTTTTTGAGGGGGTCTGCCACCAGGTGATGCCTGAAAAGGGACACGTTATGCCCGGCGATCTCATCGTCGGCTCTGACTCCCATACGTGCGCATACGGCGCGCTCGGCGTGTTCTCAACAGGCATAGGCAGCACTGACATGGCTTTTGTGTTCGCGACCGGGAAACTCTGGTTCAAGGTGCCGGAGACCTTCAGGTTCAAAATAGAAGGGAAGCTCCCCGGGCGCGTTTATCCCAAGGATGTCATCCTTCACCTCATCGGCGACGTGGGGGCAGAAGGAGCCAGGTACAGGACAGCCGAGTTCTGCGGCAGGACTGTAAGGGACATGGATATCCCCGGCAGGATGACCATGTGCAACATGGCTATCGAGATGGGCGGGAAAGCCGGGATCGTTGAGGCTGACGGCACAACTGAAAAGTATCTCAGGGAAAGGATCCCGGATTTTGAACTGGATCCTAAGTGGAAAAGCGACGAGGACGCGGTATTCGCCAAGACAAAGGAGTATGACGTATCAGACCTTCCGCCGCAGGTCGCATGCCCCCACAACGTGGATAACGTGAAATCCGTGGAAGAGGTGGAAGGGACAAAGATCAACCAGGTGTTCGTTGGCTCGTGCACCAACGGAAGGTTCGAGGACCTTGAAGTCGTGGCGGAAGTGATGAAAGGCGAAAAAGTCGCAAAAGGCATCCGATTATTGATAATACCAGCCTCCCATACCGAGTACATGAGGACGCTGCGGGCTGGGTATGTAGAGCAGTTCATGGAAGCCGGAGCCATAGTGGAATCCCCGTGCTGCGGTCCCTGCATGGGCGGGTCGTTCGGGCTCCTTGGGAAGGGAGAAGTGGGGCTCTCAACATCCAACCGTAACTTCAAAGGCAGGCAGGGAAGTCCCGATGCTTTCGTGTACCTGTGTTCTCCTGCGACTGCGGCTGCAAGCGCGCTCTACGGCGAGATAAAAGATCCGAGAGAGATTTAAAATAAATAACCGCAGCGCAGAGCTGCTGTACCGGCATATCTGCGTTTATCTGCGGTGGATTCAGCGCTGGATTTTTCCAATCTTAAGCCCTGCCTGCAGAACCGAAAACAGACCTCATCCACATATCCGACATGTTAGCAAACGTGTCTGTGTATATCTTAACTGTGTTCTTTACCGGCTCCATCACGCTTTTTAGCGGACCTGCCGCAGGTACGTACTTAAAGAAATCATCAAAAGCCCGCTCGTACATCCTGACCCAGGTATTATAAGATTCCTTATACGCCTCCGTCTCGACAGTACTCTTTGATATGTCCATTGTTTTCTGAGACATCTTCTCCATGGCGCCCATCCAGGATTTATACATATTCATATAAACTTCCGTATTCCTAACGAAACTTTCAGCCATTTCCTTTGAGGCTGACCTGGCGGACTGGATATTGAACAACCTGCCGTAGGTCTCCCTGTACGTATCCGTCCACAGGTTATAAAATTCCTTATAGGCTTCAGGTCTTGCTTCTCCCCTGGATAGCTCTGCCATTTTCTGGGAAAGCTTCATCATGGAATCAACCCAGGGCATGTACAGGGATGAGTACGCATCTCTCCAGATTTTTGCCATTTGCGTAAAATTCCTTAAGTAGGTATCCGGTACGCCCCCGTAAGCCTCAAGCACTTCCCTTGCGCTTCCCTTAGCCGGCATTTCGACAAAGTCCTCGAATATTTTCCCGTACGTTCTTATCCACATGTCATAGAGTTCCCTGTATTTCCCGGGATCGGGTGCGCCCTGGAGTAATTCCGCCGTCTTCCTGGAATTCTCATCCAGCATGGCAGCCCATGATTGGAACAGAACTCTTGATTCCTCTATACTGTTCATCAGTTTCTCAGCCGTCTCTTTATCGAATTGCCGGGTCATGACCGGATAAAGCTTACCAAATGTGTTCTGGTAGGTTCTAAGCCATTCATCGTAGAATGCCCTGTAGTTCTCAGGTGTAGGATTCCTTGAGAGTTCAGCCGCCTTACTGTACATTTCTTCTGTGGATTCGATCCACGGCTTGTACAGGTTCGTATAGGAATCCTCCCACATCCTTGAGACTGCAGCATAGCTGTCAGCCCATACACGGAAAATATCCTTTTGTTCTCCCCCCTCTGCTCTCTCCTGTTCCTCTCTGTAACGCCTCTCCTGCTCCTCCATCTTCGGTCGCTCTATCGTTTTTCTCTCTTCCCACCATGAGGATGGGGTTGTTGGGGATGGTGCACGCCCGGCTGGTCGTTCTTCCGCCCCTGGTCTTTCCATCTCTTGCATTGATCTCAATACCAGTTGTATCGGTCTATAATACTCTGCTCTCTGTCTCTCCTGTTCGTACCTCTCCTGCTCTTCCCTGTAATGCCTCTCCTGGTCCTCCGCCCTCGGTCGTTCTATCGTTTTTCTCGCTTCCCACCACGAGGACGGGGTTGCTAAGGCAGTTCCACGTCCGGCAGTTTGCTCTTCTCTCATCTCTTCTTGCGATTCTATCTCTTTTCCAGTTTGTTTGGTTTCTAAAGTAGTTCTTCTTTGTGCCACACCGTCACACTCCCTTTTTGTTATTTTATTCATTTCAATATGGAAGTTAACGGTACATAAACGTTATGATTAGATTTTTGCAGCCTTAAAAGCGATTAGCAGCGCCGACCCAGACTAATGGTAACTACCTAACTAAGAAAAAATAAAATAAGCGTAACGTTTATTATACAGAAAAATCCAATCCAAATCTGGGAGTTGGTATAAGGTTGAGGGTACAAGTGTTTCAGGATAGCGGTCATGCCAGTCCTGTAATGGTAAAATACCTGCTGGGATAGTAGGGACGTCAAAACACATATTGCCGGAAAATCAGGAGAGGATGGATGAGATGCTGAAAGAGGTAGAGGAGATGCTGGAGGAAATCGTCGAGAAACTGCTGGAACATCGTGAGCGTCAGGAAGAGCCGCACGTATACGGGGAGCAGCAGGTACATAAGAAGCCGTAGCAACAGGACACCTGGTTGCGGGTGCGGGAGGCGCAATCGGTGGGTTCTGCTTGTATCTCTTTTTCGCTGTACAGTACTTATCCCCCCTGGCAAGCACCTTTGTGACATGCGCTATGTCCTGGAGAAGCAGGATATCACAGAGCGGAGGTCAGGACAGAGATAAAAAACTATAAATGCAGAAATGAACATTCATAATCAATCTTTTCCGTGTTCTACATTGCTGCGCCGCTTTGCGTCCCTTGCGGTGAATTCATAATATGCTGCAACTGATCACGTAAACTAAGCTAAACTTTAGGGTTGATTGCTATAACTCGGGGCAGCCCCCGGCTTTGAACCTGTGATGATTGTGTAAATATATAATAACCCCTGCTGCTTATATAGTATAAATTCAAAAATAAAGTTGAGTGCAAAATTGTAGCAGGCTTAAAGTACCAGAGGGGCAAGAAGTGGACGAATCAGACGTAAAACAGCAAGAGCGGAATGAACTGCGCAGGAGGGCAGAAGAAGTGCTGCGGGGGCGAACTGAACGCCTGAGGGAACTGTCTTCTGAGGATATAGAGAAACTGGTGCACGAACTGAGCGTGCACCAGATCGAACTTGAGATGCAGAACGAAGAATTGCGCAGGGCGCACGACGAACTTGAAAAGAGGGTAGAGGAGCAGACGGCGGAACTTGCGCGCTCGAACGCAGAACTGGAGCAGTTCGCCTACATAGCCTCGCACGACCTCCAGGAGCCGCTGCGCACGGTATCGGGCTTCACGCAACTGCTGGCAAAGCGGTACAGGGGCAAACTGGATAAGGATGCAGATGATTTCATCTCATATATAGTGGACGGCGCTACCAGGATGCAGAAGATGATAGATGACCTGCTTGAGTACTCGCGGGTAGGTACGCGCGGAAAGCCGTTCGAGCGGACCGATTTAGAGGCAGTGTTCAACCAGGTATTAACCAATCTCAAGGTATCCATCGAGCAGAACGGCGCTGTGTTGACACACGACCCCCTGCCAACCGTAATGGCTGATGCCACCCAGATGGTGCAGTTATTCCAGAACCTGATAAGCAATGCTATCAAATTCAGGAAAAAGGATGAGCCTCCGCGCATCCACGTCTCGGCAGAGAGAATGGGCGACGAATGGGTACTCTCAGTACGGGATAACGGGATTGGCATAGCTCCCGAATTCATGGGTCGCCTTTTCCAGGTATTTGCGCGCGGGCACGCTTCAAGCGAGTACCCTGGCACAGGCATAGGTCTTGCCATCTGCAAGAGGATTGTGGAGCGCCATGGTGGCAGGATATGGGCTGAATCTGAGCCCGGAAAAGGTTCAACGTTCTATTTCACTATACCGGCAAGAGATGCGAGATAGTATAATTTATATAAGATTGTATCTAAAAGGATGAATGAGTAGGGTTTGATAACATAGCTATTCAGCATATTCGTAAAATCAAACTCACGGGGTGGAGATGTGAAAAAAGATACAGTAGCTTCAAAAGAGTCAACCGACCTTCGCGCACGGGCTGAGGAGAAGATACGGGAGCAAGCCGCGCTTCTTAACAACGCGCATGATGCCATTATCGTCCGGGATATGGAAGACGGCATCATCTACTGGAATAAAGGCGCTGCGTATCTATACGGCTGGACTGCAGAGGAAGCTATAGGCAAAAATGCCGTCGAGCTTCTATATCAAGAAATATCGCCTGCGCTCACCGATGCACAAAAGAGCGTACTTGAACGGGACGAATGGAGCGGCGAGCTGCACCAGGTGGCAAAAGGGGGTAAGGAGCTTATTGTGGAAAGCCACTGGACCCTGATGCGTAGCAGGAAAGGCAGACCTAAATCGATACTTACTATCAATACTGATATAACCGGGAGACAGATGCTTGAAGCGCAATTCCTGCGCGCGCAGCGGACGGAGAGCATCGGCAGGCTTGCCGGGGGGATAGCGCACGACCTCAACAACATGATGACTCCGATAATGCTGTCGCTGCAGATGCTGCGCGAGAAACTCACGGATGATAAAAGCCGGAGATTGATCGATGTACTTGAGAAGAACGCCCAGCGCAGCACTGACCTGATTAAACAGGTCATGTCGTTCTCACGGGGAGTTGAGGGCGAACGCGAGACCTTACTGATCGGGGACCTTATCACCGAGATAGAGAATATCGTAAAGGAGACTTTCCCAAGGTCGATTGAGATCATAACCCATATCCCGGCAGACCTGTGGAGCGTGGCTGGCGATGCCACGCAATTGCACCAGGTGCTGATGAACCTCTGCGTTAACGCACGCGATGCAATGCCTGAAGGTGGTATTTTGAGCATTTCTGCCGGGAATGCATTTGTCGATGAGGAATTCTCGTATACCAATATCGATGCCAGGGTCGGTCCGTACACGGTTATCACTGTCTCTGATACCGGAACAGGTATCCCGCCTGGGATACTGGATAAGATCTTCGAGCCGTTCTTCACCACGAAAGAGGTGGGTAAAGGCACAGGTCTCGGTCTCTCGACATCTATTACGATCGTGAAAAGCCACGGGGGGTTCATAGATGTGCACAGTAAAGCTGGTGTTGGGACCACGTTCAATATATATTTGCCTGCGATTAAAGCCGGAACACAGAAAGAGGAGCCAGAACCCAGGATACGCTCTGAAGAGCACTCTGGAAAAGGAGAAGCCATCCTTGTCATCGACGACGAAGCTCCTATCCTTGAAACTACCAGAACTACGCTGCAAACAAACGGGTACAGGGTTATCACAGCCAGCAACGGGGTAGAGGCTGTCTCGCTGTACGCGCAGAACAGGGACGAGGTCAAGGCTGTGCTTCTGGATATGATGATGCCTTTCATGGACGGTCCTGCCTGCATCAGGGCGCTGCGCCAGATTAACCCCGGAATCAAGATTATCGCAGTAAGCGGACAGTCAGAGAAAGACAGGTTTTCGAAAATCCCGGAGCGTGTGAACGTTTTTTTATCCAAGCCTTATACTGCCGAGACGCTGTTGAAGACCATACATGAGATTCAGGCGTCTGCATAGGCACATTAAAGATTCCTAAAAGCGGCAATAATTTTTATCCGGTCAATTCATAGAAATACTCTCCAATATTTTGTACTGTAAAAGCAATGTTTTTTAAGGAAGGTGTAAAGTTAGTTCCTTGCTCCCTATGTCCCGCACCATATATACCAACCATCCTCAGAACACAACTACAAGATGTTTTAAGTATCTTAAAAAAGAAATAGCCGGGAAATTCCTAGTACCGGAGTATGTGCCAGAGGGGAAGTGGAGGAATAAAATTGCCGTTTATTCCAAGAGGTATGCAGTTTGAAAAACGAAGATAGGACTAAAGAGCAAGCGGTAGATGAATTAAATAGGTTGCGTACGAGAATCAGTGAACTTGAGAGCTCAAAAAACCAGCTTGCTCAAACGGAGGAGACTCTGCGGGAGCTGGAGGCGCGCTATAAAACTCTCACCGAGAGTACAGGTGATATCATATTCACGCTCTCACCTGACGGCACGGTCACTTCCCTTGGCGCTGCGTTTGGGGCAATTACAGGCTGGCGCCGCGAGCAGTGGATCGGGAAGAATTTCAAGTCCCTAGTCCATCCGGATGATCTGCCTGTTTCACTGCAGGTATACAGGCGCGTTTTCAGCGCAGATATACCGCCGCCTTGCTTTGAACTGCGCATTCTTTCAAAACAGGGTGATTACATAACAGTGGAGCTAAGAGTAGTACCGCAAATCCGTAACGGAAAAGTAATGAGTTACCTTGGCATTGCCCGCGACATAACAGGGCGCAGGTGCACTGAGGAGGCTCTGCGGCAATCAGAAGAGAATTACCGCACCCTTATTGAAAATATCCAGGATGGCATCTTCATTGCCCAGGATGAGAAAATCAAGTTCGCCAATCAAGCCTTTGCAAGGATGTCCGGATATACGGCAGAGGAGATAATCGGCAAAGATTTCCGGGAATTCATTGCGCCTGAGGACATGAAGATGGTAGCAGACCGGTACTATAGAAGGCTTGCCGGAGAAGATATCCCAGCCGAGTACGAAATCCGGGCACTGCGAAAGGACGGGGCAAAAGCTTGTGCAAGCGTAAATGTCAGGATTATAACCTACTGCGGAAAAGCAGCCAGTATGGTAGTGGTGAAGGATATAACTGAGCGCAAGCGCGTCGAAGAGGCTTTGAAAAAATCCGAAGAAAAATACCGGACAATGATAGAACACTCCAATGATCTTATCTGGATGCTGGACAGACAGGGAAATTTCGTGTATTTCAATAAAAAGGCAGAGGATGTCAGCGGCTATAATCTTGAAGACTGGAAGGGCAAAAGTTTTGCGCCCATGGTATCGCCTGATGACCTGCCCTGGATACAGGCGGTTTTCAAAGAGAACCTGGCAGGTAAATCCCGGCAATATGAGGTACACGTCTACAAGAAGGACGGGTCTTCCCTTATCCTGTCTGTGAATTCAACTCCTATTTTCGAATCGGGTGAGATCGTGGGAACTGTCAGCTTCGGTCGCGATATAACAGAACATAAAAACGCTGTGGAACAGATAAAGGAACAGGCTGCTCTCCTTGATAAGGCGCATGATGCCGTCATCGTACTTAACCCTGAGCACAAACTCATGTACTGGAATAAAGGCGCGGAGCGGCTGTACGGCTGGGCGTCAGAGGAAGTCCTGGGCAAAGATGCTAACACGCTTCTATATAAGGGTGCTTCTCCCGGTTTCATTGAAGCAAGTAACAGCGTGCTTGAGAAGGGTGAGTGGACCGGCGAGCTTCACCAGGTAACTAAAGATGGCAAGGAAATAATCGCAGAGAGCCGCTGGACCCTGATGCGCGACAGCAAAGGAAATGCGAAATCAATACTTATCATCAATACGGATGTCACCGATAAAAAGAAGATCGAAATGCAGCTCCTTCGCGCCCAGCGCATGGACAGCATTGGCAGGCTTGCCGGCGGCGTAGCGCACGACCTCAACAACGTACTGGCGCCGATAATGCAGTCGCTGCAAAGGTTGCAGGAAAAATACACGGATGAAGAGAGCCGTAAACTCCTTGGTATACTTGAAAGGAATACAAAACGCGGAGCCTATATGATAAGACAGATTCTGTTATTTTCGCGGGGTGTGGAGGGTGAGCGCCGCATTATCCGTGTAGCAGATCTGATCTCCGATGTTGAGAAGGTGGCAAGAGATAACCTGCCGGAATCCATCGAGATCACGACCGATATGCCTGAAAACATATGGACGGTCACCGGCGACGCCACACAACTGCAGCATGTCCTGATGAACCTCTGCATGAACGCGCGCGATGCCATGCCGAACGGCGGTATGCTCGGCATTTCTGCTGAGAACTGCTCTATCGGTGAGGATTTTGTCCGTACCAATGTTGATGCCAGAACAGGACCCTACGTCATTATTTCAGTTTCTGATACCGGGACAGGCATTCCTCCTGAGATAATGGAAAGGATCTTTGAGCCATTTTTCACGACTAAAGAGCCGGGTAAAGGGACAGGCATCGGTCTCTCAACATCCCTTTCCATTGTGAAGAGCCATGGAGGGTTCATAGATGTAAGCAGTGAGGTCGGGAAAGGTACGGTCTTCAGGGTATACCTGCCGGTATCTAATGCCGGGATCCATGGAGTAAAGATGTACAAGTCTGAGCCATCACAGGAGCGGGGAGATTCTATCCTGGTTGTTGATGATGAAGCCCAGATACGTGAGATTACCAGACAAACGCTCGAAGAGGCAGGATACAGGGTGCTGACAGCCGGTAACGGGGCAGAGGCGGTATCCTTATATTCACAGCACAGGAAGGACATCAAGGCAGTCCTTATGGATATGATGATGCCTGTCATGGACGGTCCTGCCTGCATCTGGGTGCTTCGTAAAATTAACCCGGATGTCAGGATAATTGCGGTAAGCGGGATAACAGAGGATGATAAATTTGCAGATCTAACAGGCACTGTGCATGCCTTTTTGAAAAAGCCCTATACTGCTGAAACGTTACTGGACACTATACGTGAAGTGATCGGCAGGTAGCCCATAGTTTTATTATGCTTTCTCGCATTTCGTACAGCCATGGAGATACTCGCCGACATTGGAGGACGCCCGGGGCATGATTGCCGGGGTTTTTGCAGGTACTGCTATTTCAAAGGAGTAAAAGAAATCCCTGCATTCGGCTGTAAACACTGTCTTCCCTTCCAGAAAGGCTGCAATTACTGTACAAGGAGCGTAAAAGAGGGGTATTCGAGCTTCAAGCCGCTCTCCCTTGTTGCGCAGGAGGTCCAGCAGGCGGTATATTTCAAGACCCCGTATTTAAATACGGGGACTAACGTATCGAAGTTCAACGTGAGCGGCGGCGGGGATGTGAGTTGCTACCCCGAACTTAAATCCCTGGTGAAGTTCCTCTCGCAGTATAAAAAACCGATACATCTTGGCTATACGAGCGGAAAGGGATTGAACAAAGAGGATGCGCTGTTCTTCATCAGCAATGGCGTGAGCGAGGTGACGTTCACTGTCTTTGCCACTGACCCTGAGCTGCGGCGCAAGTAC
Organism: Candidatus Methanoperedens sp.; assembly: GCA_026552855.1. Classification (GTDB taxonomy): domain Archaea; phylum Halobacteriota; class Methanosarcinia; order Methanosarcinales; family Methanoperedenaceae; genus Methanoperedens. The sequence goes on along the minus strand of JAPMTX010000067.1, from coordinate 2,528 downwards.
ATGAATGACAGGACTCCTGAGGATTCACTTGAGGCGCTTCGCACCCTTGCAGGGAAGTGCGACGTTTACGCCGCTGCTGTGCTTATCCCAGGAGTTAACGACGGCGAAGTGCTCTTAAAGACGTGCGCCGACCTTGAGGAGATGGGAGTTAAAGGCTTTATCCTGATGCGTTTTGCCAATACATACGAGCAGGGGTTGATACTCAACAATGCTCCTGTTCTTGAAGGCATTGTCCCCCATACTATCCAGGAGTTCAGGTCTATCGTTGACGACATAGACAGCAGGTTCAGGTTCCGCGTTACCGGCACGCCGCTGTATGACCCCGAGACAGGCTCGCCGTTCGCCATAAGGAACGAGCCCCTGGCGCTTTCGAAGCTGCCAAAGATCATAAAAGAAGCGACAATAATAACCAGCGAGGTCGCAGCGCCGATGTTAAAAGAGATCTTCGATAAGCTGGGAGGGCTTGTGAACGCAGTCCCGGTAAAAAAGGATATCGGCTGCATGATCACGATCGAGGATATAAAGGCACTGGAGCTGTCGCAGGTAAAAGAGACCGTCCTCTTCCCCGGCAGGGCGTTCGTTCACGACCCTGAGATCAAAAAAGTACTTTCGGGCGATGGGGTGGACAGGCTTGTGCGCAGGGGTCCGGATATGCTTACCGTGGACGGGGAGATGAGCATCTCGATGACGAAAGAGGAGGTCCTTGCGAGGGAAATCGAGGCTTTCACTGAGCTTATACAGATGATAAATGTGCTCGGGACGGCGCCGAAGCGGTAGCAAATGCGAAAAAAATCATTGAATTCGCTGAAGAACACATTAATTGAACTGAATTTCAGGCAGGAATGGATTCCAGAATTTATCCACCATATCGAGCAGTGCATTAAAAAAGGCGCAGTTCTCGTTCTTTTATTCGGCTCGCGCGCAAAAGGAGAGTTTCTAAGGGACAGTGATATTGATCTTCTTATAGTATCCCCTGACCTGCCTGCCGATATCCGCGACAGGACGCCAGGTTTTTCAGCGATACATTGCCGGTGCAGCCATTTCTCCTTACTCCTGCTGAACTTGTGGAGAGAATAGAAAAACTGGATTTTCTTATTTTTGATGCATTCGAGGATGGAATAGTCCTGTATTCAGATACAGACCTGGATAATATTCAAGGACTGCTGCAGAAAAGTAAAGAGCGCTTCAAACTCAGACGGGTTAAGGACGGATGGAGATTTGATGCTGCAGCAGCCACAGCAGCAGGTATTTAGCACAATAATAGATTGTTCTAGATACCTGGAATTATCGGGATAAGTTCTAATCCTTCTTACCTTTCTCCACCGGAAACCCGCATACACCGCACTCATCCTTGAGCCCCAGCTTCTCTGCATCCATCGCCCTTGTGCCCTCAGCCAGCACGGCTGCATTGGACAGGGAGCCCGCTATCAGTATCGCGTCGAATATCTCCTCTTTCGTCACTCCCAGGCGCCCGGCGACGCGGATATGCAGCTTGAGGCAGTGCTCGCACCGCAGCGCAGAAGCCACGCCTATTGATATCAGCTCTATCGTCTTTGCATCCAGGCGCTTGAATTCCCGGACTATGGCGTTCTCGTAGATGACCCTGGCTACAAGCAGTTCAGGCGAATCCTTCATGAAATTGAGGATATACGGTACTTCCCCGTATGCCTTTTCAACCTCTTTTAATAATTCTTCAGCTGCCTCGTCAGGCTCTTTTTTTAAAATTTTCTCGATATCTGCCAGGTCCATATGCTAAAGCTGTTTTAATCCGATAGTAAATAAATATTTGTGTTTTCAGTGGTTAACATTTTTACTCCAATTTCATTCTCATGAACGCATGAACGAAAAGAATTAATAGTTCTGGTATAACATCATGGTGAAGAATCTTAAACTCTTGCTAAAAAATGGAGGTAAAATCTATGTCTACTTTTACCATCGACAAAAATGCTCCCGTCTTCGTGGAATTGACTCCAAGACCTGGCTTGAAACAGGTAAGCGCAGCCACCCCTGAAGACATCGCCGAAAAATCCGGTAAAGCGCTGGATAGCTCGATGAATACTATTCATCACATGGCGACGCGTGTTAGTTCTATGATTGATGCACTTGTTGATCAACCCAATCAAGTTGATGTAGAATTCGGCCTGAAGTTTGATACGGAAATGGGTGCAATAATCGCTAAAGCCGGAATGGAAGCCAGTATCAATGTCAAGTTGACATGGGAGCGTAAAGTAAAGCCATGAGCAATGAAATTATTCTCCAGAATCTACGCGACTTCACAGTTCAGATACGCCACTCCACCACAGATGCCATCGTCGGTGCAGGAATGGTTGTTTCGATAGACGGGAAAATCGTGACGTGCAGGCATGTTGTGGAAGCTGCTGGCATGAATTTACAGGATGCTAAAGGTAATGAAGTGGGTGTTTACTTTCCGCAGGCAATTTCCAGTGAGAAAAAAAAGAGACGTGCCATTGTCGCTGCCCATTTTCCTAATCAGGATGACGATGTTGTCATGCTGCAGCTTGTAGGTG
>JAPMTX010000148.1 GCA_026552855.1 Candidatus Methanoperedens sp. | reverse complement strand
AGGATTACGAGATTTCACCCCTACCCCTGGAGTACCTCCCACCTCTCCCGGTCCCAAGCCTACCAGTATCTCTTGGCCGCCTGACGATTAAGCCGCCAGATTTCCCAAGAGACTTAATAGGCCGGCTACGGGCCCTTTAAACCCAATAATAACGGCTACCACTCGGGCCGCCGGTGTTACCGCGGCGGCTGGCACCGGTCTTGCCCGGCCCTTGCTAACCGCTGTTGTTTGGACAGCGGGACAGCCAGCATTAGATGCTGGCACTCGGGGTCCCCTTATCGCGGTTTCCCGCAGTGTAAAGGTTTCGCGCCTGCTGCACCCCGTAGGGCCTGGATTCATGTCTCAGAATCCATCTCAGGGATCTTGCTCTCACAACCCTTACCCGTCGTAGGCTAGTAGGTACGTTACACCCACTACAACCTGATAGGCCGCAGACCCATCCTTGGGCACCGGAGTTTTGGATCATAGGGCATTCCAGCGTCTATGATCTATCCGGTATTAGTCCCAGTTTCCCGGGGTTATCCCGGACCCAAGGGCAGGTTATCCGCGTGTTACTGAGCAATACGCCGAGGGCTTTACCCTCTCGACTCGCATGGCTTAGTCGGACCCCGATAGCAGTAACCTCTGGCAGGATCAACCAGAATTGTTTGATATCTCAGTTGATATCTGCACACATATTAGATTTAGTCCTCGTATAAATGCGAGGTCTTAAACTATCGGAATTTTAGGAGGAACTATTATATTAAGGTACAATAGTTCCTTGTTAATTCCCATCTATCGATTGGAATTAACCGAACTGTCATGTCAACGTCAGACGAGAAACTACGTTCCTGTCTCCATTTTATGTATCATGGTTGGAAGACAGCCCTTCATGTTCAGGTTTGTCCTATAATCGGGGCCGACGCCAAATTTTGACCATGAATTAATATGGTAATAATTAATTGCCGTGTTTTAACAACACAACATTCCTGTTACCACACAGGAAGCTCCATATATGTAATTTGTCGTATATAACTCTTTCCCTCGTGTATGGTTTTTTATACACAAGTTCATTTATTTTTAATGTGAAAACCAGCATATTTCCTGACTTTCGCAGCTTACATATAACCAGATTCCTGGTCATCGAGCTTCCCTAAGTACCACACCTTCGTATATAAACGTTGCGGATGAAAAATCAAAAAGCGCTTAAATATTTTTTACTCGTCAATCATATAATACAGAGCGATTTTTAGCAACTGCTATTGTTGTTAACCTTCGCCACCCACCCGAATGATTATATTAAGCTTCTAATAAAAGGAAAAAAGAATTAAGGTGCTCAGCCGAACAGTGCGCCGAGCCCTTCCATTCCACTTTCTTCAGCTTTTTCTTTCTCTTTTTCTTTCGGCTTCTCTTCCTTCTTCTGTGCCTCTGCCGCAGGCGCTGCCGCAGAAGGTGCTACCTGTGCCGGAGCCGCTGCAAATGCAGCTTTTGAAATAGCCTCTTCTATATTGACACCTTCAAGAGCAGAAACAAGCGCTTTTGCCCTTACAGGATCTACTTCCATTCCTGCTGCCTTTATTACAGCAGTAATGCCTTCCTCTGTAACTTTCTTTCCTGCGCTGTGTAATAATAGCGCTGCATATACGTATTCCATTTTAATCACCTTTTGTTGAACTTAACCGAACAGAGAGCCAAGACCTGCCGCAATATCAGTTTCCTTGGGCTCTTCCTTCTTCTTTTCTTCCTTTACTTCTTTTGGTGCTGCTGCAGCCTCTGGTCTCTTCTCTTCCTTTGGTGCAGCCGCAAGCTTCTCTTTTAATTTGCCGCTGATAGCACTGGCATCCTTCTGTGATGCTATCTGTGCAACAGATAACATCTGCGCATTAGCTTTTGCAAGCAATACATCCATGATATCAGGCATTATTATCTCGGCATTTATTGCAAGATTCCTTGATTCAGCCGCAGCTTTTGCAAGCAGGGTGCCGATCGTGGCTTTTGCCGGATATACCGCATTAATAGACAGATTGAACGCTCTCTGGACAGCAGCCGTTATATCGCTAATATACTTGGTCTCATCGATCGAAAGCATCTGAGATTCGTATATTGTACCCTTCTCATAGACCGCCCGCAGGTCTAACCCGAGGTCCACAGGATGGATCTCCAGACGGGCAAGAATCGATGCAAGTTTTGCATCAACAATATCGCCTTTTTTAGCGACTACCTTTGTCTCCCGGATTACCACCTTTCCGCCTTCTATGCCGGCCGGGATACCGGCACTTTGCAGCTCCCCAACGATCGGACCTGGCGGGAACGAAGTCGGACCGCTCTGGACAACAATATCCTTGGGAGCGACGCCTCCGGGTTTTATGGGTGCTGAGGTCCTGCCCTTCTCTAAGATTTTGTAAAGTTTAAAGGGGTTCTCATTGGTAAATAGTAAAGCTGTCTGGTCCTCTACATACTTACTTATCTTCTTAACATCACCCGTCGATTCATCCAGCGCCCGGAAAATAAGGTTATTCCTGCTCATTTTGACATTTGCCATGCCACGCAGGTTTTTCCTCATCAATTGAAGCTGGCTGGAGGGGATACCGTGAACTCCGACCACACCTACAGAAGGATAAGTAATTATTAATTTCTTTATATCCTCGATTTCTTCTTTTTTCCACTTCGGGATATGTACACTGTGGTGCTGTATCTCTGCAGCCATTTAAATCACCCTCACTGATGGTCCCATGGTAGTCTTGACATAAACCGATCTGACATTGTATAACCCGCGCTCGTATCTGTGTTCGATACGGTTTATTACCGTCTCGACATTCTCTGATATTTTTGCAGGTTCCATCTCTCTCCTGCCAATGGATATGTGGAATGTCATCTTATCCTTGGACCTGACTTTTATGGAGTTCTTGGACTTGTTGATTATCTGGACTACATCTTTATCAGGCGTCAGAGGTATGGGCATTTTTCCTCTCGGTCCAAGTACCTGACCGAGAGTCTTACCGATCAGAGGCATGTATGCTGCCTCTGCAATGAAAAAGTTGACTTCTTCAGCAAGCGCTTTGGCTCTGGCTTTATCTTCTCCGAGAACATTGATCTCCTCCGGGTCGAAGACATAATCCGCACCCGCTGCTTTTGCCCTCTGTGCGGTCTCACCTTTTGCGAATACCGCGATCTTTATGGGCTTACCAATGCCGTTTGGCAGGATGATTTCCTCATCTATCCTGTTCTGCGGCTGGTTCATATCAAGGTTCTTGAGGTTTATTGCCAGATCTATACTTTCTGAGAATTTTCGCTGTGGCGACTTTTCAAGCGCATCTTTTACAGCAGTTAAAATCTTGTCGTGTTCCAATGAGTATTCCTCCCGTAGTATTCGACTCAAGGTCTCCTACGGATGATAAGGAGGTACTCATTTTGACTATCAAGTACTTTAAGCTATCGGTTCCAAAAAGGTATTTATAGAAAAGCTGCCATTCTTCATATAACGGATTAATAAGGAGTTGGTGTACCAGGATGATCGGAACACAGGAATTGATAATAATTTTTGCCGCAATTCTTCTGCTGTTCGGGGCAAGTAAGATGCCTGAGTTCGCAAGATCTATGGGCAGATCAATGGGGGAATTCAAAAAAGCAAAGGAAGAAAGCGAGCATGAACTGCTTAAGCTCACGGGTGATGCGAAGAAGCAATTAAAAGAATAAGGGTACTATTGAGATGTAATTTAATATCAGTGAGTGAACGGGGGTAGAAGCATCTGAAAGACGAAAAGCTGGGAGATAAATGCAGTGGTAAAAAAGAGAAGTAGGTGGGAACTCATCTACGATGTGCTGAGAGTAACATCCGAGGAGAAGGATGCTAAAAAAACTCGAATAATGCAGAGAGCATACCTTGACTGGAGAAACTTTAAAAAATATTTCGAGCTGTTGCTTGAGAAAGGCTTTATAGTAAAATGCAATAGCCCCCCGGATGGTTACAAGATCACAGAAAAGGGATTAGAGCTACTTGAGAGATTGAGGAACGTGGATGAGATAAGGACTGTGGGCGAGATGCTGGGATGAGATAATACCCACCGGCTCGTCATGTTATATGCATGGTGCATATGTTAAGGCATATGTTCTTATTTCATAGGGTTATTTATTTATTGTATTCTTAAACGGTACATATGGTGACTCGCCTGTACTATGGGAGCACCATGGAATAGAAAAAGGGAATAGGCAGGTTTGCTTACAGTTAGGCATGGTACTAGGCATACCGGAATGGGGTAATGCGCCACTGGAGTCTGCACAGTGATTACAGGCTGACAGGGGCTACAGCCTTGCGCAACCGTGAGATTCAATTCATCCGATGTGCCTTTGCCATATTGCCTTTAATAACCGGACAGGGATTTGATGCTGCCCGATGAACGGAAGCTTTGCTCTTTCTGGAGGGAAAGAGTCGTGGTGGGGTAGTTTCCGGCCAGCCTATTCCCTGCCAAAATAGAGAGATCCTCCCGATAAGGATGAAAATATGATGTCCTTTTACAGGAGCGTTGAAGAGATTGAGGGCTTTCCTTTCCTCCTTAGCCCTCAATCTTACGATGCTCTATCAGGGGATTGATATCCTGAATAACCTCTCGCGTTCTTGAATATTGAATTTCACATCGAGAAACTGCTCGGTCACCCATATGTTAGTTCTTGCGTGGGGAGTAATTGTTCTCGTTACAAGTGAGCCGCTTCCGGCTAATGCCATATACGGGATTAACTGGTCCGCCAGATAGATATCCACGCCTGCACCTGATTTTAACTCTGAAAGTATCGATTCTGCAGCATCGCCGCCCACTTTCTCGGCTTTTAAGCCGGGTCTGCCAAGTGCGCTCCCGCTCGCTGTGCCACACCATAACGTAATACCGCTTCCGGTCGATACTTCGTTTCGTACTTCAAGTGAGAGCCTGGTCTCATATCCCTCATTATTCAGTACCTTTTCGGCTGAAGCAGCCTGCCTCTGTACCACATGGGCTGGCAGACCTGATGAATGGGATATTCCTTCGATAACGTTACATATGTTTTTTTCAAAATCCGCTCCTCTCAGAGCAGAGGGATTGATTGTCGCTTCAACATAGCCCCCTCCGCGCGGGTAGTATCCCCTGCGTAGAAGACTGACATCGCAGCTATATCCCATGCGTTCGAGCGCCCTGAGTGTGACAAACCTCAGGTGATCAACCGGCGGCGACCAAGAGACATCCGTTCCCCCTGTAACTTTCAACGTGATAGAAGAAGGTGCTTTTAGAGCAACCGGCATCAGGCACTGTAGAAGAAGAGTTATGCTGCCCGCAGTACCGATATCTATCTCATACACTCCTCCTTTTATTTTCCCGGGCTTGAAACTCAGGCGGGTAGAGTGCAGCGAGCATCCCTCCACCTCAGCATCGCAGATGGATGCAACACTTTCGATCGCTTTTACATGCTGTGCTGCAAGCCCTGGTTTTGGTCTCATCTTCCGGATATTGTATATCTCCACGGGTTCGCCCGTGACTGCAGAGAGAGCTACAGCGGTTCTTAATATCTGACCTCCTCCCTCACAGTATGATCCGTCCAGTTTCACAGAGCTTCTATTTATCTGTTATATGATTAAGGTTAACGAGCGGGTCGGGGAGTGGGAGTGGGGGTTAGTTAAAAAAGTCGTACCTACCCGCTCGTTATTATATCATTATGATTACCATTATATATATATTTTTCTGATACCAGAGTTTCGTTGAAAATATGTATTACCAATGGATTTCAATATTCTAAGGTTGTTTTACAACCTTAGAATATTGATTTTCCCATGTTTAATTTTGCAACTTCTGTCAGTAGTTCATCCGATAGTAATGCCAGTTCCTGGGCTTCCTTAAAAAGCTGTTCCATCAATGATGCCTGTTCTTCAGATGCCGCAGAGGTCTGGTGCGTTGATGATGCGGATTCCTCACTGATAGCTGATACATCCTCAATCGATGCGGTTATCTCTTCAATAGACACCGACTGTTCTTCTCCTGCCGCTGCGATTTCCTGAACCATGGTAGCAACATCCGCTATTGCATTGGCGATACGGTTGATTGCAGATACCGTACCCTCTATCGTCCCTGCACCTTCGCTCACTGTTTTATTGCCGCGCTCCATACTATCTACAGCCAGTTTTGTTCCATGCTGGATTTCTTTTATCAGTTCAGTAATATTGCCTGCAGCCCTTCTTGATTCATCAGCAAGTTTTCTAACCTCATCCGCAACCACTGCAAAACCCCTGCCGTGACGAGCGTCTGTTTTGGGTCTATAATGGTGTTGATGCTTTCACCATAATACCCTAAGTAACCGACGATCAGCATCAATATATCGACAACAAGAAAGCCATAGGCAATTTTCATCTCAAGTTTGAGCTTATTAATGGTAAGTTCATTTGCCTTATCCATAATGTCCATAAAATTCATATTGACCTCTAAGATTTTCAAAAATACAATAATTATATTTAAAAAGGAACTCACCAAGCTATATACAAATTTGTGAAAATGGTGTGAATATTGCAAAGCTCATATTAACTTTTAACCATTGCAACCAAATATATAAAAGGTAGTAAATCAATAAAGAGGGGAGAGATTATTAATTAATACAGGAGATGTCAGGAGGATTTGCCATAGAGGATAAATCATACGATGCAAAACCAATAAGGGCGGTATATGCGATCCTGGGCAGCGGCGGTATAGGTCTTGCTCTGGCAAACGAGCTCGGGACAAGGAATAAAAATATCATACTCATCGACAACGATTCAGCAAAAGTTGAAACATTAAAAGAGCAGAACCTGAATGCAATCTTCGGCGATATCGAGGATGCCAGTGTGCTCGGCAAACTCGACCTCCAGCATCTCAGATCCGTTTTTATTGTAAGTTCTGATATTGAGGCAAATAAACATGCTCTGGTTTTCATAAAGAAGACCGCGCCCGATATCCAGATCGTAGCCAGGGCACAGGATTACCAGCAGAAGGAAGAGCTTGAGACCGCTGGCGCTGATCTTGTCGTCCTCCCCTCAAAGCTCCCTCACAAGGCTATCGCCCTGGCTGTTGTCCAGTATATCGAGAAAATAACCTCTGTAAAATTAGCTCAGGACTTAAAGAAACTGATAAGTACTGTAGGCGACGGGAAATTTGCGATTATCGTTCACAACAACCCAGATCCGGACGCCATCTCAAGCGCCATGGGATTAAAGGAAATAGCCGGCAGCGTCGGGGTCAAAGCTGAGATACTTTACAAAGGGCAGATAGGGCACCACGAGAACAAGGCTTTCATAAACCTGCTCGATGTAGAACTTGACCAGTCAAAGGACTTTAAATCCACGGATTACAGGAAAATAGCCCTGATAGAATGCTCTGTGCCCGGGGTGAACAATCTGCTTCCCGCAGATACCCCTGTCAGCATAGTGATAGACCACCACCAGGCTGATATCGATGAGGTAAAGGCGGAGTACATCGATATCAGACCGAACATAGGCGCAACAGCAACTATAATGACAAAGTACCTGCAGGACCTTGAAATACCTATCAAGACCGAGCTTGCCACTGCCCTTTTGTATGGTATAAAAGTAGATACGGACGATTTTAGACGGAACACGGATCCTGCGGATTTTATGGCTGCAGCTTATCTGTACCCTCTTGCGAACCACGATATTTTAAGCAAGTTCGAAACGCCATCCAGGTCTGTCGAGGAGATAGACGTTCTCGGTGAAGCCATCAAGAACAGGGATATAAAAGGCAGTTACCTTCTCTCAAACGTCGGCACTATACACAACAGGGATACGCTGGCGCAGGCTGCTGATTATCTACTCACGCTCGAGGGAATAACCACGACCATCGTATTCGGTCTCGGGGAGGACCACATCTACATTTCGGGCAGAAGCCGGGATATGCGCATCAACATCGGAAAAGTGATGCAGGATGCTTTCGGGTCGGATAAGGCTGGGGGTCATGCCATGCTTGCAGGGGCGCAGATACCGCTCGGAGTGTTCGGGGGAACAAAGGATAAACAGACTTTGATAAAACTGGCTGAAGAGGTCGTGGTCAAGCAGCTCCTCATCGTTATAGGGATTCAGAAAGAACCCGGTTAACAATTCTGGACCAATTCTGGATTTTCCAGAATGGTTATGTATTACCTTTACAATTACTACCCCAGTATGCTTGATGACGAGTACCAGCTGGATTATTTCAAAGAGAACGGATTTGTGAGAAAACAGTGCCCGAAATGCGGCAAGAATTTCTGGACGCGGGACCCAGAAACCGAGTTCTGCGGTGACCCGCCGTGCGTAGCGTACTCATTCATCGGCGCCCCCGTGTTCAAAAAAGAGTACGATATATCCACGATGCGCGAGACATACTTATCGTTCTTTGAGCGGCACGGGCATACGCGAATAAAACGTTATCCTGTCATTGCCCGCTGGCGCGATGATATCTACCTCACCATCGCCTCTATTGCAGATTTCCAGCCTTTTGTGACTTCGGGACAGGTTCCACCGCCCGCGAACCCCCTTACCATCTCGCAGCCGTGCATACGCCTCGACGACCTTGATGCCGTAGGCAGGAGCGGACGCCACCTCACCACTTTCGAGATGATGGCGCACCATGCTTTCAACTCGCGCGGGAAGGAGATATACTGGAAGGACAGGACAGTAGAATTATGCGATTCCCTGCTGGCAGAACTCGGTCTTGACCTCAATGCCGTAACTTATAAAGAATCGCCCTGGGCAGGAGGGGGCAACGCAGGTCCGAGCGTTGAAGTGCTTGTTGCCGGGCTTGAGCTTGCTACCCTTGTATTCATGGACCTGAAACAGGTAAAGTGCGGCTCGATAGACATCAAGGGAGAAACCTACGAGAAAATGGATAACTACATCGTGGACACAGGCTACGGGCTTGAGAGGTTCGTCTGGGCATCCAAAGGTTCACCCACGATATACGATGCCGTGTTCCCGAAGGTCGTTAATGAACTTATGAGCCTTGCAGGGATCGAGCATGAGATAGAGAACCCTGAGTATGCGAACATATTCTCGCAGAACGCGCGGTTAGCCGGCGTGATGGACATAAGCGGGCAGGCAAACCTTCTCCAGTTGAGAAAGCTGGTCGCCGAGAACATAGGCACGACTGTTGAAAAACTGCAAAAGATCATGGTGCCTGTGGAGACCGTATATGCCATCACCGACCATTCAAGGTGCCTTGCGTTCATGCTCGGGGACGGCATCATTCCTTCCAATGTGAAAGCGGGTTACCTCGCCCGGCTTGTGCTGCGGCGGACGCTGCGCATGATGAAAGACCTGGACCTGAGGATACCGCTCTCCGAGATAATAGAGATGCAGATAAGTAATTTCCCTGAGTACCCTGAGTTCAGGGAGCGGCTTGATACAATTCGCGAGATAGTCACGCTTGAGGAAGAAAAATATGCCGAGACCATAGAGCGCGGTAAAAAGCTTGTAAGGAAAACTGCCCTTCATTTCAAAGAGAAAAAGGAGAAAATACCTCTTGGTGAACTGATACAGTTATACGATACGCACGGTATCCCGCCTGAGATCACCCGCGAGGTGGCAAAAGAGGCTGGCGTTGATGTGGAACTTCCGGATACGTTCTATTCACTTGTGGCGAAAAAGCACAGCAAGGCAGAGGAGGAGGAGCAGGAGAAGCTGCCCCTGGATATCCCCCCCACAAGGAAATTGTACTACGAATACCCGGAGAGAGAAGAGTTTGAGGCGAAGGTCCTTGAAGTCATTGGGAACAAGATAATCCTGGAACAGACATTATTCTATCCTGAGGGCGGCGGTCAGCCTGCAGACCACGGCACTCTTATTAAAGACGATTATGTGGCGAATGTGGTGGATGTCCAGAGCATAAACGGTATAATAATCCATGAGACCGACTCGGATTTCGGCTTCAAGAAAGGGGATACGGTAAAAGGAAAGATCGACATGGAGCGGCGCATGGCTCACACGAGGCACCATACAGCGACGCATATAGTTAACGAGGCTGCAAAGAAGGTGCTCGGAAGGCATATATGGCAGACAGGCGCCCAGAAATCCACGGACAGGGCGAGGCTTGATGTTACCCATTATAAACGGATCACTGATGAGGAGTTCAAGGAGATAGAACTGCTCGCCAACAAAGAGGTCATGAAGAACCTGCCTGTAATAATTAAATGGATGGACAGGATCGAAGCTGAGAAGAAGTACGGGTTCGTGCTGTACCAGGGCGGCGTACCGCCGGGCAAGGAGATACGCATCCTGCAGGTAGGGGATGACGTGGAAGCCTGCGGTGGAACGCACGTCTTGAACACGGGGAAGATAGGTTCGATTAAACTCATCAAGACCGAGAGGATACAGGACGGAGTCGAGCGCATCGAGTTCTCGGCTGGCGAGGCTGCTGTAAAACAGTGGCAGGAAAGGGATGATCTGCTCAATAAATCCTCTGAGACGCTGCGGGTATCGCCCGAGCACTTGCCTGATACTGTGAACCGTTTCTTTGAGGAATGGAAAGGCCTGAAGAAGGAAAACGAACGCCTGAAAGCTGAGCTGGCTGAGGCGAGGGTGAAGGCGATGGTGAACGAGGCATTGAACATAAACGGCTTGAGGGTGCTCTCTAAAATGATACCCCATGCCGATGTTGAGGAGCTTATAAAAGCAGCCACAGAGTTCAGCAAGAACGACGACATGGTGGCTATCCTCGCAAGCGACCAGGGGGGCGTAAAGCTTGTGGTAGCGGCAGGCGAGCGAGCGCAGAAGATGGGCGTGAACTCAGGTACAATAGTGCGCGAGATGTCAAAGCTCGTGGGCGGAGGCGGGGGAGGAAAGCCGGGCATAGCGCAGGGCGGGGGGACGGATGCGGGGAGGATAGAAGAGGCGCTGGAGAAGGGAGAAGATTTGATTTTTGAAGATATTGTATACTCAGCTTTAAAGAAGGTTTTACCAAAAGAAAATATTGAAAGAGAAAAAGCTTTAGTTAATGAATTGCGGGCAGATTTTCTTTTAAAAATCAACAATGAGAAAATACCACTTGAAGTGAAATATCGAGAAATACGAGAAAACTCAATTTTTAGATTATTTAATTACATGCAAATTATGGAGGCCAAGAAAGCATTAATAATAACTAATTCTTATGCAAATAATTCTGTGAAGAAATTTTGTACGGAAAATAATATTTATTTGATTGAAAATGCACAATCTGAAGAAGATATAATTAACAAACTCAAACAGATGAACCTAACCAAGAAATGACACCTCTCAAAAAAAATGACTTTCATCACTTCTTCAACGATAATTTCATTTAAATTGAATACTTTCACAATGCTCTTACCAAGTAGGTATAAACCCAAATTATCATAATTTCCCAATGGGTAGAATATATAATAACATAAAACATATATAAAGTCATAAAAATATGATTCCTACAACCGAAAAACCGAATGGAATAAAGTGAAACCATCATGCGTGAAATCAAGACTCTTGGCGACCTGAAGGAAAGATTGCAGGCAGGATTTGAAAATAATGAAGACTCCTTAGAACAATATGGAAAAACCTACTCAACCCAGCTTAAAGCATACCTGATAGAAAGCCAATTACCACCCGACGAAGCAGTTTGCCCGGATGGAAAATGGCGAAAACTCGATGACTCCGTGGGCTGGTATGGGAATAAAGATGGAAATCTTCCAAACACATTATTCTTAGATGCGTCAAGAAACCGTGTATGGATAATTTATAGTCTGATGGATGCAACCGAATCAGACCTGATAATCGACAAATGGCTTAGGCCAGAAAATAGGAACAGATTGGATAGATGCTGGCTCACAAGAAATCATCTCATGCATTGGGAAAAAATGGGCTGGAGTCAAAGGGGTTTGGGTTTGCAATTCCAAGATGGTCTTTCTCTGGATGAAGAAAACGAAGATAAATTCAGCCTAAAAGCATACTATGGCGCAACACGACGTATAAAAGGTCTCGATAAGATTCTGGATGAAGCAAAAAAGGAATTCGCTATCCACAGCGCAAGATGGCAGAAAAGAACTGAAGGTGAGGTAGTGCTTACTTCAGAGTGGTATAGCAATGGTAAAGCCACGATAAACAGAGCATTAGATGTTGATGAGGCTCTGATTTCCGTTGCTGAAATGGCAAACCGCTATGCAGACTCCCTGAAAGAAGCTACTGAGCTCCGAGAAAAGACAATGGGCGCTTTCGAACTGGACTTCAGCCAGACGATTGACCTTGAGGCTTTTTCAAAAAAGGTTGCAACGGGAACGGGTGAAATGAAACTGTGGCTCGTCGAAACTGAATCCGAGGATGATTTCAAAAGATTTAGAGGTGTGGATTTACATACATGGGACCGCATTTTAATGGATGTTGGGCCTGACTTTGCATATCTTACGGTTCCTGGCAAAGGATGTATCAATGCCGCGCCCAGAATTGCAACAATCCAGGGAGAAGATAATGCCGGAAAGACATCTATTTACCATGACGGAGTGGAAGTATTTGTCTGAACCTGATTATCGAATTGCCCTTTGGCGCAATACTATCCAATTATTCCATGAATATATAAGGTCAAATTTCATAGGCCCTTTCAAAGCAGCAGGATTTAATTATAAAGTGGATTTACCATTTCTGACAAGACAGGGTGAACCGCGCAAGCCGGATATAATAGCAAGTGGAGAAACAGGCTGGATGGTGCTGGAGTTAACTGCAAATCAAAAATCGAAGGAATCACAGCTTGATAAATACAGAAATATTGACCCGCGCTATCTTGGTAATTATGGACTTTTTCCTCATGAAAGTCCACCCGATGTCATAAGCAGCCGATTTGATTTTGTGGATGACGGTTCCTTTTGTCAGATTTTCGTAAAGGATTTCTTTAACTTGAAAAATGAAGAACAAATTGAAAATCAACATCTAAAGACTGAATTAATCAAAGCGAAAGAAATGGGCTTAGATTTAAGAAAACTTCCAGAAATCCCAATCACTTTATTGCCAGAAATGAAAAACCAACAGGAGATTCGTCGAGGTCTAATAGAAATAGTCATGCAACTATTTGCGCCTAATAGTGTTGGAAAGACTCCGGTTCAGATGGTAGATGAAGGATTGGAGAGATTAATTGACAAGATAGGAATTCCTGAGAAACATGCCCTTATGGATAGAGTAAAGTACCAGATGGATATACTGATTGATAATCACCTTTCTGGATATCTTGAATTAAAAGACAATACGTATAGAGCCACTGATAAATTTAAACAGCATCACAAGACGTTGGAATTTGTCGCTTCGAGATTGAAAGAATGGGCTGGTCCGAGCCCGCAAACTACTCTATACAAGTGGGAGACGGAGGGGCGGGAAGCCGGGAATAGCGCAGGGCGGAGGGACTGATGTCACGAGGATTGAGGAGGCGCTGGAGCGAGGGGTGGAATTGGTGAGGGAAAGGATTGGATAGCCAAATCCACAAAAAATCCCAAAAAGATAGCCTTAAATACTACCTCTTCAAGAACTTAATACAGGAGGTTAAGTATGATAAAAAAAGTCTTAATCATAGCCACTGTTCTCCTGTTAGCAGCCTCAGGCTGTGTAACTCCAACCCCGACCCCTGTGACCACGCCTACACACGCACCGACCGAAACACCATCTTTAACACCCACTGCTACACCTACTGCGACATCCACGCCCCTTATCACCACGTCACCTGCATCAGTTAAACCGATAATAAAGGTAACATCCTATCCAACGACCGTGAACGGGGAATCGAACTTCACTATCAAATGGGAGGTATCGGGAGGGTCGCCCGGAAATATCAGCCACACGGCAGTTCACTGGGGCTTTAACAGCGGCGGAGAGAATATCTCAGACTACCCCAGAACCAGTATAATCCAGACAGGCAAAACGCCACAGCAATTCAGCGTTGAGTTAAAAGCTCCAGCCAGCGGAACGATCTATTTCAGGGCTCATGCCATAGTAGACGGCACCAATGTTTATGCGCCTGAGTACACGATAACAATCAATCCCCGGTACACTGGCGGAGGAGGAGGCTACTGATCAAATAAACCTACAAACGGCGGGCTCCATAACCTTCTGCTCCGCCTTTTTTATTTTTAAGCGTACCTTCCCCTTGATTCAATCTCCTTAACCCGCTCAATCACTTCATTAGCACTGCTGAAGGTCCTGCCGTACCCTTTTTTAAAAGCCTCGATAAGCTCCTCGTGGTTCTCATGCGTGCTCTCGAATGTCTGGAAAAGTACGTGTATATCCACACCTCTGGCTTCTACGGTCTTATCAAGATATGCAAGACCGAAATCGATAAGGAATAGCTTTCCATCTTTAAGTAATATATTCGATGTGGTAAGGTCGCCGTGCACGATCCCGCATGTATGCAGCCTTCCGATAAGTTCCCCTGTTTGTTCGCTGAGCTGCGGGTTTATTACATTTTTAAGCGCAACCCCGTTGATGTATTCCATCCTTATCTCAAAATCAACAACATCCCTTATTATCGGCGTTGGGACACCGCACCTCCTTGCCTCAGATATCAGCCGTGCCTCGGTCCTTGTCCTCTCCCGCCTTAAAGTCTCATCGATCTCCTTTAGCCTGTACCGCTTCTGTATCCTTGTCTTAATTATCGTATCTCCCTCAAGAGAGACCACAGCCTCAGCGCCGCTTGCAATTACCGCCATGTAACCTCCACATTATCCGGTCTGTAATTCGGGTTCACCCTGGAATCAGGTACAGGCGTCCTGTATCCTGCTTTGTACATCAGCAGCCCGAGGTAAGCGATCATGGCGCCATTGTCGCCCATGAACCGCTTCTCAGGCACGTAGAATTCGATACCCCTGTCCTCGCACATGATTCTCAGCATCTCCCGCAGGCGCGCGTTTGCGCCCACGCCCCCTGCCAGAAGCACCTCGCTCTTTCCCGTATGCGCCACAGCCCGCTCCGTCACTTCCACCAGCATCGCAAAAGCCGTTTCCTGGAAAGAGTGGCATACCTCAGGCAGCAGGTGCTTTTTTACATATTCCTGCGCCGCGGTCGTAAGACCTGAGAAAGAGAAATCCATGCCCTTCACGGTATACGGCAGAGGGACATATCTCTCAGATTGCTTAGCCAGCTCCTCAACCTTTGGGCCTCCCGGATGCGCCAGTCCCACAGACCTTGCGAACTTGTCAAGGGCATTACCAATCCCGATATCAAGCGTCTCGCCGAAGACCCTGTAATATCCTGCCCTGTATGCCAGGACCTGAGAGTTGGCGCCGCTCACGTATAGTGTAACGGGATCTTTGGCAGGTGTTTTCCACCTTCCAACCTCGATATGGGCTATGCAGTGGTTTACACCGATAAGAGGGACTCCGAGGGATAGCGCAAGCGCCCTTGCTGCGGTTGCTACCGTTCTGAGGCAGGGTCCAAGCCCCGGTCCCTGGGAAAAAGCAACCGCTTTTATGTTCTTTCCGCCTTTTTTTAACGTCTCCCCGACCACTTCTTTGATGTGGTTTGCGTGGTGCTGCGCTGCTTCACGCGGATGTATCCCGCCTGTTACCGGTTTATACGTGGCTGTGGTTTCAGCTATCACATCGTCCTCGTCGACAATAGCTGCGCTCAGGTTCCAGGCTGTTCCTTCAAGACCGAGTACAAGAGTTTTAGACATATGGTTATTGCAATGGTCTCATTGTAATGGTTTATGAAATAATTATCGTATAATTTTAAGATTCCTTATCAGGCTGTCAGTAACCTTTACGTACAGCGGGGACAATATGAAGCATGTGTCAGAGGTGTTATACTGAAAAAGCGAGACGAAAAGACTTCCCAGCCTGATGAGTTCACAAGGGTTCGCATACCTCAGAAAGGCGCAAATGAGGTTCTGGGTACTGTTGAGACCTTGCTGGGAGCTAACAAAATAAGGGTCAGGTGTATGGATGGTGTTGTAAGACTCGCTCGCATTCCTGGTAAGATCAAGAAAAAGATATGGATTATGGAAGGGGATGTGGTCATAGTAGTCCCGTGGTCTTTTCAGAACGAGAAAGCGGATATTGTCTGGAAATACAGCGCTCCTCAGGTAAACTGGCTGCAGCGGAAAGGGTTTTTGAAAAGTTAATTGGCGGGTTAAATCAATCGTATGGTAAACGACAAAAAACTTCGCCGTATGGATGGGAAGGTCGATGAATTCCGTATGCGGATCAAGGACTCAAGCGACAGGGAGGTCTTTGGCGATGTTTTTGATACCGCCACGCTGATGGCTCTCTATGAGCTTGCTAAAAAAGGTTATATTGATGCCATGGGAGGCTCTGTAAGTACGGGGAAAGAAGCTAATATATTTCATGCCATTGCGAAAAAGAACGGCGTACTTGAGGTCGCAGTTAAGATATACATGATCTCTACGGCGAACTTCAATGCGATGAAAGATTATATCCTGGGCGACCCTCGCTTCACCGGGATCAAGCAGACAAGAAAAGATATAATAATGGCGTGGGCGAGAAAAGAATTCAAGAACCTGAAACGCGCTCAAGAGGCCGGGGTAAGGGTTCCGGAGCCCTATATTGTGAGGCGTAACATACTGTTAATGGAATTTATAGGTAAGGACGGTATCCCCATGCCTCAGTTGAAGGATGTAAAATTAACTGAAAAAGAGGCTATGCATATCTTTGACCGTGTGGTGGAATATATGGCGCTGCTGTACTCAAGGGCAGGACTTATCCATGCAGATCTGAGCGAATATAATATACTGGTAGATATGAATAATATGGAGCCGGTGATCATTGATATGGGGCAGTCGGTGATGATAGATCATTTTAATGCAGAGGCATTCTTAAAACGCGATGTAGATAATATCGCCCGTTTCTTTAAAAAATTAAATATCCCGGTCGATGAGGAGGAAATGATTTTAAAAATAAAGGAGGAAACAAAATGATAGAGCACATTAAAATTCCGCTGGAGAGAGTGGCAGTTCTGGTCGGTCCGGAGGGTAGAACCAAAGCGCTCATAGAGGAGAAATCAACCGCAAAGATCAACATAAACAGCCAGAGCGGGGATGTGGAGATAATCGAACCCAAAGACCCGATCAAAGGGCTGCGAGCAAAGGAGGTAATACAGGCGATCGCACGGGGCTTCAGCCCGGAAAAGGCGCTCCGGCTGTTCGATTATGATCTTCTTATGTTCGAAATCATTGATCTTTCTGATGTCGCCAGATCGGAGAAGGACCTTGCCCGCATAAAAGGGAGAATAATAGGCAGAGGAGGGAAGGCGCGGGAGGTTTTTGAGACACTCACTGAGACGAATATCTCCGTGTATGGCAAAACGATATGCCTGATAGGCTATCCTGAGCAGAATGCAGTAGCCCGTACTGGTATTGATATGCTTTTAAAAGGCTCAGCCCATGGACCTGTATACAAGTTCCTTGAGAAAAAGAAAAGTGAATTGAAACGGGCAAAGCTCGGGTTATAGAGATTTACTCTATTTTCCTGGTCCTTAAGGCTCCCATTATAATCAGTGAGATCAAGACCAGAACCACTGTAAACCCGGGTGAGGATTTCTCAGTCTCTCCCTTCAGCTTCGGTTCCTGGGCAGCCTGCTCCTGCGGCGGAGGGGTCGTAAGGACTGGTACTTCCTCTATTGTAACAGCTTTTGAGAGCGGATAATTATCCCTGGAGTTCTTATTGCCCTGGATACTGTAGGTGCTCCAGTAGTTGCCTGATTTGCCGTCATCCCATGAGTTCAAGCCGCTGTTATCATAAGCCTGGTTATTGTTCTCTATGAAATTATTGGAATAAATGCTGTTCTCCCTGGCTGAATCCGCATATATCCCGAATTTGTTTTTCTGGATATTGTTGTTGTATATCTTATTGCTGCTGGATGAGAAAATGAAAATGCCGTTATTGCCGTTTGCCTTAATATCATTTCCTGCAATTATGTTATTGTTGCTGCCTGAATATATTGAAATACCGGCTACATTATTCGTAAAGATACTGTTCGCAACCATGTTGTTGTGTGCTGAGTAAATGGTTATTCCTGCATCTTCCTTGCCGCTTCCTCCACTGTTCTGGATTGTGAACCCGCTGATCTTCACGTTGTTCGCCTGGTCTATCCTGATCCCACTTCCGATCTTTTTGCTGTCGATGATCGTTTTTTCTTTATTCTTTCCGATGACCGATATGTCGTTCTTTTTTATGACAATGTTCTCGGCGTACGTACCTTCGCCGACCGAGATAATATCGCCGGGACTCGCCGCATCTACAGCGGACTGGATCGTACTATAGGTCTGTCCTGTCCCTACGTTCAGGGTGGCTGCGGCAGCAAATCCTGCACTCAACAGTATTACAATTACACACAACAGGGTTTTTTTGAGTATCATAATCCCTCCTGCACGAATTAATTTCTATGCAATATAAAGATTGTGGGTACAAGCTATTTGCTCGTATTCACCATTACAGTAATACTCTGGTAACTATATGGCTCTCGCACCTTATTATAATATAACAATAATTTGTAGCTGCCAGTCGTATTGAACACATATGTAGCTCTGTTGTTGAGGGTTATATTACCAATTTTTCCATTTACCTCAACTAAAGTGTACGTTTCATCATCCAAATTGGTCCACAATATCGCATCCCCGACATCTATCTGCTTATTCGGTTCTGTGAATCTGTTAGCCATTACCCTTGCAGGAACCTTCACTCCAGTCGGGGTTGCTGTCACTACAGGCTCAGGCGTTGGAGTCGGCACTGGAGTTTCTGTTGAAGTGATTGTGGGCATCGGTGTGGACGCTGGGGTCGGAGTGGGTGGCGGCGTAGGTGTGGGCATAAATTCTCTTGGTGTGCCTGAGTGGAGTGTTACCGGGAGTAACTTTGCATCTACCTTTTGCCCGTTGACAGATAAGGTGATTGTTATCTGATATGTGCCTGCAAGGCTTCTTCCCTGCATCTCCTGCTGCGTATTGAATATTGCACTGATTGCTTTGACCGTACCTGGTTTGATCTCCTCGTCAAAGTCCATTGTAAAAGTCCTTGTTTTCTTTTCATCGTCCATGAATTTTAAGGCAAGATTCGCCATTGTATCGTTAAGTGTTTTTACTTTTGCTTTTATGTCAATCGTTTCCTTCGTAATATTCTCAGTGCCGGTGTTGGCGACAACCAGTTCTGCAGTAACTTTTTCGCCTGCTCTGATGTCGCTCGGGACAAGTTTCACATCAACTATTTTCCCGTTGAGGTTAAGATTTGCGCGCTCGAACTGTGTCTGAGCAAGAGCAAGTTCATCCGGTGAGTCGGAACCTGTACAGCCTGAAAAAGCAATAGCTAATATTAACAGTATGATTGGGAGTGCTTTGTGCATCGGGTCACCCTTCTTCTTTATGGCGCCATTACTTAAAAACATTTCTAATATGCTGATGATAATCATAATACGACCCGTTTATCATTCCAAAAACTGTACGTTTACAGGCATAACTGAGAAAGCATAAGGGTTTATAAAGGAATATGCTGTTATCCGGGGCGAAAGGAAGTATATCAATGGAATTCCAGAAACCCCGGGGCACCCGTGATTTTCTGCCCGATGAGATGGCAAAGCGAAGATACGTTGAGAACAGGTTGCGCGAGGTCGCCATACGGTGGGGATACGGTGAGGTAAAGACCCCGACTTTCGAGCATATCGAGCTTTTTACTATAAAATCCGGTGAGGGGATACTGGGTGAGATATATAACTTCAAGGATAAAGGGGGCAGGGAGATCGCACTGCGCCCGGAACTGACTGCGCCTGTTATCAGGATGTACGTGGAGGCGCTGCAGAGATCAGCAAAGCCGCTTAAATTCTATTATTTTGATAACTGCTTCAGGTACGAGCGCCCGCAAAAAGGCAGGTTCAGGGAATTTTTCCAGTTCGGAGTTGAGATCATAGGGAGCCCCCGTCCCGATGCTGAGGCTGAGGTTATCGCTCTTTCGGTAGAGATGCTGAAAAGCGCGGGCATCAGCGGCGACCTGCACGTAGGGCACCTGGGGATCGTGCGCACCCTGCTTAAGGACATCCCGCCTGAGCAGCAGAGCAAGATAATGCGGCTTGTGGATAAAAAGGATGATAAAGGGCTTGAAGATTTCCTCGATGAGATCAATGCGCCCGATGAGGTGAAGAGCAAGCTTTTCCGGCTCATTGGGCTCCGGGGCGTAAATGCGATGCATGAGGCACGGGAACTGGTCGGAGATATTGAGGCTATCTCTCAGTTCGAGGCTCTGCTTTCGCTTCTGGACGTTTACGGTCTTGAGTACCAGGTAGACCTCAGCATAGCAAGAGGTCTTGATTATTATACAGGCATGGTGTTCGAGATATACTGTGAAGGTCTGGGGGCGCAGAACCAGGTTTGCGGCGGAGGCTCCTACCGCCTTGCGCAGTTGTTCGGGGGCGAGGACACGCCGTCAACGGGCTATGCCATCGGGTTTGACAGGATAATGGAGATATGCCAGGTAACACCGCCGCAGGAGAAGCGCATCGCGGTCATCTCGTTCGATGATACGCGCAAAGAGGCGATAGTTATCGCAAAGAAGCTAAGTGAGCATGTCCCGACGTACGCTGACGTGATGGGCAGGAAGTTCAAGGACCAGATGTCGTACGCCAACACGATTGGTGCAAGCCATGTCGTTATCGTGGGGAAGAACGAGCTTGAAGCCGGGAAAGTGGCGCTGAAGGACATGAGGACAGGGGTACAGGAACTGGTGACGGTGGAGGAAGTGGCGGGGAGAGTGAATGTGCAGAATTGAATTTGTAGAAGCGGTTCATAAAGCCAGAGCAAGAAGTACGAAGCTGCTCGAAGGGCAGGGGTTTCTACATTAGCATTGATCTCCTTCTTGCGTCATTTTGACCCGGGTTAAATGTCCGTTTCACACCTTTTTCACACTAATCTTAATAAAAATGTGAATATATAAGAGTGGTGCTGACCAAACATCGGTCGTATGGAGACAAAATTAACAGACCGGATAAAGTGATACAATGAAATGCAAACATACGAACACCAACTGCGTCACGCGCATCATCAACCAGGCATGCGAGGAGATGCGCGCATGCGAGTATGGTGTGTCCTGCAACTACGAAAATAAGCGTTCAATAAGTACATAATTCTGCCATTAGAACAGAGGGTACGAGAAAGTGTCCGGAGTTGCTATACCCCGGACACTCACAATTTTATTGCAGAGATGAGTTAATACTCCAGGCGATTTTTTGGAATAAAAACTAATATATACAATCCATGCTCAGAGGGGACGAGGTGGTAAATATGGCACACATAGTAAAAAGCATGATCGGTGAAGCGCTTGTGGGCGATGGAGCCGAAGTAGCGCATATCGATCTGGTAATTGGAACAAAAGGCAGCGCGGTTGAAACTGCGTTCATGAACTCACTTGCAATGCCGAGGGAAGGGCATACGCCTCTCCTGGCAGTGCTTGAGCCGAACCTCCAGCCAAAGCCTTCCACGCTGATAATAAACAAGGTCACGATAAAGAACGCTGACCAGGCAGTGCTCATGTTCGGACCTGCCCAGGCAGCGGTGGCAAAGGCTGTGATGGACTGCGTCGAAGACGGAACAATAAATAAAAACGATGCTGAAGACCTGCTGCTCATCGTTTCTGTATTCATTCACTGGGAAGCTAAAGATAAAAAGAAGATATACGACTACAATTACGAGGCTACAAAGCTGGCAATAGAGAGAGCGGTCAGGAGAGAGCCATCTGTTGAAGAAGCACTCAGGCAAAAGGACACAGCCAGGCACCCGTTCGCTTAGATCTAAGTGAAAGAGTGCAGAGCGTTTTTAAATTATTCCTAAGCCCGGACAGCAATCCCCTTCTTCCCAAGATACTCCTTTGCCTCGCCTATCGTATATTCCCCGAAATGGAAGATACTTGCAGCAAGCGCAGCATCGGCTTTGCCTTCGGTGAACGCTCCGTACATATGCTCTACATTTCCCGCGCCGCCTGAGGCTATTATAGGAATATCCAGCGTCTCTGAAAGTGTCCGGGTTATCGGGATGTCATAGCCGTCCCTGGTGCCGTCCCTGTCCATACTGGTAAGCAGTATCTCGCCTGAGCCAAGCTTCTCTACCTTTTCCGCCCACTGAACTGTATCGATCCCTGTAGGCGTCCTGCCGCCGTAGATAACGACCTCGTACCAGGCTCTCCTCCCGTCCTCAAGCTCTATTATCGTTTTATCCTCATTGTTCTTAATATCGAAGTTGCGCCTGCAGTCTATAGCAGTAACGATGCACTGGGAGCCGAATATCTCCGAGGATTCCTTTACAAAATCCGGGCTCTTAACTGCGGCTGTATTGATCGAGACCTTATCCGCCCCTGCACGCAGGATGCCCCGTATCGCCTCAGTACTGCTTATCCCTCCCCCTACTGTCAGAGGGATGAATACCTCGTCAGCAGTCCTCTCTATAACTTCGATCATTGTGTTTCGACGCTCGTGGGAGGCAGTAATATCGAGGAAAACAAGCTCGTCCGCTCCCTGCTCGTTATATCTCTTTGCGAGCTGCACAGGGTCGCCAGCCTCTTTTAAGTGCACGAACTCGATCCCTTTGACGACGCATCCTCCTTTTCTATCCAGCGTTACATCAAGGCATGGGATGATTCTTTTTGTGAGCATTGTCTCCTTGTAGTTACTATCAAATAAAATAGTTTTGGGGAAGGGCTCAGGCAGTGAGAATATCAGCAGGTATATAAATCATCCCATGAACAATGGCGGTAGACGTATTTAATAAAATAAAAATATATAATAAATTTTATAAGGCGTATATTAAAACAAAATACCGCAGAACCGGTATCGAGAGGCGACTTTATTACAGTACGGACATCACCATAACCGCCATGCATCGGCGCTCCCTCTTGAGCTGAAATGACCGAAAACTATATTTACTATGATACTCATACTCATAGTGAGCAGGCGTTAATTCTGTTTTTAGACGTCACTCCCACCTCCTATCCATGCCTGCTCCTATCCTAATCATAAACTCTTTATGCATTCGTTTCCATTGAACAGCGCATGGCTCTGACATATGCAAGATCCGGTGTTGATATCGAGAAGGAGAATAAAGCTATTGCGGCGCTTGCGAGGCAGCTTACTTATAAGAGAAGTGGCATGGGCGCGCCTCTTACGGATGTAGGTCATTATGCAGGTCTCATCGATTTCGGCGAATATGCCCTTGCTCTCACAACAGATGGCGTGGGCTCAAAAGTACTGATCGCGAATGAGATGGGGCGGTGGAACACGGTCGGGATAGATTGCATTGCCATGAACGTGAACGACCTCCTGGCAATGGGCATAGAACCTCTTGCGTTCGTAGATTATATCGCCATCAACAGACCGGACGAAGAGATCATGAGGCAGATAGGGGAGGGACTGGCAAAAGGCGCTGAGATATCGAGGATGACGATAGTGGGCGGGGAGACTGCGACGCTTCCGGATATAGTGAACGGCTTCGATCTCGCAGGCACATGCCTGGGAATGGTGAAGAAAGACCGGATAATCACGGGCGAACGAATAGAGGTCGGAGATGCGATTATCGGGCTACCATCGAGCGGCGTACACAGCAACGGGTACTCCCTTGCGCGCCGTATCGTTGATGATTCAGGCTATTTATACAGCAATCCTTTTCCTTACAATACGGATACGACGATAGGGGATGAACTGCTCGTTCCAACAAAGATATATATGGAGGTGCTGGATGCGGTCGACCGCTTCGATATCCACGGGCTTGCCCACATCACAGGCAGCGGGCTCATGAAGCTTCACCGCATAACAGAGTACGGGTTTGATATCACCGACCCGCTTGAGCCGCAGCCTATCTTCAGGTTCCTTCAGGAGGAAGGGGACGTAGAGGATGTCGAGATGTATAAGACTTTCAATATGGGCATGGGTTTTGTTGTTGTACTGCCGGGGGATAAGGCACGGGATGCTTCAAAGATACTGGGTGGAAAGATCGTGGGAGAAATAGTAGACGAGGGTATCCGTGTGAAAGGACTGGAGATAAAATAAGCAAATAATGTTCAGTAAAAGGACTTCTCTATATAAAGTTAGAAAAACTTAAATATAGATATGACATATATTTGATGGGAGGATTAGGTTATTATGGAAGAAATTGACGTAGCAGAGACCTTAAAAGCGATGAGTGCAAAAATAGATGAGCTATCCGATGCACTCACAGAAAAAAGGGGGAAAGTATCTGAAGCAATAAATGTGGGGAAAATCAAAGCAGAGGAAGCGGTCAAGTGTAGACCTCTTGCTTGCCTGGGAGGAGCATTCGTCGGAGGATTGGCTCTTGGCTATCTGATGTCAAGACCGAGAAAAGGATAATGCCGGGTATTATAGAATCCCTTGGCAATATCTCAAAAGCAGCTATCGAGCGGTTTTATAGCCAGACGCAGAAACTTACAAGCGAAGCTATAGGAAACGGAATAGCAGAAGGTCTTGAGAAATCCAGCGGTAAGTTACTCACCATAGCAATTTCAATAGCGCTCCTTGCCACTGGATTTTTTCTGACCCTGTGGGGCATCGCCTCAGCCATTGATACTTATTTTGCAATGCGTGGCTTAGGCTACGTACTGATCGGCATACTGGCAGCGGCGACCGGTGAGCTTGTATATAAGAAATGAACTAAAAACGTAATCACGAACCCAATAAGCATTTATAAAAGGTGAGACTATATCCTGACATTCATTTCTTAATATAATGCAATGAAACGAATGCAGGCTAAGACAAAATTATGGCTCATAAACAACAAAGATGAGCCGATCATAGGAGAGGGGAAAGTTGCTCTCCTGAGAAGTATCCTGGAGGAGGGGTCGCTGAACAAAGCATGCAAGAAAGTAAAAATCTCATACAAGCATGCATGGCTCCTGCTAAAAGAGATCGAAGAGAGCGCCGGAGAACCTGTGATAATAAAAAAACGCGGTGGGAAGGCACAGGGCACATTCCTGACCGAAAGAGGGATAAACTTACTTGATGAATATAATGCATATCAGAATATACTGGCAAAAACCGTTTATGACAATACGTTCTGGGAGGTGATCGGGTTGAAAATCTCTGCAAGAAACCAGATGAAAGGTAAAATAATTGAGGTTGAGAAAGAAGGTCTTATTGCTAAGGTTAAAATTGCAATAGAGCCAACAACGGTAACGGCGGTTATCACAAAAGAGGCTGCTGAGACCCTGGGGCTCAAAAAAGACGATAAAGTAATGGCAATAATAAAGGCAACCGAAGTGATGATAGGTAAAGAATGACCAACTGATGGGCGGAGAACCGCTCGCTCATTATGTTCTTTTTTTTTCGAAAGCTTTATTAGTAATCGTTATGTTTGAGTGAACATAAGGTGGTACTATGAAAAACCTTTTCGCAAAAATAATCCTGGTTTCGATTTTAATATCACTACTTGCTGGCTGCGTCCAGCAGGCACCGACTGTAAACACAACATCTCCAGCACCAACAGCATCCACTCCGCAGGAATTACGTTTAGCTACAACAACTTCAACATGCGACACAGGATTGCTCGATGTGCTGGACAAAAAATTCGAAGAAGAAAATAACATAAAAATATTGACGGTATGTGAGGGTACGGGCAAGGCGATAGCCACAGGCGAACTCGGAGCGGCGGACGTGGTAATGGTACATGCGGTCCAGGCTGAATTAAAAGCAATGGCTAACGGGAGTTTCGTAAACCGTTCCTACATGATGTACAATTATTTCGTGATCATAGGACCTGAGAACGACCCCGCAGGAATAAAGAATGCCAGCAATGCTGCGGATGCTTTCCACAGGATTGCCTCAAAGAAGGCTCCCTTTATATCGCGCGGTGACGACTCAGGCACGCATCAAATGGAGAAATCTATCTGGAAAGCTGCCAACATCACTCCAGCAGGAACATGGTATCAATCGGTGGGGAAAGGTATGGGCGAGACGATCACAACTGCTGATATCAAGGGAGGATATACACTCTCAGACAGGGGGACATACCTTGCAATGAAGGATAAAATAAAACTGGGAATCCTTTTCGAATCGGATCAGAAGTACCTCTTCAACCCCTATCATGTCATGGCAGTGAACCCGGCTAAATTCCCGAACGTGAAATACGACCTTGCATTAAAGTATATTGATTATGTGACTTCACCGCAGGGGCAGGATATCATACGGAATTACGGTAAGGACAAATACGGAGAAGCGCTTTTTACACCGGCAGCAGGTATTAAGGAGTAATGAGCAGTGCTGACTTCCTGTTCCATGGAATTATCAGGGCGTTTGAGTTGATATTCAACTTAAACCCATATATCCTGAGTATAACAGGCGTCTCGATAAAGGTATCAGGCACTGCGACTATCCTTGCAACCCTGACCGCCCTGCCTCTTGCATTCGCTATCTCCTTCCTGAATTTCCGCGGCAGGCAGGCGCTGATTACACTTATCAATACAGGCATGGGGCTGCCTTCTGTTTTTGTGGGGCTTTTTATTTTCGTGATTTTTGTGCCTGCCGGCCCCCTGGGGCTCTTAAATATGATTTATACGCAAAAAGCCATGGTTTTAGCTCAGTATGTTCTTATCACTCCGGTAATAACAGGCATCTCGCTTGCTGCAATAAAAGCAGTTCCTAAACCCATAATCGAGACCGTTTATACGCTCGGCGGCAACGAAAAAGATGCTGCGGTCGCTGTTTTAAAAGAGGCAAGATTCGGCATCATCACAGCCGTGCTTGCAGGACTGGGAAGGGCGCTTGCAGAGGTGGGTGCAATCCTCATCGTGGGAGGCAATATAGCTCTTACAGGAAGCGTGGGCGGGATAGGCGAGGGGCTCTCCGAGACGCGCACGCTTACGACCGCGATCACGTCAGAGACGAGCAAAGGCGACATATCCACGTCTATTGCCCTGGGGATCATCCTTATCTCCCTTGTCCTTTCTGTAAATATCCTGGCTAACTTCATCCAGAGGAGGGACTAAAGTGTCTGGAGAGTTGATCAGGATAGAGAACCTCAGTAAATCCTTTGGAAACAAGGAAGTTTTAAAAAATGTGAACTTGCAGTTTAACAGGGGTGAGATATTTGCCCTCATCGGACCCAGCGGGGTAGGGAAAACGACACTTCTGCGGATATTGAACTTTTTAGAGACGCCTTCAGGCGGGAGGCTGTCATTCAATGGAATACAGTTAAACGGGATCCAAAAAACTGATGCCAGGCGCAGGATGTCGATGCTTTTCCAGGCGCCAGCGGTTTTCAATGATTCTGTATTCAATAACGTGGCGTATGGGTTGAGGATCCGCGGAGCAGATAAAGATACCCTGGAGAAAAAAGTCAGGAATGCATTAGCTATCGTTGGGCTTGAAGGAAAGGAGAGGCAGAGAGCCATGACCCTCTCAGGAGGTGAGGCGC
Organism: Candidatus Methanoperedens sp.; assembly: GCA_026552855.1. Classification (GTDB taxonomy): domain Archaea; phylum Halobacteriota; class Methanosarcinia; order Methanosarcinales; family Methanoperedenaceae; genus Methanoperedens. Next base: position 14,261 of record JAPMTX010000148.1, on the reverse strand, counting down.
AGCGCATGGCTTTTGCACGGGCTATCGTGTACGACCCGGATATACTTCTCCTCGATGAGCCGACCGCGAACCTTGACCCTGCGAATGCGGCTAAGGTAGAGGAGATAATCAAACGCATAAGGGATGAGCGCGGAACGACCATAGTGATAGCAACGCACAACATCTACCAGGTGAAACGCATCGCCGACAGGGTGGGGATACTGCTGAACGGGGAGTTGATAGAGGTGAATAGCAGGGATAGGATATTCACCGTGCCGAAAGATGCAAGGTCGGCGGCGTTCTTAAAGGGGGAGATGATTTATTGAGCCCTGATCTATTTGGCATTCTCTGTTAGATCGAATCCTTAAATCACGCTTCATTACAGACCCGAAGAACCCATCCGTGCCATGAACATGCGGTAGCGACCTGAAGAGCCCTTCCTGGTTTATAAATGCCAATCCAGGCTTATATCGCTGATCTGCTCTTTATAAGCACAAATTTAATACAGATGGGAACATATGTTATACCGATGCAGACCAGGATAAAAAGATACAATCTTCTGTTAAAAGGAAAAGTCCAGCATATCGGTTATCGCGGTTTTATTGAGGGGACTGCAAGAAAATTAGACCTCAAAGGGTATGTTTTTAACGATGTAGATGGTAGCGTAAAGATCGCATGTGAGGGACTTCAAAACTCAATTGATGCTTTTATAGCCAGTATAAAAGAATTCGCAAGATCAGATATTGATACTATTGAGAAAAAAGAAATCAATGAAGATATTTACTTACCATCTGTATTCAGCAGAGTGGCAACGGATGAATACTATGAATTCAGTAAAAAATTCGACATAGGCATAGATTTCCTTGGGGGAATAAAGACTGATACCGGGGGAATGAGAGGCAGTCTTGATGAATTAAAGAATACTTCAAACGATACGAGAAATAGCCTTGAAGAGTTAAAAAATATTTCAAATGATATGAGAGATATGTCATTAGACATAAAAAACGCATCGAACGGTATGAAAGGTTCTCTAAGTAACATTGATAATAAGCTTGGAACCATTGATAATTCTCTTGGAACTTTCGTTATAGAGCAAAGAGAACATAACCTGCGCCTTGAGAAAATCCTTGAAAAACTTGCTGAAAGGTAGAATTATCCGACCCACCGTTTTCATTTCCGCTTTATCATAGCCCCGAAGAACCCATCCGTGCCGTGAACATGCGGCAGCGCCCTGAAGAACCCGTCCTCTGTCGTAAATTTGCCGAATAACTGCGGGTTTATTTCCGCCGCCGGGATAAGATTAAACCCCCCATTCTCCTCCAGGAATGCGCGCACCATATCTTCGTTTTCCTCCCTGCTTATCGTGCAGGTGGCATACAACAGCCTCCCGCCTGGTTTTATAAGCCCGCTGTATTCCCTGAGAATCTCCCCCTGTTTTGCCGCAAGCTCCCGGATATCCTTCTCCTTAAGCCGCCACTTCGCATCAGGATTCCTACGGAATACACCCATGCCTGAACAGGGTGCATCTATGAGCACGCAATCGGCTGAGGCTGTAAGCTGTTTTAACCCTGTGCCGTCAGGCACCATGGTTCGTATATTTGAAGCGCCGCTCCTTTCCGCCCTTCGCCTCAGGTTCGCGAGCTTTCCCGCATGGATATCCATGGCAATAACAATCCCCTGCGCTTTCATCAATCCTGAGAGGAACAGGGACTTGCCTCCGTTACCTGCGCAGGCATCGATAACGCGCTCGCCCGGCTTTGTCCCTGCAAGCAGCGTGATAAGCTGGCTTCCCTCGTCCTGTACCTCGAAAAGTCCGTTCCTGAACGCCTCTGTTCTGAAGATGCCCTCCCTCCTATCTACGACCAGCCCGAAAGGTGAGAAAACAGTCTGCTTTGAGCTGTAGTCCTCATCATTCAGCAATTTCTGAAGCTGTCCGCGCTCTGTTCTCAGGATATTGGTCCTTATTGTAAGAGGAGGTTCAAGATTATTAACTCTGCAAAGTGCTTCAACAGCATCGGTACCGCTAAACTCCCTGATCCATTTTTCTACGATCCACTGCGGATGCGAGTGATATATGCAGATATGCTCCATCGGGTTTTTATCTCTGTCAGGGTAAATAACGTCTTTATTCCTCAGTATTCCCTCAACGGTTCGTTTTACAAACCCCCCTAACTTTGCCTCACGCGATGAGAGTGCCACTGCATTGTTTATTATACCGGCAGGCGATGCGTTCGTGAACGCTGCCTGGTACGTGCAGATCCGAAATATGTCGAGAATATCCAGCCGGACATTTGAGACATGAACGTTTGATGCATTCCCGATAATATAATCGATCCTTCCCATGTGGCGCAGTACCCCATAGGCAGTCTCAGCGATAGCTGTTTTTTCAGCAGGTGAAAACTCCTCATTTTTAAAAAGCTCGCTTAAAAGAATATCAGGATAACTCCTGCCGCCAATAACTGAGTTCAGAAGGCGCAGGATGGCATTGTATGCCTTCTGTCTGATGAACATGCCGTTCTCTCTGGAATTATTATGCACAGCCCATCCTATATCCTTGTATTATTTAAGCGTAGACCTCCACGAGCCCACGCAGTCCTTTTAAACATGCCTGTGGCAAGATTAAATATCCTCAAAAACAATTAAAGATACATATGGAAAAACTTGATGTCAGGGGTAAAATCTGCCCTCTCCCGTTGTTTTATGTAAAAAGGAAAATCTCGGAAATGAAGCCTGGCGAAGAACTTGAGGTCATAGCGGATGACACAACCGCAAAAGAGACTATACCGAAATGGAGCAGGCTTCATGAGCATGAAATAATCAGGATCGAAGATGAGGGAGGGTTCTTCAGGGTTGTGGTTAGAAGGGTTAAATAACACACGTAAAGGTTTTTCTCCCTTTTAGGCTGCATTAAGTGAGATACGGCTTCGCCAGATTCAAAGCGATAACTTTATATACACGTTTTATTATTGATTAATAGTGATAATTATCTCGGCTGCAGTCGGTCAGGCGTTAACGAAAAAGATCGCGGACAGCCAGAAAAATACAACGATGGGATATAAATATGAAATATGCTATAGGAGACATTGTAAAGTTTAAACTGAAGACAGGCGAGGTACAGAAAGGGAATATTCAATATATCGAAAGGAGACGAGGCGAAGATATACTGTATATCAACAGTTTCAACCGATGGGCATACAGAGTTCCTGAGAAAAGGATCGTAGAGCAGGTCCAGGTAAAAAAATAAGTCTATTTTTCTCGTTTTTTTCCTGAGCTGCTGCTTTTTTTCTCTTTTTCCTTATCAGGATTGTTTTTCTTTTCTTCCTCAAGCTTCTTCTGCCACTCGATGAAATTGCAGTGAGGACAGCCGATATCCCACGGTCGCTTCCCTTTGTTTATTATCCTGATAAAATAGAGCCCGTGTTCTTCGCATTGCTTATCCGTGACCACGATCTGTCCGGTCCTGGGCAGGGGAAGCGTAAAATCGCACTTTGGATATGAGGAGCACCCTATGAACCTTGAACCTTTCCTGGATTTCCGGATTATCAATTCGGATGAGCATTTCTTACATGTGCCCACGATCCGGTCTTCGTATAACCCGTTCCTGAGGGATTCGCTTATAAGCTCTTTGTTCTTGAACAGGTCTTTGAATACCTCCTCAAGCATTTCCCTTGATTCTTTTATCACATAATCCTCTGTGATCTTTCCCTCGGATATCTCATCCATGTCCGTTTCCAGTTTGCTCGTCATCTCAGGTTTTGTTATCGTATTCGCATACTTCTCAAGCGCCTCGATCACAGCGTATGCGGTCTTTGTGGGCTGAAGTGGATTGCCCACCACGTAGGCTCTGGAATAGAGCTTTGAGATTATCTCGTGTCGCGTGGATTTGGTGCCAAGCCCCATGTCCTCCATGAGCTTTATCAGGTGACCCTGCCCGTATCTCGATGGGGGCTGGGTCTCTTTTCCTATAAGATTCACTTCTTTGACCGTCAGGATCTGCCCTTCTTTGAGCTGTGGGAGTATCCTGTCCTCAGGCGTGTTGTAAGAATAGTACCATCTCCACCCCGGCTCTATCAGCCTGGCGCCGTTTGCCCCGAACTCCTCGCCGCTGATATCAACGGTAACAGCCATGGTCTCCCACTGCGTCTCACCCGCGAACGTTGCAAAAAACCGCCTCACGACAAGCTCGTATACCTTCCATTCGTCCTCCTTGAGCTGATTCCTCTTAGCAGGCGTCGCAGGGTGGATGGGCGGGTGGTCTGTTGTCTCTTTTTTGCCCCTTGTAGGCACAAGTTCCCCGGCAAGGAGCTTCTGCGCGTAGTCCTTGAACTCCGTATTCAAAAAGGAGGAGATTATGCCTTTAGTATCAAGTGTTGCAGGATAGACCGTGTTATCGGTACGGGGATATGAGATGTATCCATTGACGTAGAGGATTTCCGCTATCCTCATGGCATTGGCTGCGGAAACGCCTACTGCGCTGGCAGCTCTCAGGAACTCAGTGGTGTTGAACGGTACAGGGGGTTTTTCGTTCCTTTTCCCCAGAACTATGCTCTTTACAGTCCCGGTGCTGCCGAGCTTAGCCTTTATTCCCTCAGCTTCAGCCTTATCCAGGAACCTGCCTTTCTTGTGCTGTGCCTCGAACTCTCCTCCGTTCACCAGCGTGGCAAAGAGTTCCCAGTAAGGCACGGGAACAAAAGCATCGCGCTCTTTTTCGCGGTTCACTAATATAGCCAGGGTCGGGGACTGCACTCTTCCGACCGAGAGGAACTTAGCCCCGAGCCGCCCTGAGCTCAGCGAGACGAAGCGCGTGAGGACTGCGCCCCATATCAGGTCGATGACCTGCCTCGATTCCCCGGAAGCTGCAAGGTTAAAATCGATTTTGGTAGGGGCTGAAAATGCGCTTTTTATCTCAGCCGGCGTGATGGTGCTGTAGCGCACCCTGTCGGCGGGAACATCGGGATTCACTTTTTTTATGATATTGAGCGCCTCAACGCCTATTAATTCCCCCTCCCTGTCGTAGTCAGTGGCTATGGTTAATTTCTTTGCCTCTTTCCCAAGCTTCCGGAGCGCTGTAACTATGTTCGCATGCGTCGGCGTTGTCAGTACGTCAGCATGTATCAGTTCCTTCAGGTCTGTTTTCTGCCAGTTATTGTAATCCTTCGGGAAATCCACTTCAACGATATGACCTGATAGACCCATTACAGTCCTGCCGTCAAGCCTGTAGGTGTCGACGCCGCTTATTCTCTCCTTCGCCGGCTTCTTTTCAGATAGTATAGCCGCGATCCTCTTTGCGGTATCGTGTTTCTCTGTTATGATTAAATGCATCGTATCCTCAGAAGTATCTGGAATTGTCTGTAACTTACTTAAATAGGTTTCCCAGAACACGTGGGTTTTGCCGTAACGGGGTTAGATATAATAAGACCGTTAGCAGTATTTGTAAATTTAAGTACAACAAATCGCTATGGTTAACCTAAATTAACTGCGTAAATGATAATAATGCCATCAAAGTTAATCAATCTCTAAATGGCGGTTTTATAATTTTTGTTTTACATGTTATTGATATACGAAAGATAAAAAACAAAATTTACTGCAGAAGCCTGAGCATCGGAATTACTTGATCGTTTCCAGTTCTTTTTCTAACTTTATCTTGAGCTAAGACGATTGGCGCTATCTTTACGTTGTCAATGGACAGCGCGAAAATAAGAGGCGGGGTGGACAGAACAGAGAGACAGAGGTTCGGTAAAAAAGTATTTAAAAGATAAAGTTATCTTTCCACATATGACCGAAAATATCAAAGTCCACGAAAAAGATAAACGCATATTCGACATGCTTCAAGCTGAATTAACGCTCAAGACCGGTAAAAAGATAACCCAGCAGGAGTTGTTCTCCAGTATCATAGAGTTTGCAAGATCAAAAAAGGAGAACTTTTTTGGAAGGCTCTTTAAACTTCCCCTCTCTGAAAAAGAGATTAAGAGAATAAAAAGTCTACAGAGCGACTGGGGCGTTATTACGACTGAAAAAGATATCGATATGGTAGTTTATGGAGCCCAAAGATGAGTATTTTCATAGATACAGGGGTCTTTATCGCGTATGTTAACAAGAAGGATGAGTATCATGCCTCTGCCGTTCGTCTTGTTGAAGATGTTATGAAAAATAAATATGGTGCAGCATTTACCTCGGAAATGGTTTTTGACGAATCGATGACGTTTATACTTTACAAAACAGGGGATATCAGTAAAGCGATAAGCGTCAGGGATTTAATACTCGGAAATAAAGAGAAAGATGTTCCGCGGTTTATGGCTCTCGTTTTTGTAGACGGGGATATACTGGAGAAAAGCTGGAATACTTTTGTGAAATATGCAGGTAAAAGGTTGAGCTTTACAGATTGTTCCACAATAGAGTTGATGAAAAGCAGAGGTATTGAGCATCTGGCGAGTTTTGATGGCGGATTTGATGGGATAGTGGCGAGGCTTCATTAGGAGAGAATTGAGCGAAAGCAGAAAAATTCCTGCACTAGTGCGGTTACTACAATGCGGTAGATAATGCTTCTGCCCAGCCTGTTTGTTCACTATGAGGGATGACCGCGAGTCCGCCTGGGTTTTGAAATACCTTTGCCGTGATTGTTATAAACCGCAGCGGCACGCTCCCGGTGTTGAGCAGCGTATGCGGAGAGGGCGGCGGGATATATACCACATCGCCGCGCGAGATCTCCTGCCTCTCATCCCCTATCGTCATTATGCCGTACCCTGAGAGGATATAGTATACCTCTTCAAAATCCTCGTGATAATGGGGCTGGATACTCTCGCCTAGCTCAAGTGAAGTATCGTAGATGGCTGCAATGCTTTTCGCAGTATCCTGGAGGTCAAGACCATTCTGGATTTGTTTTACGAACATGGGATTTGCGGATTTGAGATTAGAGCATTCTTCTGCTACCGGTATATAAGAATATCCTCAGTTCGTCCGATTACTTATATCGTCGTGTATAAAAATCCGAAATACGATATATTTTAATACATCCTTGGCATGTAGGGTAGGGTTTGCCCAGGTGGCCTAGTTGGTTAGGGCGCCAGACTCATAGGGTAAAACTGAAGAGGCGCATGCCTCCTGAGAAATCTGGAGGTCACGGGCTCGAATCCCGTCCTGGGCATATAACTTTTCGGCTAGTGCCGTTATTTTAATTCCATGCTGCCTCGGATTTCATATTGTTTAAGCAGACCGAGTTTTTGATAACGGAACAATACGCCCGTCCAGGGTACTAAAATCAAATATTATCAGGCTCAGGAATTAAAAAATAGAGGCATGAGCATGCTCTACCCTGCCTCGTGCATCTCAGCTTTGGTTTTACTTTTCTCTTCAAGCCGATCCCCTATAAATGTGCCGATGATAAAAAGTACTGGGAGGATTATTATTTCGACGGATGCAGATACTCCTGCCCCTTTGCCAAGCAGTAGAAATTCACTGCCCACTACCATTAGTCCCGCAAAGATTAGAGCGAGTATTGTACCTATCAAAATCCCTTTTTTGAACAACATTTTACGGTACTCTTTACCGGGTTTTAAGTAGCCATAAGTTGCCCCAGTAGTAACTGCTAATATCCCTAATAAAATCATACTTCCCATCAAAGCAATCAAAGTTACCCACCATAGAATAAAAAGAAAAGGAACAACTGCCGCTAATTTCGTGGTACTGATCTCTTCTAACCTCCATTGGTACACCTTTTGTTCTATTGGTTCAATTTCTTCGGTCTTTTTGATTTCACCAACATAGGGATAATCTGCCAATTCGGTTTCAACTCCGATTTGTTTTACATACCGTTCCTTGGCATGTTTAACATGTTGTTGTCTGTAAAGCACAACGAGATAACGATCTTCAGCGCCGGCAATGTACCAGAGAATACTGGACAGTAAACCTATTACAGTAATAGGAATGCCAAAAATCGATAAACCTTTTACATCTCTGAATAAGCCCAAGAATGCAGCAACAAGGGCAGTCTCGAATACAAGATAGTATTGAAAACGGCTCCACATCCTTGTAAAATGGTTATTAAGGTACTGGAGTTTCAGCTCGTAATCTTTTAATAGGAAACTTTCAATTTTATTAGCTTTGATTTCAACTTGGCTGGTATTATCGACCATTTCAGGGCTCCCTCTTTATCACTTGAATTTCTTTAGATATAAGTTTAATCAGAGCCTTAAAAGCTAAAGTTTATATAATTTAATTGGGTACTAAATTCAAAGATTTTTCTGCGGCTAAAAAGTGTCCGCCAGATATAAGAACATATCATGAGAATCGCATGGGCAATCACAGGCGCAGGTCACTTCCTGCGTGAAACTTTCGAGGTTTTTAAAAAACTTAAAGAAACAACACCGGATTTGAAGGTCACTTCTTTTGTATCGCGGGCAGGCGAAGAGGTAATCCGCATGTACGGGTTAGCCGGCGAGCTCTCAGGCATCTCCCCTGGCGGCTACCTTGAGGAGCGCTTCTTCGAGCGGGAGCAGGGAGCAAGCAACCCCAAGGCGGGGAGGTTCCTGCTGCAAAAATACGACGCCCTTGTAGTCTCACCAGCCACGTCCAATACCGCAGCCAAGATTGCTTACGGGATAGCTGATACCATCGTGACCAATGCAGTGGCGCAGGCTGCGAAAGGCGGCGTGCCTGTCTATATAGTCCCGGTCGATATCGCAGGCACGATTGAGTCAAAGATGCCGTTCTCCAAAGACAGGGAAATATGCATGGATTGCAAACTCTGCCCCCCGGCTGAGAGCTGCCCCGAACAGGCGGTTGCAGACCAGATAAACCTGCTCAGGTGCAGCGGATGTGGGTTATGCGTGAAGCTTTGCAGCTATGGTGCGATAAGAGGGGGGATGGCAAAGCTCAAAGTACGCGACGTGGATGCAAGGAACGTCGGGATATTGAGGGAGCTTGAAGGTATAACAGTGCTTGACCATCCGCAAAGTATTTCAAGAGCGATAGCAAACCTATGCAAAAATTGAAGTACTAAACGAAATAAAAAGGACTGGAGGTCTAATCTTGTTCCCTAACAAAAAAGTTCAGACATTGATAGGTACGCGCGTACAGGTTGAGATGAAAGGTGATAAAAATACACTTGAAGGCAGGCTTGAGAGCGTGGATGATAATCTTAACCTGCACCTTGTAGATACATTTGAGATCGCGGGCGGAGCAAAATCGCGCTCCCTTGGTTCGGTTGTCCTGAGAGGCAATAACATAATCCTGCTATGCCCTGTAGGGGAGTAGAATGGAAGCCGAAGAGATAGTCCTGAAATTAATAAAATCCAGGAAAAAAGGGATTTTACAGAACGAACTCTGGAAAAAGGCTGAGATAGACCGCCGCAAATGCTCACGCATAATCGACAAGTTCGAAAAAGAAGGGATAATCAGCAGGGAACAGGAATCTGATAAGGGCGCAAGGACGTTCCGCATAAAGTATGTCGAGAAAGTGGAACCGCAGGTTAAGGATTTCAGTTTGCTTCTGGTCGGGGATATGTTCTCCCCCTGCACAGGCTGTACTCTTGAATGTGTACCCCAGCACTGCGAACCCCTCTCCCAGTGGATTTTACGCCTTATTAAAGATAAGTAGGATAAGCGGGTAAAAGTGGAGGGTTAGGGAGTGGGTGGTATCTTTAAAATAGAAACCCGCTTATCTAGTTCGTCCATTATCGAACAGGATATTTAAATAGTTTTCGGTTTTTATTGATGTTGAATAAGCTGCTATAGATATCGATTTTCATAACTTTTAATTGTATATTTACCCCTTATAGAATGGCTCCCTGATCCCTGCAGCCTTTTTAAGCAGTTCTTTGATCTCTTCTGGAGAAGCACCCTCACCGACATCGATCAGGTTATCATTCCTCATAAGGCAGGGTTTCAACTTTCCACTGGCAGTCACGCGCAGACGGTTGCAGTTGGCGCAGAACCTGGAGTTATCTATGGGTCTGACAAGCTCGACCTCGACCCCGTCTATGAAGTACTTCTTCCTGCGGTGCATCAGCCGCTCTTTGACCTGAGAGGCTCTGGACTCAAGCATTCTCTCCACGCCGTCTATGTCAACTATGAACCGCTCCGTATTTTTAAAGTTCATGAGTTCTATCAGTTGCAATATCACATCCCCTCCATACCTTCCTGTAAAACTGATAGCATCATCGATCTCAGAGGCGTTGATGCCTTTTAAAAGCACCATGTTAAGTTTGATAGGGACCAATCCGGCATCAAGGGCTGCAGTTATACCCTCAAGCACCCTGGGAAATGCCTGCGGTGAGCCTGTTACGGCTCCGTAGTGCTCTTTGTTCAGCGATGGGAGGCTTATGTTCACCCTGTCAAGACCGCTGTCTGCAAGAGAGGCAGCACGCTGCGACAGGAGAATGCCGTTAGTTGTAGCTGAGATATTTTTTAATTCCGGGAGCGCAGCTATTATATCCTCAAAATCGCTCCGCAACAGCGGTTCCCCTCCTGAGAACTTTACCTTATCTACACCAAATCCAGTCGCTGAGGCTACTATCTTTGCGATTGTATCTCCTGATATCTCCTGCCCGGTATTACTGTTCTCCCCTTCCTGGTGACAGTAGATGCAGTTCAGGTTGCATCTTTTAGTTATAGAGATGCGAAGACTTTTTATAACCCTGCCGTAGCGATCTGTGAGCGTGTTATTCATGGAAATTCGGTGTTACCCTGATGTTTTTTCTTGCTGGATATTCAGTTCGGATGTTATTCGATTCGGAGCTTAATTAATTTATGGTATTGATTTTTTCAACAGGTTTATTGCAAAGCCTTTAAAAGATTTCAACGGGAAGATAACCAGATACCGCACGTTCAATGCCGGGAAAGATACTTTTAAATACGATAAAAAAAATTTAACAGACAATGGTGTGGTAAGAAGGACATTATACTCGCCGAGGGTACGGCAAGATAAGAGTATAATCCGGTGCAATCAACTATAAAATAGGAGGTCGTCGGTGCGCAGCAGGATGCAGTAGAGATAGGAGATGGTATCTTCATCAATAAAAGTCACCAGCGGATCAATATGGATGCCTTATTCCAAGCCCTCTTAAGATTTGAGCCTATCAGCCTTGAGCAAATGGATAACGTCAGGCTGATGGATAGAACGGATACTAAATTTATATTCAGGATCGAGCAGCTTCCAATCTTCCTCGGGCAAATATCAGGTCATTATCGCATACTTGAGGTCGCAAACTCAAGAATAAGCAGGTATGAAACGCTGTATTTTGATACCGAGGATTTCCAGTTGTATTTAAAGCACCAGAACGGCAAACTCAACCGCTACAAAGTAAGGTACAGGAGATATGTGGAATCCGATCTGAACTTCTTTGAGATCAAATTTAAGAACAACAGGGGAAGGACTATAAAAGACCGCATCAGGAGGAACGGGACCGGATATAAGATAGAGGATGAGGTACAGCACCTGATACACGAAAAAACACCTCTTGATCCGGGGTCATTGATACCGAAACTATGGGTTAATTATTCGAGGATAACCCTTGTGAACAAATTTTCCAGGGAAAGGCTCACCATAGATGTCAATCTGAACTTCAGGAATGAGGCTGCCAATAAATATTTCAACAACCTCGTCATTGCCGAGGTAAAGCAGGAAAAATCCTCGCCTTCCCCGTTTATCAGGGTAATGAGGCAGAACCATATACGCGAGGGCTCGATCAGCAAGTACTGCCTTGGCGTGATATCCCTCTATGAGCAGGTTAAAAAAAATAATTTCAAGCCGAGGTTATTGATCATGAATAAGGTGATGTCATGATCGAAGATTTTTTCATTCGCCTGGCAGTGGATTTTGTATCGGTGTTTATCTTACTTCGCCTTATCTATTATCCTAATTATAAGAAAATAGAGTTCTTCTTTACGTTTTTTATTTTCAATCTTACCATTTTTCTGATCACAATCCTGTTGAACACGGTTGAGATGTCAATCGGAGCTGCTTTCGGTCTTTTTGCAGTATTTTCCATGCTCCGCTACAGGACAGAGGGCATCTCGATGAAAGACATGACCTACCTTTTCCTGTTCATAGCCATCGGCATGATTACCGCGATCATGAAAGGAAGCTGGGAAGAGCTTCTGATGCTCAATTCCCTCATCCTTGCGTTCACATACGCACTTGAGAGCAACTTCTTATTGAAAAAAGAACTATCAAAGGTCATCCAGTACGAGAATATAGAGATGATCAAACCTGAGCACCATCAGGCGCTCATCGATGACCTGCGGAAGAGGACGGGTCTTAACGTCCAGAGGATATCCATCGATGAGATAGATTTCCTGAAAGATAAGGCTGTCATCCAGGTCTATTATTATGAAAATAGAAAAGATTGAGACCTGCCCTATTTCCCTGCCCTCAACCGCTCAACCTCATGTCTCTCTTTTATCCTCAGAACAAAGCATCCGTGGCAGGGCTTGACATAGGGAATGATGATATCATCGTCTTCCACAGCCACAGGTATGGGATTGTTGCCTATCAGATAAGTATCGAATATCCTGTATCCCTGCTGCACGTAATATATTTCCTTGAAATTTCGCTTGATATAATCGGCGCATTCCTTGATAGAAGTGGCAGGGAGCAGTATCTCGTATTCAAGCTCGTCAATGCAGCCCATTAACCTGTTGCTTTTCTCCTCTTATTGTTATTACCGTCTGATGTATCGGAAGGACTTTCCCTGACCTCTGCACAGCCTCTTCTACAATCCTCTGAAGCCCGAAGCAGCACGGCACCTCCATGTTGACAAGTGTGATCCCTTTGATATTGTTCTTCTTCAGCATCTCAGTGAGCTTGTCTATATAGAACTCGGCGTCATCCAGCTTTGGGCAGCCTATTATCAGCGATTTCCCGGCAAGGAAATCCGAGTGGAAGTTCGGGTAGGCGAACGGGACGCAGTCCGCAGCCACGAGCAGTTCGCAATCCTTAAAGTAGGGCGCTTCAGGTGAGACGAGCGTCAGTTGCACGGGCCACTGCCTCAATTCAGAGTTCTGCCGCGCCGGGGTTCCCGCCTGAGTTCCTCCGGCAGTCCTTCTCTCGCCTCTAAAATCCATCGCCATGCTGCCGGGACAGGAATGAGGCATTGCCTGGTGCATCCTCCCGGGTTTGCTTATTGAGTTCAGGTGCTTTTTCACCGCTTCCTCATCGAAATCCGGCGCATCCCTTTCAGTTATCACAATTGCATCCTGCGGGCAATGCCCCAGGCATGCCCCAAGACCGTCGCAGAACCTGTCATCTACAAGTTTTGCTTTCCCGCCTATGATCTTGATCGCGCCTTCAGCGCAGTTGGGTATGCACAGACCGCAGCCGTTGCACTTCTCTTCGTCTATGGATACTATTTTCCTTTTCATGTTTCTCTCCTGCTATACTTCTTATCTAATGGCTTAATATATGATTATTAGTTGAATGTTATAACTTATAAACTTATTCACTATATATTATAGCAAAACAACGGGTTTTAATTTTAATTCATAGAAAACTATTTGATATTCCAGGGAATACTCAGGTACATGAAAGAATTCCTTGATCTTGATAAGAGAGACAGAGAGCTATTATCCCTGCTTGAGAAAAACCCTGAGATGTCCCAGAGCGATATTGCAGAAAAACTGAAGATATCCCAGCCTTCGGTCAGCGCCAGGATACATAAGCTAAAACAGAAAGGAGCGCTGGCGCATGTTGTGGGGATGAACCTCCGGAAAGTGAACCTCTACATGGCAAAGGTAGACGTGATAGCCAGCAATACATCATCGGTTCTTGAGATATTCAAGGACTGCCCGTATTTCCTGAACGGGCTTATAGTATCAGGAAGACATAACCTGTGCCTTTTCTTCATAGGCGAGGATATCTCTACCCTTGAGGCTATCGTGGACGGGCACCTGCGGAATAACCCGCTTGTAAAGAACGCGGAGGTAAGCATTGTGATCGCCCCGATGAAAGACCTCATCATGCCTTTGAGGATGAATTTTGATTTTAGCGATTTGCCGCCGTGCGGTAACGGGTGCAACTGCAAGGAGTGCGTGCATCATATATCGAACAGGTGCCTCGGGTGTCCGGTGACGAACAGTTATAGCGGGAATATCTGGAAATGAAAAATGGAGCAGGGCTCCGGTAGATACCCTGGATAGCGCTTGTTCTATTAGGTAGATATTAGATGTACTTAGAGCCTATCCGAAAAGTCCAGCTGCCCTGTAAGTAATCCATGCGCATGCGAAATGTAGTAGTGCTATATAATTCTGAAGTTTTTTCTCCCATCTTATGAGTAATCTTCTGAATC
>JAPMTX010000066.1 GCA_026552855.1 Candidatus Methanoperedens sp. | reverse complement strand
AGACCAGCCAGAAAACCCGGAGCAGTACCGGAATAGTATCAGAACACAGTATCTTGCATAAATAATTAGACAACATAAGAATCCATATGTGTCTGGCAGGAGAAAGATGATAGAACACGGATTGCACGGATGACACGGAGACGCACAGATTTCGTATCCATGTCATTTATTTTTTATTCTTCAGGTCCTTTTCTAGACTTCTGGCAAATACTATAGTTACTCAGGTTACCTGTTATTCACAACAGGTAATCAACCTTCTTTTTTGTCACCGTTAAATGATAATCTACGGGAGCAAATTTTTTTCAGGAATACAATCATAAGCTTTAATTAATCGTAGATGTATTAATCAAAAAACTATAGATCGGAGATAACATACAGACTTTATGGTACTTGATAAATTAGGGGACTCGCTTCAGGACGCGCTTAAGAAACTCGTCGGAGCGAGCAGAATAGACGAACGAATAGTGGACGAGGTAGTCCGGGACATCCAGCGCGCCATGCTTCAGGCTGATGTTAACGTCAGGCTTGTAATGGCACTATCGCAGAAGATAAAGCAGCGCTCTCTCAAAGAACCGCCGCCCGTCGGGATGAGCCCGAGAGAGCACGTGATACGCATAGTTTACCAGGAATTGATAAACATCCTCGGCAAAAGTGCGAACGTCAGGCTCGTACCCCAGACCATAATGATGGTGGGCTTGCAGGGGAGCGGGAAAACTACCACGACGGCGAAATTAGCGCGCTATTTCCAGAGGAAAGGATTGAAACCTGCGGTCATCTGCGCTGACACGTTCAGACCAGGAGCGTACGACCAGTTGAAAACTCTGTGCGACAGGCTGGGTATCTTCTTCTACGGCGAGAAGGATGTGAAGGATGCAGTGGCTATTACGCAGCGGGGACTTGCGGCTATTGATAAGTACGATGTGAAGATCATCGATACCGCAGGGAGACACGCGCTTGAGACGGACCTGATAAAAGAGATGGAAGATATCCACAGGATAGCTAATCCGGATCATAAATTCCTTGTACTGGATGCAGCCATGGGTCAGCTCGCAAGCGAGCAGGCAAAGGCGTTCAACGCATCCATAGGGATAACAGGCGTTGTTATAACGAAACTTGACGGCACTGCCAAAGGCGGAGGCGCACTGTCTGCGGTATCTGAGACCGATTCTGCTATAGCTTTCATCGGCATAGGAGAGACCCCGGACGACCTGGAGAGATTCGAAGCCGACAGGTTCATCTCGCGCCTGCTTGGCATGGGCGACATCAAGTCACTCGTGGAGAAAGCTGAAGAGACCCTGAAAGGCGAAGAACTGGACATGGAGGCGATGCTGAGCGGCAGGTTCACACTGAAGGATATGTACAAGCAACTGGAGGCTGTGAACAAGATGGGTCCCATCAAACAGGTGATGCAGATGCTGCCCATAGGCAAGCTCGGGCTCGGTGCGAACATCTCAGACGATATGTACAACGTGACCCAGGAAAAACTGAGCAGGTATAAGTATATAATGGATTCCATGACTGAAAAGGAACTTGAAGACCCGAAACATATAAACAGCTCAAGAATTACAAGGATAGCGCGCGGTTCCGGAACAAAGTACGAAGAGGTGCGTGAACTCCTGAAATACCACAAGATGATGCAAAAGACCATAAAAGGTATGAAGGGAGGAAAATTCAACTTACAAAAAATGATGAAAAAATTCGGGATGTGAGTTATTGTTCTTGAAAAAACTTATATACTAAAACACCTATAAAATAGATATCCATAATTTTGAAGGAGGCTTAAAAATTGGTTACAGATTTGAAAGAATTCGCAAAAACTGCGAGACCATCTGTTGCTGTAGTCGGGCTGGGTGGTGCAGGTTGTAATATAACGACTTGGATTGCAGAAAAAGGAATGACTGGTGGCAGGATAATTGCAGCTAACACCGATGTCAACCATCTTTATGTTCAGAAAGCTGATAAAGTGATCCTGCTCGGAGAGAAGCTGTGCAAAGGGCACGGCTGCGGTGGCTACCCCGAGATGGGAGCCCAGGCGACCAGGGAGAATATGACTGAGTTGAGGTCTGAGCTTGAAGGGACAAACCTCGTATTCCTTGTTGCAGGACTGGGCGGAGGGACCGGGACTGGCGCCATGCCGGTGGCTGCAGAGCTAACACGCGAGATGGGAGCACTTACAATAGGCTGCGTTACAATCCCGTTCACTATCGAGATGGCAAGAAGGGAGAAAGCAAGGGAAGCGATAAGCCTGCTTGCATCATCCTGCGATTCAGTAGTAATCATAGATAACTCAAAATTGAGAGAAGTAGCAGGGAACCTCCCGCTGAAAGAAGCTCTCAATGTGGCAAATGCACTGGTCGGGGCATTCGTGAAGAACCTCACAGATACGATAACCCAGCCGAGCCTTGTCAACCTTGACTATGCCGACCTGCGCGCAGTAATGGAACGCGGCGGGGTATCATCCATAGGCATTGGCGAAGGTGACGGTCAGGACAGAGTAGGTAAGGCTGTCGCACAGGCTATCAGCACACCACTGCTTGATGTCAGGGATATCTCAGCAAGCTATGGCGTGCTCGTACACATCGTAGGCGGCGAAGACCTGACGCTTGAGGAAGTGGCTGTTGCAGGCGAACTGATAATGGACAAGGTCCCCAATACAAAGAGGATCATCTGGGGCGCAAAAGTGGACAACACCTTAACAGGGAAAGTCCGCGTAATGGCGGTACTGACCGGCGTTGAGAGTCCGTTCGTGGCTGGAGTGGAGAAAGTAGAGGCAAAAGAGGTAGAAGAGCCTCCGGCACCTGAGCCTGTCAGACCCAAGGTAGAACCTCCAAGACCGAGACCTGTCACAAAGGTTGAGGTGCCAAAAACAGAGGTCAAGAAAGAAGAGAAGACCAGCAATTCTTATATCTGGATTGGTCTTATCGTCCTGATAATACTGGTTCTGCTCTGGTACCTGCTGAAGGGCGGATAAAACCGGTTGCATCTGCAACCGGAGCCTCCTTTTTTATTTTTATTATTTAGTTTTTGATTTATTGCTCAGTTTATAAGATTTTTAATATGTTATGCCTTGAATATCTCTTTTTGGCTGAGAACTTCAGTCATATGTATTGTATCTAATTCGAATTTTCTATATATTCCGCAAAGTAGGAAATCATCCGTAAGTACCAGTGCATTATTTTCCTTAGCAGCTAAAATTATTGAGATATCAGTAAATCCAAAGTTAACAACCTCTTGAGAAGTAAGAATATCAGTCTTTGGTATATATTTCTCATCAATTCTCTCAAGAGTTGATCTATTTTCTACTATAAATTCAGAAAATTTATTTTTTAACCCTCTTGCAAAATTGGATACTTCAGATAGAACCTGCGGGGTCACGATAAGTTTTCTTCTCGCAACGAATTGAAAGAGCAAATCGTAATCATCACAGTCATATTCTGAAAGCCTTTTAAAACCATCTATAGCCTTTCTATCATACAAACCCATTAGAAGTAACAGCAATGGGCTTGTATCTATAACAATTGCCTTCCATCTACCGCTCAATTTCTTTGACATAGAGAATATCCCCTGAATCATCTGCTATG
The DNA here is from genome assembly GCA_026552855.1 of Candidatus Methanoperedens sp. Lineage (GTDB taxonomy): Archaea > Halobacteriota > Methanosarcinia > Methanosarcinales > Methanoperedenaceae > Methanoperedens. The sequence goes on along the minus strand of JAPMTX010000066.1, from coordinate 17,081 downwards.
CCTACCTCATATGATATTGGTTCTTCTTCAAAGACATTTTGGATATCACATTTAACCACCCAGGCATCTCGCTCAAACATTTCAGATTTTTTCTCAACACCTCTAACCTCAAACATGAATTTGATTTTTTTAACACTTGCAAAATAATCTCTCACTCTCATTGTCGCTTCCTTTGCATCCATCAGAATCACCAGCTATATCGAAATATCTAGTTCTTAATCATAAGGGTTATTAACTCTTTTGTTATGTTCTTACTCGGATTTATCTTTAAACCATAAGGTTTTAATTGCATCATCGCCTTACTACCCCCATTCTTTGGAGATTATTTTATGATAAAAGAGGCTTCTCAATACGATGCAAAGACCATCGAGCAGAACATACAGAAGTTCTGGGAGGAAGTAGATGCATATTCCCGGGTCAGGGAATCCAGGAAGAACGGTAAGAAGTTCTTTTTCGTAGATGGACCCCCTTACACGACGGGCAGGATACACCTGGGGACAGCCTGGAACAAGGTCATCAAGGACTCGATACTGCGCTACAGGTCAATGAACGGTTTCCATATCCTTGACCGCGCAGGGTGGGACATGCACGGTCTTCCCATAGAGGTGAAGGTGGAAGGAGTTCTCGGGTTCAAATCAAAGAAGGATATCGAGAAATACGGCGTGGGGAATTTCGTGGCTAAATGCAAGGAGTTCGCGTTAAAGCACCGCGACGAGATGACCCTGCAGTTCAAGAACCTTGGGGTCTGGCTTGACTGGAAAGATCCGTACATGACGCTGCGCGACGAGTACATAGAAGCTGCATGGTGGACGCTGAAGCAGGCACACCAGAAGAAACTGCTTGAAAAAGGGCTGCGGGTCGTGAACTGGTGCCCAAGGTGCGAGACTGCAATAGCCGACTCCGAGGTCGAGTACTGGGATGAGACCGACCCTTCGGTGTACATCAAATTCCCGCTCAAGGATGAGGAGAATACCTTCATAGTGATATGGACTACCACGCCCTGGACGATTCCCGCCAACATCGCCGTTGCTGTGCACCCTTCATTTGAGTATGTAAAAGTAAGAGCAGTAAAGGATGGGAAAGAAGAGATACTGATAATGGCAGGGCAGCTCATGGAGAACGTACTGAAACAGGGGCGATATAAGGACCATGAAGTGCTCAAGACCATGCTTGGCGAGGATATTCATATAGAGTACCTGCATCCTCTTGAGGATAAAGTACCGAAGCAGAAAGAGTTCAGGCATAACGTTTACATGGCTGATTTCGTGACCGCCGAGAACACCGGGTGCGTTCACATAGCCCCGGGTCACGGTATTGACGACTTTGAGCTTGGAGTGAAGAACAAGCTTCCCATCTTCTGCCCTGTCGGTACAGACGGCAGGTACACGGAAGAGGCTGGAGATTATAAAGGGATGCATGTGAAGGATGCAAATAAGGTCGTGCTTGACGACCTGGCAGGAAAAAGCCTGCTCCTGGCAGGCGGCAGCATCTCTCACAGGTACGGTCACTGCTGGAGGTGCAAGACTCCGATAATCTATCTCGCAACCGAGCAGTGGTTCCTGCGGGTCACAGACCTCAAGGAGAGAATGCTGGAGGAGATCAAAAAAGTCATGTGGTACCCTGAATGGGCAGGCTCGGCGCGCTTTGCGGACTGGATCGCGGGTTCGCGCGACTGGTGCATATCTCGCCAGAGGTACTGGGGTATCCCTATCCCGGTATGGATATGCGAATCCTGCGGCAAAATAGAGGTGATGGGGAGCATGGACGAGCTTCGCAGCCGCTCCGGCGTCCCGAAACTGGAAGACCTCCACAGACCTAACGTGGATAACATCCATATCAAATGCAAATGCGGCGGGAGGATGAGCAGGGTCCCGGACGTTTTTGACGTGTGGTTCGATTCAGCCGTGGCATCGTGGGCGACACTGAACTTCCCGCGCGATGATATAACCATCAAGGAATGGTGGCCTGCTGATTTTATCACAGAAGGTCACGACCAGACGCGCGGCTGGTTCTACTCCCAGCTTGGAGCAAGCATGGTATCATTCGGGAAGGCGCCGTATAAGAGCGTGCTGATGCACGGCTTCACCCTGGATACCGAGGGTAAAAAGATGTCAAAGAGCCTCGGCAACGTCGTATCGCCCGAGGAAGTGATTGCAAGATACGGCGCAGAATCCCTCCGCTTATACGTGCTTTCGCAGAACGCGCCCTGGGACGATCTGAAATTTTCCTGGGATGAGGTCGGGAATGTGCACAGGATGCTGAACATCCTCTGGAACGTATACCGCTTCCCTCTGCCGTATATGATCCTTGATAAGTTCAACCCGCTTGAGATGTCAGGAACGCCCGAAGCGCTGCGAATTGAGGATAAATGGATTCTCTCCCGCATGCAGTCGCTCATAAAACAGGTAGATAATGAAATGTCGGTGTATAACCTCCATAAAGCCACGCGTTCCATATCCGAGTTCATACTTGAAGACCTCTCGCGCTGGTATATCCAGCTCATAAGACCCAGGACATGGCGCGAAGCGAACGACCCGGACAAGCTGGCTGCATATTATACGCTATATGAGGTCCTTACTGCTGTTACCAGGCTCATAGCGCCATTTGCGCCCCATATCTCCGAAGGAATATACCAGAACCTCGTTCGCAATGTCGATCCGGATGCGCCGGTCACGGTTCACCTGTGCGACTGGGTGAGACCCAGGGAAGAGTTCCTGGATACCGGACTTGAGTCAAGGATGAGCCTTGTACGGGAGATAGTTGAGGCATCATCCAATGCGCGGCAGAAACTGAAGCGAAAACTGAGGTGGCCTGTTAAAAGGATAATCGTGGCGCCGAAGAGAGATGAGGTCGCCTCAGCAGTTGCAAGCCTTGAATCAGTCTTAAAAGAGCAGACGAATGCCAAGGAGATAGTGCTGCTCAAAACAGGCGAACCCTGGGAAGAACTCGGCGTAGAGGTAGTGCCCAATCCTGGCGTAATAGGTCCTGTCTTCAAGAAGGAAGCAGGAAGGATCATAGCAGAACTTAAGAAGCTGGACGGAAGATTGCTCAAGAAGGCGATGGAAGAGACAGGCAGTTTTGAGCTTAAAGCCGGCACCATCACAAAAGATATGGTGAGCTTCAGGGACACGCTCCCGCCTACCATAGCCCAGGCGAGCTTCTCAGCCGGGGAGGTATACGTAGATACGGAGCTTACGCGCGAGATCGAATCCGAGGGGTATGCCCGCGAGGTAATACGCAGGCTCCAGGATATGCGGAAGGAACTTGACCTGGCTGTAGAAGAGGAGATAAAAGCAGTCGTGGAGATAAAGGATGCAAAGGTCTCGGAGCTTGTATCGGCGTTCGCCGACTTCATTGCAGGCGAAGTGCGGGCAAAATCACTGGATATAGGCACTGATGTTAAAGTAGAGGGCGACCTTGTTAAGGACTGGGATGTAGAGGATATCAGGATGAGGATGGGAATTACAAGGGGTTAGTACTGCCTATGCAGGTATTGCCTATGCGGGTTTGATGATTGGATCTGTAGTTGATGATGAAGGGTCTTATCAGGAGTTCGGAGGGGATTATTATTACAAGCACGCAGACTGTAAGGAAAATAATCGCGCTCTCGCTTCCCTTATCAAAGTACCTGTATATCGCAAGCGGCGCGATCACCATCCACCCTGCGAACAACGGGACTATGGCTGCAATCAGCATCAGGGCAGAAAGCGCAAGAACGTTGGCGAAGCCAAATGCCCAGAATACGATCAATGACAGTATACCGACTGAAATGGCACTGTAAAAATTCCCTATGAACAGTGCTGAAAGAATGCCGTCAAAATGTCCCATGAACCTCTGTGAGAAATCCTTCAGTTCATCGGGGATTATTTCAAGTGTTCTTTCAATAAGCCTGCCGCTATCGACCAGCAGGTAGAAACACAGAATGATAGCAATAAGTATATTGAGGGCTGTAAGCGTCAGCGTCTCAAAAGCTAAAGCAATATCGCCGGGGGATAATTGTTTTATCAGGGGTAAAAGATACAGGGCGAAATTCGATATAACATCCCTGGTCTTATCGCGGGCGAATTCCGGGAGATCAAGCCTTTCAACCAGGTTTAATAGGACCCCTGTGACATAGTCCTGGTTTTTAACAGCCCATAGGATAATGTTGAATATCTCAATAATACCAAAACCTATGATCAACAAGATGGGAAGAATGATAGCGGCTGTGGCAATATGAGATGAAAATCTCGGAGTGTACCTGTCGATGAAATGTTTCAGCGGTCTTGCGACGTATGCAAGGACTATACCCAGGATTATACCATCAAGCAGCCTGAATATAATGTACAGGAAAACAAAGGTGATTAACAGTATGGTAATTGCCAGAGCAATCTTCCATTTGTGTTTTATTAAAGTTGATACTCCATCCGTATACTGGGTGTTCGGCATCGGGACTAAATAATGTTTTCAGGGAATATATAATTAATTAGCCAAGTAATCGCTCGTAGCCCTGGTAGCACGTATTAACAGGCTTTGCGGGTGGTTCTCAGGGCATCCTCGATATGTTTCAGAATCGATATACCGACCGGATCCTTCAGCAACATTACGAGGTGTGTATAGATTAGTGTGTGAAGTTTGTGTGAATTAATCTTAATATTATGTCAATAAGATAAACCTAACCAGAGATCCTCAGACCCAGCATACCTACTAGATTTAAAATAGGTGATAAAAATGAGCGATTATATACTTGGTATTAAGGAACTGGATAATGCAATAGGTGGTATAAAGAAGGGCTTGAATATCATGCTTATAGGTCCTCCTATGAGTGGAAAGGAAGTTATCCTCTACAATATAATGTATTATGGCGCGACAAAAAATGAGAATGCTATCATAACTGTAACAACCCGGGAATCAGCAACACATATCTTAGAATGGTTCGAGGAGCGCAAATTAACCCTGCCGCCATCAAGAATTGGAATAGTTGATTGCGTCACAAAAACGCTTGGAGGGGAGGCTGTTGAAAATGGGAACATCAAAATAGCGAGCAGTCCTGTAGATTTGACCGGCATAGGAGTAAAAATAAGCCAGTTTCTCGACGAATACTTCATGAAAAAGAACATTCGGAGAATTCAGCTTCATATTAATTCACTTTCCACTATACTTATGTATTCGAACCTCCAGACGGTTTTCAGGTTCCTGCATGTTTTTACAGGGCGCATCAAAGCAACCGGGGCTCTCGGAGTATATGTAATAGAGAGCGGCATGCATGATGATCAGGCAATTGCGACCTTAAAACAGCTATTCGACGGTATGATAGAGATAAAATCTGAGGCTGATAGGAATTTTATAAGGGTGATAGGGCTATCTCCAAAGCCCACCCCGTGGTTTGAATATGAGGTTGAGGGAGCTGATATAAAGATAATTGGGGGAAAATAGCATGATAGGGACCGGTATCCCAAAACTTGACGGATTTCTGGGCGGAGGAGTACCCAAAGGAAAGAGCCTTGTTTATTATATCCAGCCGGGTGTTGAAGGGGAAATCTTCGGAATGCAAACTATTTATACTGCACTAAAATATGGAGAAACAGGCGTTTTCATTGCATCAAGTACCAATCCGGATAATATAAGAGATCAATTTCGGCAATTCGGATGGGATATCCAGCTTTTCAAAGATAATCTATTTTTTGTGGATGCTTATAATTCATTAATTGGAGCTCCTTCAAGCGAAAAATATGTTGTCTTAAACCCAAGTAATATTAGAGATTTAGATAAAATAATAGTAGACGCAATGAGAGAATTGCCGCCAAGCATTATAACATTTGGTTCTCTTTCTACCATGATGGATTTATGCGGCGAAAAAGAGACTATTGAAGCAATCAGGAACTGGAACAGGTGTGCAACCCACTATAATCATGCTACGGTTTATAACTTTACTGCATGGCCATATTCTCAAGAGGCCTTAGACTTAATAAAAAAAGATCTCTTCAACGCAGTAATAGCTATAGGAGGTATAGCCGACCGTGTCATCTTTGGCCAGTACTTCTGGGTACTTAAATCGGACTGGATAAAAGAAACAAGAAAATCAATGCTTAAATCAGACTGGGCAAAAGAGATAAAAAGATCTATGCTGTTCAAGGTACTGCGACCGGGAGGAGTAAAGTTATTCATACCGAAGATACTTGTTATAGGGCCTTCTCATGCCGGAAAATCCACGTTTGTGCATGCGCTCGCAAATCAGGCTGTGTCTATTGATTGGCTTGGGACTACAGTGGCACTTGATCATGGACATGTAGATTATAATGGTTTTAATGCAGATATTTTCGGGACACCGGATCAAGAGCGGTTTGACCCAGTCATAAAACTACTAAGCGGTGAAGCTATGGGAGTTTTTCTTGTTGTGGATTCCACAAATCCTGAAAATATTATCCGAGTAAAACAGATGCTTGGAATAATTAAATCATATGGATTGCCGTATATTGTTATAGCCAACAAACAGGATCTGGCTGGGGCTATGAATCCTGAAGAAATAAGAAAAGAGCTTGATTTATCCGAAGATATTTCTATTATCCCGGCAGTGGCAAAGGACAAAATCGGGGTGTTTGAAGCTTTTGAGGTATTGATAGATAAGATTACTAGAGGGATCTGATACCTGATTGCTTATTTGTTCCACTTGATTCACTGCATTCAGCTTTAATTGATTTAAGAAATAGTACCGCTGTGTTTTCCCCCTTTAATATTCTTACCCTTTTATATAAAATAGCGTTTAATTCGTTCGTAAGATTCACATCAATATCAGACATTGCAGAGAGTCGGAGTTTTTCCATTGCTTCAATAGTGGATTTAGCAGATGCTTCTGAGAACACAAGTGAGAGTGTCTCTTGGGCTATTTTCAAGTATTTTTCTTTTTCCATTGCATCACCTATTTGGCATAAATGTCTAAGTGAGATTCAGCTATCTATGGCTCTCTATTTAAATCAATGGGTCTGAATAGATTTATATAGAAGTCACGGTAATTTCACCAATAGCTAAATAAATTCATAATGTTAGCGCATTATAATAAAAAGAGTTGTGAGTTCATTCACAACCCTGTTTATATGCATCGCAAACTAACTAATATACCGGCTTTAAAGCTCTCATACTGTCCCTCATGCCATCAATATGAATATAGTGCATGTCTTAAAAACCGAAAGAGGTTACCAAGATGAGACTCAGGTTAAAATTATTCATAGGGTTTATAGCAGTTTCTCTATTGGTAGGTATTGTCGGGTATCTTGGTCTTTATGCCAATAAACAGGTCGTAACCGTTTATGAAAGCGGGGAGGAGCATTTCAGTTCCATAATAGAGGCATCAAATGAAATAAGCAGTTATGCAAAAAGAGCAGAGGGACACACAATGCTGTTTCTAACGCTGCATAATGAAACAGACAGGCAGAAAGCTTTCATGAGAATTACGTCCCTGCGAGAACAAACTGCATTTATAGAAGCGAGAATAAAGAATGCCGAAGCAAAGAAAAAATTAGAAGAGATTAAATCTAAAACAGATGAACTTCAATCCACAGTTGAATTGCTGTTTAAAGCATACGACAATGAGGTGAGAACAACAGGAAGATTTGAACCTGGGAACCATGAGGAATTAATACGAAAGCTTGATAATCTTGGCGCTGGTATCCGAACAAAGGGTCTTGAACTGGCAAAAATAGAACTGAACCTGCAGGATGAGCAGCAAATTGCTGCCAAAAAAGACGCCGGTTCTCTTTATAATATTATTTTTATTATCAGTGCAGTTGCTATCATCAGCGCCCTGGCTCTTGGATATATCATAGCCAGAAATATCGCCGGACCTGTCAATAAACTTAGGGAAGCAACTATTGATATCGGTAAAGGCGGCCTTGGTATCAGAATTGAAATTAAATCTAAAGATGAGATAGGTGAATTAGCCGGGTCGTTCAACAAAATGGCCGAGGATTTACAGTAATCAAGCGATGAGCGCAAACTGGCTGAAGAACAAATCAAAAGAGATCTCCAAGAAAAAGAAGTACTGCTGCGGGAAATTCACCACCGGGTCAAGAATAACCTACAGATTATTTCCAGTCTGCTAATGCATCAGTCTGAATATATTAAAGATAAAAACATGATTGATGTATTCATAGACAGCCAGAACAGGATAGCATCTATGTCCCTTATTCATGAAAAACTTTATCGATCCAAAGATTTGTCAAAGATTGATTTCAAGGAGTATATTATAGATCTGGTAGCCAATTTGTTTCAGTCTTGTGGAGTTAATGCGGGTAATATAGTATTAGATACTGATATCGAAAACACTTTATTGGATATTGATTTTGCCATTCCATGTGGATTAATAATAAACGAACTAGCTACTAACTCTTTAAAATATGCATTTCCACCAGGCGTGAAAGGTGAAATAAAGATAGCGTTCCAATCAACCGATGGGAATATGTTTAAACTTGTGGTTAGCGATAATGGCATCGGTCTCCCGAAAGATCTTGATTTCAAAAAAACCGAATCGTTAGGTTTGCACCTAGTTACAGTACTGGCAGAGAACCAACTGCACGGTGAGATTAACCTGAATCGAAATAAAGGAACAGAATTTCAAATCAAATTTAAGGGAATAAAATAATGCCAGAAGCACAGATACTGGTTGTCGAAGATGAAATTATTATAGCTGAGGACATACAAAGAAGATTGAAACGAATGGGATATACCGTCCCTGTAACAGTATCCTCAGGTGAAGAAGCAATAAAAAAGGCAAAAGAGAACAATCCTGATTTAGTGCTGATGGATATTGTGATACACGGTGAAATGGACGGTATTGAAGCTGCTGAGCAAATACGCGCCAGCCTCGATATTCCAGTCGTATATCTCACGGCTTATGCCGACGAAAAAACTCTGGAACGGGCAAAAATAACAGAGCCTTTTGGATATTTAATTAAACCATTCAAAGAAAGAGAATTACAAATTACTATTGAGATTGCCCTCTACAAGCACAGAATGGAGAAGATGCTAAAAGAGAGCGAGAAAAGACTGAGAGAGAGCAACCAATGGCTCGTTGCGGTAATTAAAAGCATAGGGGATGCGGTGATTGCCATAGATACAGGGGGCACCATAAGGCTTATGAACCCTATTGCGGAGGCGCTTACAGGCTGGAAGCAGGAAGAGGCTTTAGGGAAGCCTCTATCAACCGTATTCAATATCATAAGCAAAGAAACGGGTAAACAGGTCGAAAATCCTGTAACAAAAGTGATTCGAGAGGGAACTTTTTACGGTTTGGCAGATCACACCGTATTAGTAGCAAAGGGCGGGACTGAAATACCTGTTGACATAATCGGTTCATCCATCAGAGATGATGAAGATAGTATTACAGGCATAGTAGTTGTCTTCTATGACATTATTGAACGCAAACAAATAGAGGATGCGTTGAGGATTCTCCATACGAAAGAGTAGCCAAGGGAGTTTATGGCTCATGCTGAAAGTATTCTCTCAGTATATGGTTATAATGCTCAGGCGGCATGAGCGAACTGAACGCCCTCTCCACGACCTCGCTCAATGCAGGATGGATGTGCATTCCATTGATGACAGGAGCGAAGCCCTGCTCAGGAGTATACATGAGGTTGATGATCTCCTGGATAAGGATCGAGGCATGGGGACCGATTATGTGCGCACCCAGGATCTTATCAGTGTTCTTTTCCACTATTACCTTTACAAAATAATCCTCCGCTTCAATGGCTTCGCCTCTGGCTGTATCCTGGTACCTGTAGAAACCTATGAGCACGCCCCTTTTCCCGTGCTTTTCGATAGCCTCCTTTTCCTTCATCCCGACGCTGGCTATCTCAGGATACGAGAAGATGGCGTAAGGAACGGCATGGTAATTAGCCTTTATCTTCTTTTTCAGGAACGCATTGTAGTAAACGATGCCAGACTCGTAATTCGCCACGTGTTTGAAAAGATACTTTCCATTCGCGTCCCCGAAAGCCCAGATGTTCGGCTGCGAGGTCTCAAAATATTCGTTCACGGCAATCCACCCTTTACCATAGGTCTTTATCCCTGCCCTTTCAGGATGAAGTATGTCGGTATTCGGAGCCCTGCCTGTGGCAACAAGTATCTCCTTTACAATTAGATCCATCTTTTTACCGCTGCTCCTTTCCTGGGCTATGATCTTTTTTTCCCCGCCTGCCGCTCTCTGTACCTCGATAACCTCATGGTTTGTAATTATGTCCATGTACTTTGACATCTCTTTTTTTGCCACCTCTGAGATCTCAGGCTCCTCATTGTGCAGGAACCGGGGTTTCCGTCCGATAATGGTTACTTTTGAACCCATGGCTGAGAAGAAATGGGCATACTCCGCTGCAATGAACCCGCCTCCAATAATGCCTACGCTCTCAGGAAGCTCTGTCAATCTCAGGACCGTATCGCTCGTAAGATAGCCCGTATCCTCCAGTCCTTTTACCTGCGGTATTTCGGGCTTTGAACCCGTGCACAGGAAAATCATTTTTGAAGTTATCGTTTCATTTCCCACTTTCATCGTATAGGGTGCTGTGAATTGCGCAATATCCTGGTAATAATCTACGTTGGGATTGTTTGATAGTCCTCTCCGTATCATGTTTATATCGTTTGAGATTTTGCTCCTCATCCGTTCCATTACCTTCCTGAAATCCACACTTTTCAACTCCACACCGATGCCGAACTTTGCGGCATTCTCTATCTCCCTCACTAATTCTGCAGGGTACAGGAGCAGTTTGGAAGGTATGCAGCCCCTCGTGAGGCATATGCCTCCTGGCTCATCCTTATCGATGATAGCCACCTTGATTCTCGGACTCCTCTCGACTATAGGACTGATAAAGTTCATAGCAGAACCTGTCCCTATCACGATCATATCGTATTCCTTCATTGTCTGACTCCCATATTTTGACTATAAGCCATACCTTGATCTGTAAGCCAGGATTATCACAATAGCACCGAAGAGCATGAGCGCCCAGAACAATATTTTTTGCGCTTTCTCCCTGATACCGAGGTCCAGGGCAAAAACGCGGAAGCCGTTCAGGGCATGGGGAACAGCGAGCAGGAGGAGAACGAAGAACGCCGTTCCGGTCGGGACGAATAGAAAATTAAAAGGCGTGCTGATCCCGTGCGCCCATCCGATATGCAGGAAAAGGTAGAATACAAGCAGGAAACCTGTGATGCGCTGCAGCAGCCACGCCCACATCCCGGTCCCGTATGCCCTCTCTTTATCCATGTTCACCTGAGTATCGTTTTCAGTTTATGCACTATAGCCTTTCTCATGAATCCAGTGATCGCATTGGTCGGAGGCACCTGCTTCGGGCATACTTCAACGCAGCGGTAAACCTCATCGCATGCCCAGATGCCCATCTTCAGGTCTACCCTTTTCAATATCTCCTCAGTATTCCTGTTCCGGGTGTCGGCATAGAAGCGCCAGGCTTTCGCAAGGGCGGCAGGACCGAGGAAATCCTTATCTCTTGCAGAGACAGGACATGTGCCGTAGCACAGACCGCAGAGGATGCAGGCTGCATACCTGTCGACTTTCCTGATATCAGCCTGCGACATGAAAGCCTCCTGCATGGGATTTGAGCTGTTGCCCTCAAACCAGGGACGTATATATTCGTAATGATCGAAGAAAGGCGCAAGGTCAACTATCAGGTCCCTGATGACAGGCAGGTTCGGCAGCGGCTCTATAAGTATGTAATCCCCTGTTTTTATCCTCGGCACTGCAACAGTACCTAATGGAAACGGGCTTATGACCCATTCTCCCGCTATCTCCGAGACCTGGGTGCGGCACGCCAGCCTGTGCTTCTTGTTGATGAGCATTGCACTTGAGCCGCATACCCCGCCGCGGCAGGAGTACCGGAACGCCAGTGAGCTGTCCAGCTCGTCCTGTATCTGGAAAAGCCCGTCAAGCACTGACATGTGCGGCTTGACTCTCACTTCAAAGGCATCGAACCACGATTTTTCCCCGTCAAACCTCTTGATCTTAAATCTCATGACTCTACCCGATACCTGTATAGTTTCTTCTCCTGGTTATATAAAGCGCGTGGTAGGATTAAAAAGTCGGGGTCACCTAAAGAATAAAGAAAATCAAGAGCAGAACTATTGATGGAAGCCCGATTATAACCCATAGCACAGGATTGTATCGCAGTACATTTGCACCGTCAAGAGGACCGAGAGGAATCATATTGAACCCTGCAAGCATCATGTTGATATTGGTTCCTGTCATCAGGGCTGCTTTTGCAAGGCTGTAAGGTGCTGCGAAGGATGAAGCTATAAAAAATAATACTGCAAGTATAAGGTTTACGACAGCTCCTGAAACAGATATATATGAAAACTCTTTTGCGGTTTTAAGAGAATCCAGGTATTGGTCTTCAAGAGGGTTGTAATAAGCTTTTTTACCGCGGATCATAACAGCACCTGGTGCGGCAAATACAAAACCTGTAAAAAACTTAAGACCAAGTGCCAGAAGAAGACCGGCTGCGCTTGCCTCATAAGCGGCTATATATCCATACCTCTGGGCAGTAAATTTATGGGCAAGTTCGTGAAGAAGAAAGCCGGTACCCACACCAAAAGCCACTATCATTAGCACTTCAGGTCTTGTGTTTGGATAAGTGAATGCTATGGTGAGTACAAGCAGGGAGGCTATGAAATGTACTATCTCTCGCGAACTGGTTCTATCCATATATCAAAAATATGGCTTAATCCATATAAACTATACCACACCGCAGGCGAAATTGGATATCAGTTCACCCTGCTGCGGGCTTTTCACTCCGTACAGGCACTGGCGCGCATCCTTGTAATAGAGCCGCTCCTCAAGTATCCCTTCCTTTTTCAGCCTGCTCAGCGCATACCGCACCGTGCGCGGAGGGAGATAGCTCTCAGCCACAAGCTCTTTCTGCGTCATAAGTCCCTTGTATTCGAGCACTTTGAAAACGAGCTTCACAGAAGGGGATAGCCGCTCTATCTTGTGGGTGTAAACGTCCTGTACCTGTACCGTTTCCGAATAAAGATGTTTATCTGTCGTTTTTGGCATGTTAACACTGTTAACTACGCATTCGTATGATTTAAATCTTTAGGCAAAATATGCCGCCTCTTCACCAGAACAAAGCAAGAAGGAAAATGATTATTACAGTCAGCCCCTCCTGCATCAGCGTGGCGAGCAGCATGATCTGCATGCCCACTTTTGGAGAGAATATGCCTGTATAATAAGGGATGGTGAACCGCAGGCGCACAAGGCTGGAGAGAACCCTTCCGACAAGCAGGGTAATCACAACTTCCTTTGATGATAGTATCCCTTCTGCCAGAAGCTTTCCTGCTATCGTATATGCCCCCACATTGCTCGCGAACCATGCTGCAATGACAGGCAGACCTTGCGGCGGGAGATACCGGAGAACAGGCAGACCTTTCAGATAAACGGAGATAAGGTCGAAAAAACCGATATCAATAAGCTGGAACACGATGATTGCAGCGATCACCATTGTAGGGATAATACTTCGAAGCGGTGCCCACGATGCTGAAAGTGCAGTCCTGAAAGCCTCACTGAACTTTTTCTTCTTTATTTCCTGCCGGATTACTGCCGGTTTTTTGGGAGGCAGCAAAATGCGCCCGAGAATAAGGGTTATTGCAGTCCGGAGAAGACCTACCGCCACCACAATACCGAGATAGATCAGTCCTGTAGTTCCGAGTAATATTATGAGAACAGGGGTCAAATCCCTGACAAAGATGAACGTCGCAGGAAATGAGATAACAAGGGAAGCGAGTATAGTCTCTGTACGGTCAATCAAGCCTTTTTTATTGAGTTCTGCAACCATGGAATTTCCGGCAGTAGGGGAGCCGAAAGCAGCCAGGAAGCTCACGCCTACCTCTTCACGCAGATGCCCGAAACGCATGAACGGCGCGGTCACGAAGCCCAGCTTCTGTATCCAGCCGAGCTCGATCAGAAGCTCCATCAGGACGATGCCTATAACGGTGGCAGGGATGACTGAGGCGAGGTATCCGAGGGCTGAGAGGAGGGCGTCGGGGAACATTGTGGGTTAATTGGCAGATAGTCTTGCAAGAGACCTGAGACTTCTTTAACCAATCTATTTTCCCGGTGGATTAGCTTTATCAACCAGTTTTACAAGCTCCTCTTCACTGATGCCGCTATTGCTTGCAATTTTAGCGAGGCTTTCTCCACTAATCTGAGCCAGGTCTTCTTTAGAATAGATTCCCGCATCTTCAAGCCTGCTAAGCGTGTCGTGATCAATACCCAGTTCTTTTCTCATTATTTCTATGCTTTCAACCTGCTTTTTAGCATCATCAATCAGGCTTTTAAGTTTCTCTTCACTGATGCCGCTATTGCTTGCAATTTTAGCGAGGCTTTCTCCACTAATCTGAGCCAGGTCTTCTTTAGAATAGATTCCCGCCCCTACCAGTCTACCAAGCGTGTCGTGATCAATGCCCAGTCCTTTTCTCATTATTTCTATGCTGTCAGTCTGCTTTTTAGCTTTATCTTTCAAGTCACTCAGGTATGCTTCATCTATCAATGTCTTATCCGCGATATCTTTTATCTTCGTTCCCGGTATAGCCATCAGGTCGCTGACCTCACTTATACATTCCGAATCGAGCTTTTCTGCAATACTGATGCTGACTCCAAGCCGCTTGACGATTTCTGAAGATTTCAAATCTCTTTTTTTAAGTTCGGTTATCTGTTTTTCAGTCAGGAATTTCTTGCCTATCTCCTCAAGGGTTCCCTCAATCTGCTTGGTATATAGACCCACGAAGTAAGCAAAGAACAGTATTGCCCAGGGGTTTTTCAGTCCGGCAGCTTCCGTTATCGTAAAAAGGGCGATTATTGCAATGTAGGGTGCTATCAACAGCCTGCGACCGTAACCTACATAGACAGATTTCCACTCCTGATCCGGCAGTTTTCCCTCAATCTTATTCAGCTTGCTTACCGTAATGCTGGAAACCGCGCCCAGCATAGCTGCAATGGGTACGAAAAGTGAGACTTTCAGATTCGAGTCCAGGAAATAGATATAATAGTCATTTGTTATATAAGCCAAAATAGTCAGCACTGAAAATGAAATAACCCACGCGATGCCAGCCGTATATACGTACTTGCGGTTATCTTTTTTATCCTCGTCCCATTTGAATAAACTGGCAAACAACATCAGGATAAAAGGTAAGACAAGGGCAATTATGTTCCACACTATCTTTTTAGAATCTGCATTGCCGCTCAAAACGAACGTGTAATTAGCATTTCCAGCTTTTAAGGGGGCATTAAAGTCATTGTATCCCTCTGCTTTAACTGTTATGTTAGCCCATCCGTATGGGATCCGGGCGGAAGCCATCCCCTGCGTATCGCTCTGTTCCACAATCCGGTTGCCCGCCGGGTCCTCTATGATTATAAAAGCTCTGGGTACATCTTTTCTCTCGGTATCTATTACATGGAAATCCGTATTTTTGCTTTCCAGCACCAGCATCAGTGTTACATTGGGGCTGACCGGCTCCCGGCTTACCCAGTCCAGATAGCCGTCAGCTTTAATAGTAATTTTTGATTTTTTTGCGATTACAAGATCGGCTCTGCCGTTCGAATCCGTCTGTTTTAAAACAGGGATGCCCGATGAATCTTCCGCTTTAACAAGGGCATTACTTACCGGGTTGCCCGTCTGGTCACTGACAATAACCAAGAGGTTCCCGCCGGTAATTGTATTCTCATCCGCCTGTCCTGCCACAACTGCGGGCAAAGACAAAACAATAAATAATGCTACGTATTTTATCAATACACCATCCATAATTTAAACTCTATTTAACGTTATATATATATTTTTCTCTCTACAGTCCCTTACAGGCTCTGCTTATCTTGATAGATTCCCATAACATTTCAGGAAAGCTTATTTAAAGCCCGGTGAAAGTAATACGACTAGTATGAGAGACCTGCTGGCTTGGGACCAGACCCTGTTCAAGGATAGCGAGCTTTTCGAGCTTGACCATGTACCTGAGCACTTCCTTCACAGGGACGCGCAGTTGCAATCGCTGATGTACAGCGTCCGCCCTGCACTCTCAGGCTCCCGTCCCCTGAACTGCCTGTGCATCGGTGCGCCCGGCACTGGCAAGACCACGGCTGTTGCCAAGGTCTTTGAGGAGGTAGAGAAGCATGCGTCAAAGGTCGTTCCTGTACTTGTTAACTGCCAGGTGGACTCCACAAGGTACGCGGTCTTTTCCCACATCTTCAAGAAACTTATCGGCTATGCACCTCCCACGTCGGGCGTCTCCTTCAAGAAGATATTCAGCGAGGTTGCAAAATACCTGGCAGAGCACGAGAAGGTGCTGGTGGTCGCGCTGGACGATATGAACTACCTCTTCTACGAGAACGAAGTCAACGAAGTGCTCTACTCCCTGCTGCGGGCGCACGAGACATATCCTGGGGCGCGTGTCGGGGTCATAGCCATACTGAGCGATACGGGCGTTCCCCACATCCTTGACCCCAAGGTGGAATCCGTGTTCCTGCCAGAGGAGATAGCGTTCCCGCAGTACACCAGGGAAGAGATCAGGGATATTTTATCGAACCGGGCGAGGCTTGGCTTTTTCCCCAGCGTTCTCGATGACAGCGTGCTTGACAGGATCACGGAGCATACGTTCGCCCTGGGAGACCTGCGCGTGGGAATAGACCTGCTCAAGCGCTCCTGCCTTAACGCGGAGCGCCGCGCCAGCAAAAACATATCGCCGCAGGATGTGGAATCGGCTTATGAGAAATCGCGGCTCATTCACCTGTCCTATCTTATGCGCTCGCTGAAAGAGGATGAAAAAACCCTCCTCGGCATGGTGGCAGAAATGCAGCAGGCTAACTCAGGCGAGCTTTATGAGAATTTCCACTCCAGGACCAGCCTGGGATACACGCGGTTCTATGAATTATTGAACAAGCTTGATTCCCTCAAGCTGATAGAGGCTGGTTTTACAGGGAAAGGCTCACGCGGCAGAAGCAGGGTTGTGACACTGAGGTATAAGCCGGATGAGGTCAAGGCACGTCTGTGAGCTTTTATACAAACCTAAAGTTTTATTAGCGGCAAAATCCAACTATCTGTTGGGGTTAATATCGG
>JAPMTX010000065.1 GCA_026552855.1 Candidatus Methanoperedens sp. | reverse complement strand
GCCTCGACACCAGGTCCTACCTTCTTAACAATACCATGCTTATGAAGCACAATCTCAAGAGCCTGGATAGTGCTCAGGATATTCAGATTACTGATATTTCCCATGCTTCCGATCCTGAATATCCTGCCTTCAAGAGGACCCTGTCCGCCTGAGACCTGGACTCCCAGTTCTTTTAATCCGCCACGAAGCTTTCTGTCATCCATACCTGCGGGTATTTTCAGGGCTGTCACGGTATTTGAGTATCTGCTGTACCTGTTCAACTGTGGGAACAGCTCTATATTCATCGCACCTGCTGCGGCGCGCAGGGCTTGCGCATGCATGGCATGTCTCTTGATGCGCGCCTCAAGCCCTTCTTCTTTTACGATGCGCAATGCCTCATGCAGTGCAAAAAATAACGGAACTGCAGGAGTGTAAGGCGTCTCAGCGATTTCCTTATCTGCTGATTTCCTGTAGGCTTTCAAATCCACATAATAAGGAGGCTTTTCGACAATGGAATCCCACGCTTTTTTACTTACCGAAACTGCTGATAATCCCGGCGGAGCGCCGATGCACTTCTGGGAACCCACTATAGCGATATCCACGCCCCATTTATCCACAAGCACCTCATCCCCTCCGATTGTTGTTATGCCGTCCATGATAAACAGAGCGCCGTATTTTTTTGCAAGCTCACCCATCTCTCTTGCCGGGTTCCTGATGCCTACAGATGTATCATTATGCACAAAGGTAACAGCTTTTGCTCCTTCTGCAAGGGCGTTTTCCACCCTGTCAAGCTCTATGGATTCGCCTTTTGTCCAGTCAAATTTTACGGGCTTTACATTACCATAGCGCTCTCCTATTTCCCGGAAGCGCTCACCGAACTTCCCGTTCTCGATTGTCACAAGGGTATCCTTTTTGCCGATGACGTTCCCGACAGCAGATTCCATTGCACAGCTGCCCGAACCGCTTATGATGAATATGTCGTTCTCTGTCTGGAAAAGTTCTGACAGGATCTGCCTGCTTTCGCTGTATATGTTGCCGAATTCCTTGCTTCTGTGCCCGATCATTGGTTTTGACATGGCACGGAGTATTCTTGGCACAACAGGCACAGGCCCGGGTATCATCAAAAGAGAATTTTCAAGGTTCATGATAGTTATACCTTCCGGATAAAAATATGATAAACCCCTTTTCTTATCACGACATCGATGAACTCATGGCCTGATTTCGTGATCCATACATCGATGTTCTGCCATGCGTTCGGGTCGTTGGCTATGACCTCAAGTACCGCCCCTTTTGGTAATTTTTCTATTTCATGCTGCGTCCTGACAAGCGGATACGGACATTTTTCACCGCGGACATCTAATTCATATTCCGGAACTATTGCCATTTCATCACTCTATATCGACCTTTTTTTCAATTCGTCCACATCATGCCAGCATCTCTGTGAATGCCCTGACCCTTGTCAGCAACTGTCCTGAGGGAGGACCTACCTGAAAGCTGCCTTCCAGGGTAATCCCAGGAATTCCATTTTTCTTGAAATGGTCACGGAGCAGCTCACGCTGGATACCGCTAAAAGAACAGCCTATATAGCCGTAAAATATTATCCCGCGTGCATTTACTTTTTTGACCTGCTCATTGACAGCTTTTATCTGGTATCCGACAGAACCGGCTGTCTGCCCGTCCAGGAAATATCTGGCTAACGATTCAAGCGGGGGCAATTGCTCATTATAATCCCTGATATAGGGCGTAGGTATCACCCAGCCGAGGATAGAGCCGTTTGCGTCATCAATTGACTTGTATACACCGAATTCCTGTCCCCTGCCCCCGGACCATACAAGTGGAACGTACCTATCCGTATTTGTTTTCCTGGATTCTTTTTCAAGCTCGGCAAGAAGCGTATCCAGCATGTCTATGTAATCTTCGGGTTTCCCGAAATAGTGACCCGATCCCATAAGCATGAACATGGTAGGAAGACTGCGTATGTAAAGCGGCGCATTCAGGCGCAGTTCCATAATCCTTCGTATTTTCCGCATTGCCTGGTTCCTGAGTCTAAGCTCTGCGCCGAGCCTCTGCTCATCCAGTTCGCTGCCCATCAGCCACCGCACGGCTGTTTTGATCTGGTTCATGAGGTACTTCACAAGCTCCTCATACTCGCCCTGGGAACAGCGCGGCGACCTGTACGTAGTATCAATGTAATGAACATCGTAGCCTTCGCCTTTCAGGATTTCAAGCGCGATATTAAAGGGTTCACAACCCCCGCTCGTCCCGAGGATGCGGTTTATCCCGCCTTTCCTGAGATGCCATTCACCGAGGGCAGCCTTGACCATGGAACATGTTTCCGCAGGAAGCTGGAACTGGTTCTCCGCGATCCTGACAACGTCGCTGCTCACCAGTCTTCCAAGCTCGGTATAGGAGACCGGGATAAAATCGCTGGCATAGATAAACGGAGCCTCCCATATCGCCGCTGTCCAGACAGCGTTTTTCCCGTTCCTGTAGGCTTTCTCGGCATCGAATATGTAGCTCGTTGCCAGATCGAATAGCTGTGAAACCCCCTCCGAATATTTGTGTTCCTCTTCCTTGCTGTACTTTATATATTCGAGTTGTGATTTGAGTTCGTTTACTGTCTTTGTCATCTTATTTCCTTCTTTCATTAAGTACTTCGATAAACGCTTCAACCCTGGTTTTCAACTGCCCCTGGTCGCTTTGTGAATAGTCTATGGGGATTTCAAGAACCGGAGTTCCTCTCTTCTGGAAATGTTTGAGGAAAAGGTTCTTGGTCATCCCGTAGCAGGGGCAGAATTTCAGGTAAGTATACACTATGCCGTCAACCTGGTACTCATCTGCAAGTTTGCCTGCAAATTCCAGCCTTTCCTCGATCGGTTTCATCCTGGCGCAGGGAGCCTGTTCAAGATAACCCTCGGCAAGCGCTGCTATCGGATCCCCATCTTCCGCAATTGGATTATAGAAAGGGCGAATGCCAGTGCAGTGATCTTCCACGACCACCCTTGCCCCTATATCCTTTTCAATCAAATCTATCAACCGCCTGTCACCGTCCGCGAATATGCCCCCTGCAATCATCACGCGGAGTTTCCTTATGCCATTGCTCGGATATTCTGCAAGCTTACGGTATATATGCTCATATGTTTTAGAGAGTTCATCCGGCGGAAGGTAATAATATCCCCTTGCAAGGTCAAGGAAATCGCCTCCGGTCAGGGGTGGATTGGGACGTTTTCGCAACTCGGAGATTTTCGTTAACTGTTTCCTGATATTGTTGTAGGTTTTTATCTGGTTCTTCAGGCCCTCCTGTGATACCTCCTTCCCGGACAGTTCTTCCAGGTCTTTCTTTAAATTCTTAAGTTCGGTCTTGAAGAATTCCCTGCTTTTACCATCGTGCCTCACTCTCGGAAGGCAGTAGATGTTAGTGGGCATATAATACTCATTGATAGCCTCGCCAACTTTTTTCATTGAGTCGCATGTGTAGAACATGTATACCCTGTCCAGTGATGCATGAAGAGGGTCCTTCTCCCTGAAAGCGCCCAGTATGCCCTTTGTGAAATCGCAGAAAACGCTCTG
Source organism: Candidatus Methanoperedens sp. (assembly GCA_026552855.1). Lineage (GTDB taxonomy): Archaea > Halobacteriota > Methanosarcinia > Methanosarcinales > Methanoperedenaceae > Methanoperedens. Next base: position 10,261 of record JAPMTX010000065.1, on the reverse strand, counting down.
GGTATGTATCTCCCCGCTTGCCACTGTTTTAGGGTCGCCGCATTTAAAAAGCCGGACTGGAGAGACCCCGGCTGCATTCATTATTTCAAGGGGGGTGTACGTGCAGAGGTAACCCACCTTCTTGGTGCCGTTTTTTGATACCATCTTCTCCTGCTGCTTTTGTATCTTCTCGTTAAATTCCGAAAGGTCCGTGGTCGTGGTTTTTTCGGATTTGTCAGAGCCAACACCCGATTTGAGGAATATCGTCCCGTACACGGCAGCACCAAGCGCCCCTGCGTAAGTAGCATCCAGGGAGAGATCAATGAAATTTGTTTTCAGGAGCGTTTCAAGAGCCGTCTTCATCCCCTTGTTTTTAGAAACCCCGCCTGTGAACACTATATCGGGCTCGATGCCCACCCTGTTGAGCAGGTTGTAAACCCTGCGCGCGGTCGCTAAATGAATACCTGCGGCTATGTCCTCTGGATTTTCACCTTTGGCTTTTAGCGAGATAATCTCCGATTCTGCAAAAACAACGCACTGGCTGCTTATCTCAGAAGTTTTTTGGGATTTGAGAGCTACCTTTCCAAGGTCATCGAGCTTGATTTTCAGAAGCTGCGCAACCTTTTCGAGGAAACGACCGGTACCTGCGGCGCATTTATCATTGAGCGCAAATTCGACAACTTTTCCTGTAGATGTATCTACTTTGATGGCTTTGCAGTCCTGTCCCCCTATGTCTATAATTGTTCTTGTCCTGGGATTAAGATAATGAGCTCCCATTGCGTGGCATGATATCTCTGTAACGATTTGATGAGGAATATTCTCAAACTCCATCGAAATCCTGCCATAACCGGTGCCCACTATATAGTCCACCGAGGAAATTTCCAATCCGGATTTTTCCTGGAGCTTATTCAGAAGCTCATCTGCGGTTTCCTGCATGTAGAGCCCGGTTGGCGTAATTGCAGTATAGATATTGCCATTTGCCAGGAGTATTCCTTTAGCTGTTCGTGAGCCTATATCAAGCCCAATAACTTTCGCATCGCTTAAATTCGGTTGAAGTTCTTTTGCGATGACTTCGTCTATTCTCATTTTGTATCACCTTTTATAATAAGGATTAAATTCATTGGTGTAAATGTCGGATGACTTGATCTGACCCTCTTTCAGGTCCCCATATTTGATCATCCTGTCAATCCACAACTTCACCTGTTCTTCCGAGATCAGGGCATGCTCAGGATAACGGTGTGCCTTTATGTGTTTTGCAGCCTCTTCATTGACAGCAAAATTATGTTTAATGACTATCTGGAGCGCCTCCTGAGGATTGGCATTTACGTAATCTGCAGCTTTTGCAAGCGCGGTAACGAACCTCCTTGTAGCATCAGGGTTCTTTTTCATGAATTCCTCGCTTACAACGTATGCGGGGTTCCCTGAAGCCCTTCCCCATATCTCATAATTGGAAACTATGCGCCTGACGCCTCCTTTTTGCAGCAGTTTCCACTCTGTGACCTCGTACGCCGACATCATGTCCACTTCCCCTTTCCTGAAGAGCTCTTCGGTCAGAAAGGGATTGCCGACCCTGGTCCCGTCTATTACGACAAGTTCCACTTTATCAAAAGGCACACCGTTTTGTGACAGGTATTCTTTTATTGAGTACTCATTGTTCGCCTTCAAGGTGTTGACCGCTATTTTTTTCCCCACAAGATCCTTTGCGGTTCTGATGCTGCTGTTCTCCAGAACATACCAGTTGGCGCTCTGTTCATCTATTTCCCACTCGGGCGCAACTGCTTTGACCTTTACTCCCCGGCTGATCGCGTTTACTATTGCCATTACGGCTGCACTTCCGGCATCATTGCTCCCTCCTGCAATGGACGCCAGCTGTCCGGGTCCTCCGCCTGCGACCTTGCCGGTCCATTTGATCTTAATTCCTTCTTCTTCGAAAAATCCCTTTTCTTCTGCTACCGTAGCTAAAATAACCCATATGGTTTCATCGGCCATCCTGATTGTTGTATATTCTTTTTGCGTGTGGTTTGATGCGGGATTTATAACATCGTTTGAATTATCTTTGTTCGACAGCAGGGCAAAACTGATACCCGCTATGACAATAACAGCTATGCCTGCAAAAGCAAATACCTTAACATTTTTTCCGTATTTTCCGTATTTAGTTTCCGTATCATTCATGAACTATCCCTTCTTTCCATTTTGTAGTGCTCTGTTCAAAATAAAGGAGAATGTAATTTACAATAATACCAAGCAGCGCCAGGGCGATTATTCCGGCGTACATGTTATGGATATTGAAGCTGTACTCAGCCGACAATATTAAAAATCCAAGTCCTGAACTTGCCCCGATCATTTCGGCAGCAATTAATAACACGATAGCATGGGTGGCGCTGAGCCTCATACCCGTGAATATGGACGGGATTGCCGCAGGCAGCACGACTTTTCTGAACAGCATGGTATGCGAGGCGCCCATCGACCGCGCCGATTTTATTAAAATAGGCTCTACATTTTTTACCCCGCTTATGGTATTCAGGAGTATTGCCCACTGGCTTCCCCAGAATATTATTGCGACCTTTGATTCCTGTCCTATCCCTAAAAACAGGATGAAGATAGGCAATAATGCCAGAGATGGGACGTTTCTCAATGTCTGGATTAACGGATCAACGATAATCTCGAACCACCTGAACCACCCCATCATGAGCCCGAGAGGCACAGCCCACAAGACAGCCAGACCGTAGCCCATGGCAGCCCGCTCAAGGCTTGCAGTTGTATGTATTATGAGTTCACCTGATAACAATAATTTTATGAAAGTTGCTGCTACCTCGGAAAACGGGGGCAGGAACGCCCGGTTCAGTAAGCCTGTGTGCGGTATAAGCTCCCAGATAACAAGAAATACTAATATTGCAATGATTCGCAATATCGCATTACGTATGTGGCCGGATGCTCTGGAGGGGTTGTTCCGGTTCACCACCTGTGCGTATCCCCACCGGCTATGCGTGTTTTCCATTGCCTTCTCCGTTTTGCGCCCTCACGACCTCTTCTTTCAACTGGCTCCAGATCTCTTGCCTGAGACTTACAAATGCAGGTGATGATTTTATATCCTCATCGAATCTCTGCCCAGGGAGATCGATATCAACTATGTTTTTTATCACACCCGGTCTGGCCGTCATTATAGCAACACGTTCTGCAAGAAATACGGCTTCATCGATGCTGTGCGTAACGAACAGGATCGTTTTGTGCGTTTCTTCCCATATTTTTAACAGTTCTACCTGGAGAATGTCTCTTGTCTGGGCATCCAGCGCACCAAAGGGCTCATCCATCAGCAGTGTATCGGGATTATAAGCCAGAGCCCGTGCAATCGCGACGCGCTGCTTCATTCCTCCACTTAACTCGTAAGGGTAACGCCCTTCAAAAGCCGACAACCCTACTAAAGAGAGGTATTTCCGTGCGATGGCGTCTCTCTCACTTTTCGGGACGCCTTTTGTTTCAAGCCCGAACGCTACATTCTCAAGGGCTGTTCTCCACGGGAAAAGGGCATAGCCCTGAAAAACTATTCCCCTGTCAAGAGCAGGGCCGTCTATCGGCTTCCCGTCAATATACACTGCCCCGCTGTTAGGCTGGGTCAGACCGCCAACTATGTCCAGGAAAGTTGACTTTCCGCACCCGCTCGGTCCTACCAGCGCAAGGAACTCTCCCTTTTTAATCTCCAGGTTAACATTATTTAAAGCTGTAAGATGAGTGTTCCCGTTTTGCCTGCCATTATTTTTTACTTTGAATGTTTTTGTGATGTTTTCAGCCCGGATAGCACTCATTTACTTTTTCCTCGCGATTATATCCCAGATTGGGCGTCCTCCATATTTCTCAAGCAGCTTCTCTTCCTCCTGGTTTAACCTGAAATTGGATTGCAAAGAGCGCACCTTGAGCCAGAGTTCCTTCGGGATTACTACGACTTTGAACTGCTCGGTTGCAAAACCGTTTTTATCCAGAAGCGTCTCTATTTCCTCTTTCGAATAGTTGCGCCTGTACCCGTAAAAAGGGACCTTTTTCCCGTCGGCTGAAACCGTGTATCCCAGAGGTTCGATTTTAGCATCTGCGTGGAATTTCCTGCCCCTCACGTACTGGCGGTTGATATTCGGGTCGTAGTCCTCCGACCTGGTGAAGGCTTCATGGTCTCCTACCGTTAATCGCAGAAGCCCGCCGCGTGGCAATAGCCTGTGAATATTGCTTAATGCGATATCGGGATCAAGGTATCCGAAAACATTTACCAGTATAACCCGGTCAAGAGAACCTGCTTTTATCTCGCGAAGCGGGTTTTTGGTATTCAAATCCCCCCGGATAAAATGCGTCTTTATGGGACTTTGCATCTGTCCAAGCTGTTCCCTGGCATAATTAAGAATACCCTCTGAAATATCTGCGATGAAATAGTTCTTCGCGTTTCTCTTTCCGGATAGTACCTTGCCTGCCAGCACAGCCTTTCCGGGCCCGATTTCAAGGATAGAAGTTCCTTCCCCAAGCCAGTCCGCAGTATCATCCAGCCATCCAGACAGGTTTACCGGGCTGGGGAATATGAAATCCTCGTTATTTTGGGATATTATACCCCAGTACTCTCCTTTCGGACCGAAAATCAGGGATTCCTCGCTGTTTTGAAGAATTGCATCCCTGTACTCTTCCTGTAGTTTTCCAGTCATATTACCTCCGTTTAGTAATCGCAATACTGTACACATCTTATATCACATTTTAGAAATCAGCAACTATCGCCAGCTTCTTTACGGATTCTACATTATTGCGGCAATATTTTCCGAGTTAATTCCGTTTTCTCCCGTCCATAAAAGTATAGAGAGCCAGCGCACCGAATGGAAGCATGAACGCCAGGAAAATCGCCTGTATTCCGAAAACATCCCCTATTATCCCCCCAAGAATGGGACCGACTATCGCACCTGTGCCGAAACCTAAAGAGAAAATGCCTGCTATCTTGCCTTTTTCTCCTTCAATATTTCCAACCCGGGTGAAGTTGATCAGAGTAAGGAATCCTGAACCAATCCCGGTAACTACTGACGCTACCGCAAGCAAAAAAGTGTTCTTGCTCATTCCCAGTAGCAACAGAGCGAGAATAGTTACAGCGAAGCTGAATAAATACAGGTTATTGTTATTCCTGCGCAGCAACTGTCCGCAAAAAAATACAACAAAAACCGTAGCGCCACCCTTTAATGTTATTAACGTCGCGGCTATATCCGGAGATAAGCCCATATCTCTTATAACCAGGACCGTGATGAATGTTGTAAAAGTGATGAAAAATGCAGAATTCACGCTTTCTATGACGGTCGCAGATACCAGCGTCCTGTTTTTTGCCAGGGACTTATAATGATTTGAAGCATCTGTTAAGCTGGGATTTTTCAGTTCGATCGGATTTCGGCGGCTTGAGCGTGTAAGTATCACCATGAGCGGTACCAGCAGAAATGCACTCGTAAAAGCGAAATAGCTCGTAAAACCCATGGCTATAGCAGCTATTCCCCCGATTATGGGGCCTATGAAAGATCCGCCCAGGGTCATCGAACCTTTGAACCAGCCTCCTTTTTGTAAACCGATAGTGCTCATGTTCTTGAAAAAATCCGCATTGAGCGATGTTATCCTTAAAGTCCTTGACATGCCGAAAAACACCATAATAAGCAGAAGAAGCCCTGGATCAGTAGCAAATGAAACGGACATTATTATCGCAGCTCCAAAAATAGCACTTACAGAGTACATTCTATTCGAGCCGAAATAATCCACAAGAATGCCGGCAGGCAGCACTACCAGCAGATCCCCTATCCCGGAAATCCCTTTAATCAGACCGATTTCAGTAGAGGTTGCATTAAGGCTGAGGGCGTATACAGGTATTATGAAATTCATCATACCCATAGCAATCCCGGTGCTGACGTTTATGAGCATGAATTTAAAAATAAGCTCATTGCCATGAAAAATCCTCATGAGCCAAAATCTTAAAGTCGGGTATATAGCAATATGGAAATCAGCAAGGGTTGTTGCATTTATTCGGAAAAATGAATGTTTGAGGCAAAGCCATAAAAATAGAAGGGGAGGTGTTTAACCTCTCCTCAACACCAGGTATCCCGTAATAACAAGACCCGCTATCGCGAAAAATATCCAATCCCATTGCTTCGGGTCCGCCGTATTCCCGGGTGTTTTTAACGCTGTTGCCTGTATTGCAGGCGCTGCCGCCTGCACCGAAGAGGGTGTTGATACGGATGCTGAGGCTGGCGCAGCAGTGGCAGGCACAGTTGTTAAAGTGTTCACTGCTTTCAATTGTGTCCTTGATGCTTCCTGTATTGTATTTTCTACGAAAGGATAGAACCGAAGTGCAGTAGCAGTGTCAGCTACTTTAAATTTCAGGTCACCATACAGCGGCTGTACCGTGTTCTGGTCAAGGCTTATGGGTTTGTCTTTATTGTAGAGAAGCAGGTAATTTTCATTTGCCTCTTTTACCTCGAATATACCGAATATATCTCCAGCCCTGATTTCAAGTATATTATTAGAGATAAGCCATGTGTACCTGAGCTGGACAAAGGTAGACATACCCTCTGCGCCTGTGAATATGCTCTCGACATAAGTAGCGAATACGGGAACATCGGGTTCACCCTTCAGGCTTTTCTCAGTGTACGTGTAAATCTCGCCCTCGTTCACCACTCTGTTATCAAGGTTTCTCCCGTCCCTGGTGAGAGAAAGCCATGCCTGCCTCGGAGATGTTTTTGTATCAAGGGCTTCCACCGTAAGATTGTAGCCGTCCCCAAGGTCCCATGCTGTACCGAGCTTTAATACCTGCTTTTCCTCTTTCTTCTGCTCCTTCACCAGCCTTGCTAACTTATTCGCTTTGCCGTTCACAGCAACGTACTGATCCCCGAACCATCCAAGACGGGCATAATAGCCTCCGGTGGTATTCTTTGTAAAGGTCTTGGTCGAGCTGTTGTATTCTAGACCGTTCTCCACTTTCCTGCCTTTTTCAGTGAATACGGTGTAGTTCTGGTTCGTGCGCGAGGTGCGGTACAGGAGCTTTTCTTTCTCGATAGTCTTGCTTGTATTTGTCAGGCTTGATGCAGGCTGGTCAATAGCAAGATTTTCACTTGATTTTCCCCCGGTAAGGGCATACCAGAACCCCGGAAATCTCTGGGCGTCCCAGATAAGAGTTTTGTATTTGCTCTGGTCGTATGCTCCTCCCCTGACCTCATATTTTCCTGGCGATGCCTTTTCAACGATCGGATAGAACCGAAGCGCAGTAGAGCTATCCGCTACCCTGAATTTTATATCTTTGTACAGATCGACAACTGTGTTTTGATTCAGGTTTATCGGAGTGTCCTTATTATAGAGGAGCAGGTAATCTTCATTTGCTTCCTTTACCTCGAATACACCGAACCTGTCCCCGCTCTTTATCTCAAGCACATTATTGGAAATCAGCCATGTGTACCTGAACTGGACAAAGGTGGACATGCCCTCTGCACCTGTGAATATGCTCTCGACATAAGTAGCGAACACAGGGACGTTGGACTCACCGTCCAAGCTCTTCTCGATGTATGTATAAACCTCGCCCTCGTTAACTACTTTGTTATCCAGTGTTGTGCCGTTCCTCGATAAAGAAAGCCATGCCTGCCTTGGAGATGTTTTTGTATCGAGAGCTTCTACAGTAAGGTTGTAGCTATCCCCAAGGTTCCAGCTCGCGCCGAGTTTTAAGGTCTGCTTCTCGTCTTTTTTCTGTTCCTTTACCAGTCTGGCTAACTTATTTGCTTTGCCGTTAACAGCCACGTACTGGTCCCCGAACCATCCAAGCCGTGCATAATAGCCTCCTTTTGTACTCTTTGTGAATGCTCTGGTCGTACTGTTATACTCAAGACCGTTCTCCACCTGTTTGTCTTTTTCAGTGAAGACCACGTATTTCTGGTCCGTACGTGAGGTATTATACAGAAGCTTCTCTTTCCGGATTTCCCTGCTGTTTGCTGTTAAGCTGGATGCAGGCTGTTCTATCCTGAGAGTTTCACTTGATTTTCCTCCTCCAGAGGCATACCAGAAGCCGGTGAAATTCTGGGCATCCCACAGCAATGTGGTATTATAGGCACTTGATTTTTCATCAAAAACCACGCCATGAACTTCTACTTTAGTAACATTAGCAGCCATTGCAGGAATTGCTAACACGGATGTAAGAACGAGTACTGTTAATATTTTTATCATTGTTTCCTCTCCATGAGCCAGTCTCTTCTCAGAATCTATATAATGTTAGAGAAATCAGCAACGGTTATCCGGTTCATTCCAAAAACCGGTTAAATCAGGCAGATTATTCCTCTTTGATTACATAATACAGAGATTCAAAGCAAAATCAGCCATTTTACAATACTTAAATAGCTACTAAAAAGTAAGTATAACAAGCCATTACACATCGCAGTTGAGCAGATATGCAACAGGAGATGGGTATCTCTTTCTCCCATCTCTCTATTTCCTCTTTCTTATCAGTCTAATGTTTTCTTATGATCACTTTAAGATCACTGCCCGATTCCTCGACCTTCACTATCTCATGCCCGTGTTCCCTGCTCCACCTGGGGATAGTATCTTTTGCAGTGACATCGTCAATCAATACCTCAAGCTCTTCGCCTGTTTTTAACCCATCTATCTTTTTCTTGGTATAGAACAGGGGCAGCGGGCATACCCTGCCTCTGGCATCTAATTTGTACATGAGTAATACTTTGAATGCTGGTTTTATTGTACTCTGGTATTCAGGCAAAAATTGCTCTTAATCTTCCGTTCTATATAATTTTTCAGGCAAAATGCCTGCTTACGAATGAACCGGAATTCCTTTTAAGACCCTCCCGGCACCAAACAATACAGGAAGTTTCTCTGTTAACTCGATTCCTGATTCTCCGAGCAATGCTTCAAAATCAGATTTTATGAATTCCATATAGTATTTGCCCTCATAAAGTTTAATAAAGTGATAAATTAAAAATCTACCTATCTTGTTCTCAGGCAGAGCATAATCAACGACCACTATCATTCCTTCCCGTCTGGTAACTCTGACCATTTCTTTCAATGCCTTCTCTCTTATGGGAAGAAGCATATCATGCAGGGCAAAGGATACACTGGAAACATCAAAACTGCTATCCTTGAAAGGCAGATGGGCAGCATCAGCGACTATAAACTTCACATTTCCATATTTATTCTTCTTAACGGCAACTTTGAGCATGGCTTCTGATAAATCGATGCCGGTGACATTATAGCCCCTTTTCGCAAATGCAAAGGCTTGTTTTCCGGTTCCTGTACCGACATCCAGTATTCTCGCACCATTTCTTGCACCGGTAAAATCAACTACCTTGTCCCTTATTCTTGAGATGGGCGCAGTCACAATATCATAAAACGGAGCTAATGTTTTGAACACGTTCTTTACCAGTGAGTAATACTCTTCTTTCTCGTCCGTTGCCTTGTGGTTTCGATTTTTCATGAGCTGGATTTTATAAATTTTAAATTGTAATTAGGTATAATTCGCCATATTCTCTATCTTTACGCATCCATTACATAAAGAATACAGGGATTTCTGCAAAAAGCCTTACTTAGCTTTCCTGCCAGGATAGAATTCATATCGATTCATAATCACAATATATACCATGTCTCTCTTCGATGTAGCAGAAAAGCGCCCCCGCATCAACATCTTCAAGCTCGGCAGCACATACTATTTCAAGCACTTCTTCGACGACCCCGAGATGTTCAGGGAGCTTGAGCCTTATTATGATAAGCCGGGTTACAGGTTCAGGATGGCGACCATCGAAGAGAGAAACAAGGTGATGAAGCTCCTCGAAAACCTTTAGGAAAGGTTTATCAAACGTGGGGTATGCTCTGCATACCCCGACAGCAAACCTTCGGTTTGTGAAGGGCTATGACCCTGTTCTGATCGAAGACCCTGCACCGTTCACTGTGGAGATAAGCAGGTACCGGAAGTACGGCGAGCTGCTAAAGAACTCGGTTGAGAACTATCTCCTCCGGGATAAGGTCGTGCTGGTGATGAAGGATATGGTATGGGTGGAGCAGGCGGTGGCGATGGGGGCGGGGGTGAGGGACGGGAAATGAGGAGAGTTTCTTTTATGTGGTTAAAAGGAGTTTGTTCATACTTCAGCCAAGTCTTTACATATTAATTTTGCCGTTCCAGGGAGTGTAACCTTTTTTGCTGAAACTATCCATATGAGTATCCCTTCATATTTATAAATATGTATCAACCCTTTCACCGAAATATATCCTTAGCTGGTTCAGTATAATGCCCCATTCA
>JAPMTX010000064.1 GCA_026552855.1 Candidatus Methanoperedens sp. | reverse complement strand
AGCGGGCTGTGAACATCATCCAGAACAGTGCAAGGACAGGGAACATAGGCGATGGCAAGATGTTCATCAGCGAAGTGCTGGAAGCGTACACGGTAAGAACAGGCGAGGCGGGGCTGTGAGCGCCATGAAGGAAGTAATAGCCATCATCCGCCGCCACAACATGCAGGCGACCAAGGCAGGGCTCCTGGGTATAGGCATCCCTGCTCTCACTATGGTAAGCGTGGAAGGCAGGGGCAAACAGAAAGGTCTGCCAGGCTGGAACTACGAACTTGATCCTGCCCTGGCAGAGGTGGAAGAGAAAAATACCGGGATAAACCTCCGCTTCATTCCCAAAAGGATGATCTACGCGGTGGTAGAGGACAGCGACGTACCGAAAGTCGTTGAGACCATAATCAGGACGAACCAGACAGGGCATGCAGGCGACGGCAAGATATTCGTGTGCCCTGTTGAGAATGCTGTAAGGGTGAGGACAGGAGAAAGAGCAGAACAGGCGTTGAGATAAACTACAAACACTGCAAAGCCAGCCATGAACTACATTCATAGATTACAATGAGGAAGAACAACAAAATGTAGATTAACAACGAACTAATACGAACTCGTACGAACTCAAGTCCTTCAGAGTTCGTATCAGTTCGTACGAGTTCGTTGTTTATATAATTTCTGGGCTTTTTCGCACCAGAACGCAAAGGGCACAAAGATAATATTTACAAAACCTTTGCGTTCTTTGTGAACTTTGCGGCGAGATCATAAAATTCGTTAAAAGGAGTGATAAAATAATGCCAACAATATTACCGCAGTGTGACATACCGATACCGCAGCGGCAGCCGCATATCGTATGCCACGAACAGGGGAATATGATTTTGCCAGTGTGCAATATCCAGACAGTACCCGGCGATATGACCGAGCGCGGGTGCACGTTTGCAGGATGCAGGGGCGTGGTGGGCGGACCGGTGAAGGATGTGATCCAGCTGGTGCACGGACCAATAGGATGTGCCTACTATACGTGGGGCACACGGAGGAACCTCTCGGATACGAAACTGCACAGAAAGTACTGCTTCAGTACAGACCTGACAGAAGACAGCGTAATATACGGGGGCGCAAAAAAGCTCTATAATTCCATAATAGAATCATACGAGCGCTTCCCTGAAGCAAAAGCAGTGTTCGTCTATTCCACATGCGTGGTCGGGCTCATTGGCGACGATACCGAGGCAGTATGCAGGCAGGCTCAGGAAAAGACTGGAATACCGGTTGTGCCATTCCACTGCGAAGGCTTCAGGGGCGTGAGTCAGTCACTCGGGCACCATATAGCCAATCGCACGCTTTTTGAGAAGGTGGTAGGCACAGAGGAACCTGACAAGACAACGATTTACGACATGTGCATAATAGGTGAATTCAATATAGACGGTGATGCCTGGATTATCAAGCCCCTCTTTGAAAGGATGGGTGTAAGAGTCCTCTCGGTATTTACAGGCAATGCTTCGTATTCTGATCTGCCGCCAATGCACCGTGCGAAATTGAATATCGTACAATGCCAGAGGTCATCAACATATATTGCCAAGATGATCAAGGACAAGTATAGCATCCCGTACATCAACGTATCCCTGTTCGGCATGAAGCAAACGGCAGAAGCCCTGCTCGATGTGGGGAGGTTCTTCCACCTCGAGGAGAACGCCGAAAAGGTGATTGCTGAAGAGCTTGCAAAATACCAGTCTAAGATTGATCACTATAGAAAGAGGCTTGAGGGTAAGAAATGCTTCATATACCAGGGAGCGCCGCGCGCCTGGCACTGGATCGAGCCGATGAGGGAACTGGGCATCGAGACAATTCTTACAGCAACCACGTTCGGTCACAAGGACGACTATGAGAAGATCATGTCCAGGGTAAAGCCGGGGCATATATGTATCGATAACCCCAATGCCCTTGAGATAGAGGAGTACTTGATCAAGCTTAAACCTGATTTCTTTATTGCAGGTCTTAAGGAGAAATACCTGACTTACAAGCTGGGTATACCGTTCGTCAACGGGCACTCATACGAAGAAGGACCTTATGCAGGATTTGAAGGATTCGTGAACTTCGCAAGGGATATCGATGTTGCGGTCAACAGCCCTGTGTGGAAATTCATAAACAAGCCGCTGGAGGCGAATTAAATGACCCGAAGCGTTGCGATCAACCCACCCAAGATGTGTCAGCCCATGGGTGCTATACTCGCCTATATGGGGGTGCACGGCTGCGTTCCTCTGGTTCACGGCTCTCAGGGGTGCAGCACGTACCCCCGCTACAACATAGCGCGCCATTTCAGGGAATCTGCCGAAGTAGCGGTTTCTTCTCTGAGCGAGGATGCCGCTGTGTACGGTGGGGCGAAGAACCTGACTGAAGCGATAAAGAACATAAGATCAAGGCTTGCGCCGGAAGCGATAGGTATCTGTACCACGTGCATGAGCGAGACCATTGGCGACGATGTGAAACTGATAGCAAAGAAGGCAGTTCAGGACAATTCGATAAAGATAATACCTGCATCCACTCCCAGCTACGTGGGCACGCACCTCACAGGCTATGACAATGCGCTGCGCGCGCTTGTGGAGACCCTGGCTGTAAAGGGCAAGCCAAACAACAAAATAAACATTATAACAGGCATAATCAACCCTGGTGATATCAGAGAGATAAAGAACATATTGCGGATAATGAACGTGGGCAGCATATTCCTCTCCGATATATCAGAGACCCTTGATACCCCAATACTCCCTGGCGGGCACAAACCGCTGCTGCCTGAAGGCGGAACAGAGCTATCTGATATCGCTGATTCTGCTAACTCGCTTGGCACAATAGCAATATGCAGGACTGCAGGTTCAGCAGCCGTATACCTTAAGAACAAGTTCAACTTGCCTGCGGTACTTGACCCTGCGCCCATAGGCGTAGCGAACACAGACAGGTTCATACAGAATATCGGCAGTTTAAGCGGGGCGCCAATTCCCCGTGAGATCGTGATTGAGCGCGGGCGCCTGATAGACAGCATGGTGGACGTGCATCACTATATGTATGGGAGAAAGGTTGCAATATTCGGCGATCCTGATATCGTCTCCTCTATAGTGCGTTTTTGTGCCGAAGCTGGAATGAATCCCACAGTAGCAATGACAGCAACAAGACACAGGGACTTTGCACCTGATATAAAAGCTGTGAATAGCGAGTACAAGACAGATACACAAATACTCGAAGGCACTGACCTCTACGAGTTCCACGAGGTCGTTAAAACCCACGGTGCTGAGCTGATAGTGGGCAACTCCAAAGGCAAGGACATTGCCGACGACGAGAATGTACCTCTTGTCCGGGTGGGATTCCCGGTGTACGACAGGGTAGGAGTATACCGCTATTCCATTATAGGCTACAACGGCTCGATATACCTGCTTGACCAGATTACTAATGCAATCCTCGGGCACAGGTACGACCCTGACAAGCTGCATCAGTGAGGTGCGGATATGGAATACATTACCGGAGTAACAGCTTCAGGCGGAACCTGGACTCCTACCTTTGTTGTCAGAAGCAACATCAATGACTGCGGATGCTGCGGCAAGTGCTTCAAGATATGCGGGCGCAGCGTGTTTGAGTACATTGACCATCCCAACAGCGATGACCTGTGCGGGGCAAAAGTAATGACCGTGGCGCATCCTGAGAACTGCATCGGCTGCGGTGCATGCGCGCGGGGGTGCCCGAAGAAGAATATTGTTTGTGAGCCGAAGGCAAGGTGAGAAATTACATCGCAAAGTTTCATTTAAACAACGAACTGGTACAAACTCAACACGAACTCTAGTTATGTTGAGTTCGTTTAAGTTCGTATTGAGTTCGTTGTTAATCTTTGCGCCCTTTGCGTTCTCTACGGTGATTAAAACTAAAGAGGTTAAGAAAATATGTCCAAAATAAGCCACATCCTCCTGAAAAACCCGGTGGTCGTTCCCGCCGGGGCAAAACTCATTGAGGCTGCAAAACTCATGAAGAAGAATAGAATCGCAAGTGTGCTTATCAGTAAAAACGGCAGGCTTGCCGGCATTATCTCTGTGGAAGATATCATGCAGAGCGTGGTAGAGATGACAGGTCTGGATATTTCAGTGGATGAAGTAATGCACTCGCCCGAGGTAACAATAGACTCGGATAAGTGGCTTATGGATGCCACTGCGATGTTCGAGCGCTGCAAAGTAACGCATATAGCGGTGGTCGAGAATGGAGAAAAGGTAGGCATTATCAGGGCAGAGGATATACTACATACGTACAGGTTTGAAAAGCATGCGTAAAAGATTTGGCTATGTAATACATGTGGTTATGCATGAGTGAGATTAAGAAGCAGGCAGTAAAGGGCTATGCGGAGGGCAAGCTTTCCTTTGATGAGCTTGTGGATATTATAGGCTACGAAGAAGCAAAGAAAGTGGCTTATTATAAAGACATTGCAGAAGTTTCCTTTGCACAAGGTCTGGCGTGGAAATAGCAGCAAATACAAGTTCGGATTACATAGACTTGAATAACTGAGAGAAAAATATGAAACTATTTACTATTGATAAAAATGAAAAGTTAATTCCATATAAGGAGCGTGTTTTCAAAGATTCCAATCAAGAGGCGGATTTAGAAATATTACTTGAGAAAAATCCTGAATATTTTTTTGAAGAAAGCAAGGTTCTTATAATCGGCCGCCAAGTTACTACAAACCTCAATACTTTTATAGATTTATTAGGTGTCGATAAAGCAGGTAATTCTGTAGTTGTAGAATTAAAGAGGGAGAAAACGCCACGTGAGACAATTGCACAGCTATTAGAATATGCATCTTTTGTTGAGAATTTAGACTATTTTCAGTTAAATGAAATTTATCAAGATTATTCTGGAGAAGAAAGTAGTTTAGAAGATTATCATCAACAATACTTCAAAAATGAATCGGATGAAAAAGTTTCGTTTAATAAGTCTATAAAGCTTGTCATCGTTGCTCAAGAAATCTCAAACGAAATTCGGCAAACTGCTCTATTTTTGCGGAAAAAGGGTATCGATATTTATTGTATGGAGTTTAAGTATTTTGAAACTAAAGCTGGAGAAAAGATTATCTCAAGCGATTTCACCGTTGGTGAAGAAGAATTTCTACGTCAGAAAATTATGTCTGCTTCGCTTCCTAAAGTTAATGAAAAACAATTTTTGAGTTACTTGGATAAAAATGGATTGAAAGTTTTCCCACAGATATTCGAGTTTGTGAAGCAAAGAGGTTTATTGCTGAGGTGGGGGTCAAAAGGATTTTCATTAAATCTTGAATTGGATACAGGTTTTGTCGGTCTATTTTTTGGGTATCCTCCAAATTCTGTATTCAAACAGAGCATTTATACGGCATTTGAAGAAATCAATAAAAAAGTTAATAATCCCGATGAGGTAATTGAATTTTACAGGATGCACCTTGAGAACCTTGGTTATTTCACAAATGCAGGATCAAATCTAAAATGGGTGATCGATAAATCTTATTCAGATGAAGATGTAAAAAGATTTTTTGATACTTTAGAGAATATAATTTTAAAAATAAAAGAAAAAGGTTTAAAATAAACGTTTGAGTGTCTTATATCACCATTCAACAAGAGGTAAAAACGATGAGGCTCCATTCCCTTGAACATGAACACTTCGAAGGTCTGGCAAACATCGAAGTCTGGGCAAAGAAGAGAGGTCACAGCATTTCAAGAACGCTGCTCTTCAATAATGAAGAACTCCCCGATATCAATGACTTTGACTGGCTGGTCATAATGGGCGGATCGATGAACATATACGAAGAAGAAAAATACCCGTGGCTCAAAGAAGAGAAGAATTTCATCACTGAAGCCATTGCAAGCAAGAAAATAGTTCTGGGGGTATGCCTCGGCTCCCAACTGGCTGCTGACGTTCTCGGCGGCAGGGTGAGTAAGAACGAATATAAGGAAATCGGCTGGTTTCCTGTAACATTGACCGGAGAAGCAAAGAGTTCCCCGGTTTTCAGCACCTTACCCGGTAAATTCATCGCTTTCCACTGGCACGGCGATACATTCAAAATACCGCCCGGCGCCGCAAGAATAGCGCAGAGTGAGGGATGTGCGAACCAAGCCTTTGGGTATGGACGTGTGATAGGATTGCAGTTCCATATCGAGTACTCCATTGAGAGTATTAACAGCATGTTTCAGAACTGTGCAGATGAACTCGTGGACGGGAAGTATATACAGAAGCCGGACGAAATTATATCGCAGAACAGCAATGTTCCAGAAACGCAAAGATTACTGGATATACTGCTTGATAATATGGAAAGAGCGTTCAGCAAATCTTAGCATCAGGCGATATGGATGATATAATCTTTCTTTCTATCCTGATATTTGGGGCTGGATTACTCTATTCCTCGGTAGGTCATGCCGGAGCCTCCGGCTATTTAGCAGCTATGGCACTGTTCGGTCTTGCGCCCGACGTAATGAAGCCAGCGGCTCTCTTATTGAATATCCTCGTTGCGTCCATCGCTGCTATGCAGTTCTACCGGGCGGGCTACTTCTCGTGGAAAATCTTCTTGCCATTTGCTGTAAGTTCGATCCCGTTTGCGTTCATAGGCGGCACTTTATCTCTTCCGGGTTCGTTCTACAAGCAAGTCCTCGGTATTATCCTTTTGTTTGCAGCATACCGGCTTTTTCAATACGGGAGCCCTGCGACTACTGATGCTATCAAACCTGTTCCGGTTGCCTGGGCGGTTCTTTTCGGAGCCGTGATCGGGTTGTTATCCGGGGCAGTTGGCGTGGGAGGCGGTATATTCCTGAGTCCCCTGCTCCTGTTCATGGGCTGGGCGAAAACGAAGCAAACAGCCGGGGTCTCCGCTGCCTTTATACTCGTGAACTCTACAGCCGGTATCGCAGGGCACCTGGCAAGCGTGAAATTTCTACCGGATGCCATCTACCCGTGGGCATTCGCCGCGGTACTCGGCGGAATAATCGGCTCTCACCTGGGCAGCAGCAGGTTTGTAAATGCTACACTCTACCGTCTGCTTGCAGTAGTCCTTGTTATTGCTGGGGCAAAGCTCATGCTTGTATGAACCTCTGCACGATCAGGCAATTTCTGCGCCTACAGGCACCTTAACAGATGCCAGCGGTTTTCCAGCCGGTACTGCACCTCTCGGTTTCACTTTCGAAGCTCTCAGTATCTCGATGAACGTCTCCAGCCGCGTCTTCAACTGTCCCGTATCTGACTGGCTGTAGTCAGTTTCGATCTTTATCACAGGTATGCCCTCTTCTTTCAAAGCGCGCTCAACCTTGGCAAATTCTATATTGAACTCATGGCAGAACTGGAGCACGTAATACACCACGCCGTCCGCTTTGTACTCCTTTGCAAGCCTTACAACATCCTCAGGTCTCTCTGCATTTGGTGTGAAGCATGCGCAGTTGATATGCAGGTATCTCTCGGCAAGGTTCTTAAGCTGTATATTGACAGAGCCGCTGTCCGGTTCTACAAGCTCTGAGAAATAGCGCGTGCCTGTGCAGGATTCCTCAGCCACCACCACTGCGCCGCTTTTCTCGATGATATCATGCAGCTTCCAGTTGGGCACGGTCATGGGCGTGCCTGAGACCAGTATCCTCGGCGCATCTTTTGGGAACACTCCCTCTCCCCTCTTTATCCTCCCTTCAAGCTCATTGATGAGTTCTTCAGTTTTCTGAACGAACCTGTCCACCTCATCGAAGAAAGCAAGCTGCATTATCAGCAGAACGTCCTTACCGCTTATGGGCGGAGGACTGGCTTTTCTGGTATTGTAGAGCCTCCGGAGAACCTCACGCTTCCTGTTCACCCGTAATATTGCTTCTTTAAGTTTATCGTAAGTGATCCTGCTCCCGGTTATCTCTTCGATCTCATTTTTGAAGAGTTTTACTTCATTGAGCCATAGTTTCCTTGCTTCTGCATCATCCTTCTTGTGCGGAAGATGAAGCGTATATGTTGGCGTATACTCATTCAAAAGCTCGTACATTTTCTTCTTGCCCCCGCACGTGGTCTCCCCGACAAGGAGGTCTGCCGATAAAAAGTACGGGCATGTTTTAGAAGTGCGGAAGCCGAACGAGGATTTTATCAGCGGGCAGGTGTTCCTGGGCAGTATCTTCTCGGCGTCAGCTACGGGGAAATCCGCCCCGCCGCACAGGATGAGAGGCACAGCGCCTGCAGCAAGCACGACCTCTTCAGGGAAATAAGCGCAGAAAGCACCTATCACTTTATCGCCGCGCTTCTTTCTTTCAAATACTTCTTTTGGTCTTGCCCCGTGAATATCTGCAATAAAGTTATCAAAATAAGCTATGTTCTTCGGTCTGTTCGCCTGTGTAAGGTACACGTTCTGATATATCACCGGCAGCATTTTCATAAGCTCATCGTGCTTCTCGATATCTATTCCTAATTCTCTCCAGAATTCCTCGTTGCTTACTCCGGTCGTTGATTTTCCACTCATTTTTATCCTCCTTATAGTCCTTCTTTCGCTATTATCGCAGCTCCCAGAGCCCCTATGATCTGAGGCTCCTCAGGAACCATGAGCCTGATTCCCAGGCTGTCTTCAAGCGCTTTTCTCATGGCAGCACTTTTCGCTGTACCCCCTGTAAAAACCACATCTCTTTCAACCCCAACCCGCTCTACCATTGCTTTTATGCGCCTCGCAACCGAATCATGTACTCCGGCTGAGACGTCCTCTAAAGAAGCCCCCTGTGCCAGCAATGAGATGACCTCGCTCTCTGCGAACACTGTACACATGCTGTTGACCTTCACGATAGTTTTAGATTCAAGGCTTTTCCTGGAGAATTCCTCAAGCGAAACTTCAAGCGCCCTGGCAGTGTTCTCAATAAATCTACCTGTACCTGCCGCGCATTTGTCGTTCATCGCAAAATCCAGCACTTTTCCCTTTTCGTTGATCCTCGTTATCTTGGAATCCTGACCGCCTATGTCTATGATCGTCCTTGCTCCCGGAAACAGGGAATAACCACCTTTTGCATGTGCGGTGATCTCGCTTACGACTTCATCCGCACTGAATGAGACCCTTCCATAGCCCGTAGCCACGATTTTTTGAATATCCCCTCCGCTTTTTGCAATTACCTGTTCAAGCACCGCTTCTCCGGTCTTTCTGGGATTTGCACCCGTGGGCTTTATCGCGCTGGCTGTAACTTTTCCGTTCAGGGCTATTGCCTTTACTGTAGTTGATCCGAGGTCGATACCAATAAATATTTTTCCCATGATTTCTATGTAGGCGACATCTTATATATCGTTATAGAAAAAAGCAAATTTTGGGACTTTTGATAGGAGAACAGGATAATACAGGCAATTTTTTCCTTTTTAGTCCCGGAATTAGAACACTTCTGGATAAAATAGCCGGTTTAAAAGTCTTAAATTCATAAAAAACGATTTCTAAAAATTGCCGCTATTATTACAGTTTCAGGATATTTCTACTAAAAGTTGCTGATTTCTGAACCGATATAAACGTCGAGTTATCTATTAATTATGAGGTTCCAATGTTATACAAGATCTCATCTGAATCAGAAATGGTCAATATCTATGAAAGTTATACTCAGAATTTTACTCTGAATAATCTTACAATACCGCTGGCTCGCAAACTGGCAGTCGCCGTCTTTATAGATTCCAGACAGGAGACGGAGCAAATTCAAGGTTTTAAAACTGATGATGCTATCTACAATTCAGGGAACATTATCATAGAAGATCATATGCGATCGCCTGTTATTTCGCGTAGTTCGCCAGATATGCAAAAATCCAGTATCGACAGCCATACCAACTTCAAAGTGCCTGCTGCAGGCATGAGTAGCTCTGTGGAAAGCCATGATTATATATCGGGACTTCGTGTATGGCGCAGGTTCGTCTCTATTTTTTCAGTAATCTGGAAGATTTTTACTTTATAAATAAACAGAAGAAAACGGTCAATAATTGCTCCTAAAGAAAGCTTTATAAATTGTGTTGCAGTATTCCATAGCGGTGATGAACCAATGAGGAATCGTCTTTGCAAACAGTGGGCAACAATTTGAATCGGCGAAGATAGATCATTTACCGCCATCAGCAAAGCTTGTTTTCAAAGTGCTTGAAACCAGTGGGTTTTTAACACAAAAAGATATTGTAAGACAGACCTATCTTCCGGCAAGAACAGTTAGATACGCCCTGAATAGATTGAGAGAAGAAAATATCCTGCAGGAACGCTTCTACTTCCAGGATGCGCGCCAGAGCCTGTACGGGCTTAGCGGCAATATCGGGGAGGTGGTGACTGGATAGCTATCTCAGGTTCCGGCATTTTTTGAACAGGAATATGCCGTATTCCCTTTTTACGGTTAATCGCCAATCTCCTCCACTTTTTTATATATGTTATCCCCACTACCATAAACCACATCTTTAACTATTATTCGCTTGCCATCAGTTCCCCTTAAGGCATTCTCCCAGCACTGTATAATCTGTCTGGCTCCCTGTGATACAAAGACATCCATGAAAGATGGAGTGGTCCTGTAGACTGCATTAATAGCCATCAGTGAAGTGCCCAGGTTTATATACTGCCCTTCGTACTTTTTTATGCTGCTCCTTTCCCCATTTTCTTTCGCCTTTTCTATCATCTCCGTAAGCCTGGCTTTTTTATCTTTCATTATTTTACCAATATCCTCTTTCCCTATTCTTTCCTCTGATATGCTGCATATCTTTCCAAGTTCATGAAGGGCTGCTGCGTGTACAGGACCCGTATAATAATCCCTGCTCTTCCATGAGATTGTAACCGGAAGGCAAAACCCCAGTTTTATGGAAATCTCATCCGAGATCTTTCCATACCTGAGCCCGCCTCCGCTCCCGGAAATGAACATATCAGTTCCTATTCCCTCTGAAAATATAATGTTCCTTGCCACTGCATTCGGGCTCAAGTCCCCGAAATTTTTCGTAAGCTCCTCTATGCCCATTATATGTTCTCTTGAGCAGATCCTGCACCTGCCTTCTGCACGCTTTTCTTTGAGTAGAAGACTTACTTTGGCTCCGCAGTGGCAATGATACCAGAAAGGTAAAGAATCAGACTGGCATAAGGGTATATCCAATCCAAGACTTCTTATGGAATTATTGTATACGCTGTTGTAATCCTCCAGATTACAGGTCACGCGTTTCCATTCCTCAAGAAAAACTCCTTTTCTCTGAAGATCGGAGTACCTGAAAAAGCTGATATCCAGATCAAGCAGCTTATTGCATATCCTGGATATAAAAAAAGCGTTCAGATCAGGGAAATTTTTTGCACGCCTGTAGCATTCCTCAAGGGTTTCAATCAGCTCAGCCAGGTTGAGCTGCATATCCGGGGGAATTGGATGCTTTTTATAATGAGATACTATTCTCCCTATCTCTTTCTCCCAGTCACTCTCATCCGGCTTCTCCAGATAGTCAAATCGTTTCCACCTATCTTCCCCTGATATCTTGAACCCGATACTTTCACAGCCAAGCTTATTGAATGCAGGCAGTTTGTTCTGTGTAAGAAGCCTGGCTGTGCAGAGGTTATAATCAGCAAACCCAAAGAGCGCTGTGGCTCTTTTACCCTGCCCATTGAGCTTTTTTCTAAGAAAGTCAAGGAGAAACAGCTTTTTCCACAACCCTGAATGCGGCAGGAAGTTGGGCTGGTGTCCGGATTCAAGGATTATTGTTTCCTTATCTAAGCGGGGCTGTGAGAATCCTATTCCAGCCTCACTGCTGAATTCTCCCACAGCCTCATAAACCACCCTCAAATTTGATAACTGTGCCTCTTTCTTGCCGAAGGGCGGCGGTATCTCACCTTCGGATATGGTCTCATCAAGCAGCTTATGATGCGCGTGAGGCTTAAAATAAAAATCAAAGAGCAGTTCTGTTTTAGACTCAAGCGTACTGATATCCTTTCCATTCATCTGGTAAACCCCAATCAATCTATTTGGAGTGGAAGGTATATAGAGTTAGGGAAGCCAGCAAGCGTTGTCGTATCTATTCGGATAAGTGAAAGATTGAGACTAACATGTTAACCTTTCGGACGTCATTTTTCTGCTACTGCAAAAATCGTATTATATATGTCCTCGATTCCCTTTGGTGTTCTTCTCTTTTCAAGCTCTGCCATGATATCTGATTTTACTGATTCCCGCAGGTCTTCAGGTACATTGCTTAAAAAATTGCCGAATAAGCTGGCTTCTACGTATTCGATGCATTTACGGGGAGTCTCAAAATACCGCGGGTCTTTTTTACATTCTATTTCAATTATCTTAAAGCCAGCGCCCTCTAACAACGTCTTCAGCTCGCTCATATTCACGGGTTTACTTGCTTGTTTCTTAGGATCCACGGCTCCCGCGTAGCGAGGGCGCCGCAGTACTTCATCTATTACCGATTTCACCGTATATGGCTTATCCTTGTTCCCTGTAGTTATCCCCAGCCTTCCTCCAGGTTTAAGCACCCGGTATATCCGGGCAAGTGCATCTTCCTTTTCCTGGATCCAGTGGAGAACGATGTTGAGGTATATAATATCAAAACTATTGTCCTCAAAATGATACAGGTCGTTGCTATTGCCTGTCTCGAAGCTTATATTAGGATGGGGCATATCCCTTAATTTTCTCTTCGCAACTTCAACACGCTGGACCGAAGGGTCAATACCCACAACAATTCCGCCTGGACCGATCATCCTGGCTACATGCAGCGTGAGGCGACCTGTGCCGCAGCCTACATCCAGAACAATATGTCCGGTTTTAACTCCGAGTTTTTCAATAAGGGTTAACCCGTTCTTAAACTGACCTTCGCTTACCTGGTCGTATCTTTCCGCCAGTAATTGGCTATCCAATTTGACAGTGCTCACTTTGTATCATCTCCTGAAATTATTTATTTTCTTTTTTCAGATTCCCAGTACGTCCTTCATGGAATACACGCCGCCGGGTGCTTTTGCAACCCATCTGGCAGCCAGGATAGCCCCGGATGCGAATGCCTGCCTTGAATGCGCCAAGTGTTTTATCTCCAGCCGCTCGCCAACTCCTGCAAAAAGCACCGTATGGTCACCTGCGATATCGCCGCCCCGCACAGCATGGATACCGATTTCTTTCTGGCGCGGGGAAAGACCATGCCGCCCGTATATGAAACTTTTTCCACCCGCGGTCTTTGAGAGGAGCTCCGAAGCCTTCACCGCAGTACCACTGGGCGCATCCTTTTTCCGGTTATGGTGAGCTTCTATAATTTCGATATCATAATCCGGGAGCAAACCTGCAACCCTCCCAAGTAACCCCCAGAAAACATGCACTCCAATGGAAAAATTCGGTGAGATCACCGCTGCTATGTCCGCTTCCTTTATTGTTCTCTCGATATCGCTCTGCTGCTCCCCTGTGAAGCCGGTAGTTCCAATGACAATATTCACCCTGTTACGCGCAGCCGCCTTTACATTCTCAACCGAGGCGCTGGCTGTTGTAAAATCCAGCAAAACGTCAGGTTTTAATTTTTCCAGGCATGCGTCGATATCTTTTACACCAAGGATGGGAGTGCTGCCGATGTTCAAGTTCTTTCCTTTATCTATGTTTGCGACTATAGCAGCGGTAAGCTGCAAACCATTTGATTTTAAAATATTCTCTATAAGCAATCCGCCCATTTTTCCGTACGCTCCGCTAACGGCTATTTTTATCGTATACTCCGATGGCAACCTTTCCGTAGAGCCTGGTTTTTCAGAGGTAGGTAGCATCATTGTTTTACCTAATTTTTATTCTTTGCTAAATATGTTAATTGCAGCCTCGACACCAGGTCCTACCTTCTTAACAATACCATGCTTATGAAGCACAATCTCAAGAGCCTGGATAGTGCTCAGGATATTCAGATTACTGATATTTCCCATGCTTCCGATCCTGAA
>JAPMTX010000063.1 GCA_026552855.1 Candidatus Methanoperedens sp. | reverse complement strand
GAGTTTTGCTGCCTTTTGTGCCTGTAGTATCGGATAAATCGATAAAAAAAGCGGATATTGAATTATATGATGAAATTGACGCGCTTTCTATTGATGGAGCAAACTTTGATGCTGAATTGGTAAAGCTTTGTGAAAATAATTGGCATAAAAGTATTGCACCTTTAGTTGGCACGATTTAGATATGCTCCCCCCTCGCCAAACTCACCGCCCGCCTCTCCTTCCCCCTCGGTCACCTTCCCCTGCTGGATGGGCTGCACCTTTCGGGGGCGGCTTCTGCATACGTCTGCGCCGCTTCCGACATCTTTAAATCTCCAAGCAGCATCTTAAATTTACGATGAAATCCAAATCTAAAAAAATCACGCTACCGATCATTGTAGAAAAAGACGAGGATGGATTTTATGTAGTTGAGTGCCCGCTCTTAAAAAGCTGTTATACTCAGGGAGAAACCCTCGATGAAGCGCTCAAAAACATCCATGAAGTAATCGAAATGTGCCTTGAAGAAGAGAGCGAAGATGAATTGGCTGAGATTGCAAATATTAAAGAATTCAGTTTCCATACCGTAGCTGTAGAAGTATGAAACTGCCAGTCGTATCAGGCAAGGATGCGGTAAAAGCTTTTGGAAAACTTGGATATGTGGTGATAAGGCAGACAGGGAGCCATATTCGAATGAAACATCAATCAGACCGCTCCAAGAAACCTCTCACAATCCCGAACCATAAAGTTCTCGGAAAGGGTCTGCTTAGAAAATTATTGCGTGATGCGGAGATTACACCGGAAGATTTCAATCGTCTGATATGAACTTGCCCACAGGGGCTTGCTCTCTTTCATAGAAAAGGAGATCCGGCTTGCAGAGACCGATATAGCCGACCTGAGGGACAGGTATAACGCTGCCTCAAAAGAGGAGAGTTATAAGGAAAATACTATTTCTATGGTTTATTGAAAATAAATTAAAAGAATCATTACAGCCTGTATCTATGCCGTATGCAAAGCAGCTTTTATCCTGTCATCCACAAATCTAAAACATTTAACCTTTGTTTCATGAGGACCTTCCCACTCTTCCGGCTTAAGCTCGGCTGCCTCAAGCTCCTTTATCGCCGCTTCCCTCTCTTCAGGAGTATACTTTTTCATTATAATCACGCCTAACATCTTTCCTTATATAGCTTTTTATAACCCCGAACCCATCCAATAATTAGACAGGATAACAGGATTGACAGGATGAAATGTAAAAAATCTATCCTGTCAATCCTGCCCATTAGCTGATTTTTAACCTTGAAAACAATATATAATCAACCACAGAGGACACGGAGAGCACAGAGAGCTGTGGTTTTTACTCTGTGTCCTCTGTGCACTCTGTGGTTTATATACCATTATCAGATGTTATGCAGAATACTATAATTTGAAAAGTTGGAATTATCGGACGGGCTCTACTGACCCCATGCCTTTTTATATGAGCCTCTGTCTCATGACCGGTTTTAATTTCTATCTGCTTGATGCATGCAAAGACTTAATAATGCACCTGCCGATTAATCTTCATGCTTCCCATCGCCAAACTCACCGCCCGCCTCTCATTCCCCACTTCGGTCACCTTCCCTTACTGGATGGGCAACACCTTCCGGGGCGGTTTCGGCGTTCATCTGCGCCGCGCCTGCTGCCCTGACTTGAAGAGGGACTGCTATTCCTGCGAGGCGAGAGAGAACTGCATCTTTTATTACACGCACATGAAAAAAGACTCAAAGGTTGGTTACGGTGCTCCTCCCAAACCCATTGTTTTTATCCCTCCGTTCTTCGGGAAAAGTTTCACTGTTGAAAAGGACGGTTTCCTGGATGTGGATATCCTTCTATTCGGCAGGTTTACCCGCTATCTTCCCCATGTGGCTCTCGGACTGAGCATGCTCGGGCAGAGCGGCATAGGCTCTGAGAGAAGGTACGATGTTAATAAATTTAAACTGGAAGAGATGAGATGCAGCTTCTCTAATGAAGTGGTCTATGATGGCAGTACGATAAATATCGGGGCAATGAGGATAATTGATCTCGCTGATTATGCTAGAGAGGGAACGCAGGTTACTGATAGCCTCTCTATAGGTTTTGAGACTCCTATTATGGTTAAGATCGGCGAATTTCCACCCGCGCTGGATAAGCTCCTGAGCATGATACGCCAGCGGTTGATCCTCTACGTCAATGAGTATGGAAATGGGGTAAAAATCCCGGATTTTGAATGCAAAGCAGCCTTAAAATCTTCAAATGTTCATTTTCATAACGTTAAGAGCAGATCACAGCGAGCCGGGAAGAGGGAGTTCCATACATATACCGGAACCGCCGAATACTCAATTGAGAGCATGGACGAGAGTGCAAAGCAATTACTCCGGACCGGGTTGCTGATAGGCGCAGGACCCAAGCCATCTTTTGGATTTGGATTTCTAAGAAAAATAATTGATGCGGAGGATGGGATTTGAACCCACGAACTCCTACGAGACCAGCCCCTCAAGCTGGCGCCTTTGACCGGTCTGGGCAACCTCCGCAAAATCGGGATTATTTATCCGTTTTAGCCGTTATGCCAGCGAACTTACCTTTAATAGCAGAACCATCAGATATATTTTTGCGATGCCTCGCGTAAAGGTGATAAAGAGACGTCCATATCAGAGCGTCTCAAGTATCTCTCCTAACTGTTCTGCCCTTTTCTTTATACTGCCTGCAGCCTGGACCGCAAGCTCAGCCGCGGTCGTGGAACCGCTCGTCTCAAAGGTCATCACGAAAGATTCCGGGTCCTCGCTCACTTTTATAGCGTTCATGTCGCAGGCTTCTTCACACAGCCTGCAGATGGAGCAGTCTATTATATCTACGACCTCGACCTTGTTCCCGTTCAACTCCAGGATGTCCCTGGGACATGCCTTGATGCATTCTCCGCACTGGTCGCATTCCCCGACAGTAATAGCAGGCATGTTCTTGTATCCGCTTGCGATACCCGCCTGCCACTTGCTGTGGCTCCTGCCTGTGCCGAGCCGCGCAATAGCCTCAATGACGACCTTGTGCTTTTCCTTAAGCTCCACGATGGGTACGGTCGCTTCAGCCGGGCGTACATCAGGGTCTGTGGAGATCATATCGCCCGAATACATCACCTTCGGACCCTCGGCGCTCAGTGTCAGTGATACCTGGCACAGGGGACAGCCCTGACCTTCGCACTTGCACTCCTGAGGAGACACATATTTTGTAGTATCGGCTTTCAGTGGTATCAGCCCCAGCCTTAAAGCAAGCTGCTCGTCGAACAGGACAGATGTGTTGTCGTATATGTTCACGTCATCGATAGCAAGGATTGGTACTTCAGAGGTGATGCTTCTCCTCAATGCGTTCGCGAACGCCGCAGAAACGCCGGACAGTACAAACCTTGCCTTGCGCTCAGATAGTTCGATTATCTCCAGTTCCATTCTTAAACTCGCCTTCCCTTTTTAGCCTTCGTGCCGTCGTGAGGGATGGGCGTTACGTCTTCGATGCGCCCTATTTTGATCCCTGCGCGGGCAAATGCCCGTATGGCAGCCTGTGCTCCGGGACCGGGGCTTCTCTGCTTGTTCCCTCCGGGCGCTCTAACTTTTATATGTATCCCTGTAACGCCCTTATCCCGTATCTTATCAGCAAGCTGGGTAGCCATCTGCATTGCAGTATATGGGGAACTCTCTTCCCTTGCAGCCTTGGTCACCATGCCGCCGCTTATCTTCGATATCGTCTCTGCACCTGTCAGGTCAGTGACCGTGATCAGGGTGTTATTGAATGATGAATAAATATGGGCTACGCCCCATTTTTCAGTTGCCATAGTTAAGCCTCCATCTTTGCCTCACCTGCTGCCTGGGCAGGTCTTGCCGTCTCCTGTACAATGTCTTTCACGACCTGCGCTGGTCTTGAGGGATGGGCATCGCTCGACAGCGGGGAATTGCCGTAATAGTCCAGCCGCATCTCCTCCTCCATAGAGATAATGTAACCCGGCACAGTGACCTTCCTGCCGTCTACGGAGATGTGCCCGTGCACTATGAACTGCCGCGCCTGTTTCATTGTATTGGCAAGTCCCTGTTTGTGCACCTGCGTCTGAAGTCTTCTTTCAAGGAAATTGGTCACATCCAGCGACAGGATGTCGTCCAGGACAGCCTCGTTCTTTAGCAGACCATACCTTTTCAGCCTGTTCAGGATGTTGTCGGAATCTGTTTTTATGCTCCCTGAGAGTTTCCCTTTCGCGGTCTCTGCAAGAAGCTTTCTTGCAAGTTCCCTGTAGTTCTTAAGCCCGCTGTAGGCTTTCCAGACCTCTTTCTTATTCCGAAGACCGTATCTCTTTACAAGTTCGACCTCACCCGCCATCCTGGCTGCCTGCCAGGGATGTTTGGGCGTATCGTATGATTTCCTGTTTTTTCCCGGGTATCCCATTATTTACCCGCCTCCTTTTTCTCTTCTTTCTTCTCTCCCTCTTTTGCTGCGGCTTTGGAAGCTGCAAGGGTAGCCCTTGTAACACCTACTGTCCTGCCTCTTCTGCCTGTGGATCTTGTGCGCTGACCGCGGACGCGGAGCCCGCGCTCATGCCTTACGCCCTTGTACGAGCGCATCTTCTTCATAAGGTTTATGTCTTCATTAACGCTCAGCATTACGTCGGTCCCGATAGCATGCCTGTCTTCGCCGGTCATGAAATCGTTCTGTTTGTTCACCATCCAGTAAGGGATGATGGCAGTGATGCTATCAACTGAAGATTGCAATTTATCTATATCTGCATCGTTAAGGTATCCCAGTGTTGCCATCGGATCAAGACCTGAATTGACTGAAATGATCTTTGCAAGCCGCCTGCTGATACCCTTGACCCCTGTGAGTGCATACTGGACGCTTCTTTTTCCGTCAAGGTCGCTATCAGCTATCCTCACGATATGTTTTATCTCAGGCTGCCCTTCCCTGGGCTTAAACGCCTCTTTTTTCCCCTCTTTCGGGGCGCCTTTTCGCTCTTTCTTTGGCTGATCTTTCCCTTCCCCTTTCACATCATGTTTCTTGTCAACATCATGTTTCTTTTCTTCCCGCTTCTCTTCTTTTTTCTCTTTTTTCCCCTCTTGGGGGGCTTCTTTCTTGGGAGCTTCTTTCTTCTGCTCCTGCTTTGTCTCTTTTGTTTCTTTTGGTTCTTCTTTTTTAGCCATCTTCTTCCTCCTGTGGCTTTAGCCCCGGAACACAGCCGGCGCAGCCCAAAGATTCGGGCAGTTCTAATACTTGTACATAGCATTTATATTTTATGTATGTGGATTGACGCTATCGTTAAGTATATTCTTTGAGGCGACGATATACCATAAGCTATTATGACGCGTCAAATATATATGGATCACAGCGCCACTACCGCAGTCGACCCTGCTGTCAGGGAAGCCATGATCCCCTATTTTTCTGAAAAGTACGGAAATCCCTCAAGCCTCTATACCATCGGAAGGGAAGCCAGGAGAGCAATAGAGGAGGCAAGGCTGAAAGTGGCTGACCTTATAGGTGCTAAAAAAGAGGAAATAATATTCACAGGAAGCGGCACTGAATCAGATAATCTCGCTATAAAAGGAATTGCATACAGGAACAGGAAAAAAGGTGATCATATAATCACAAGCTCAATAGAGCACCATGCCGTTCTTAACCCGTGCAAATACCTTGAGGCACAGGGATTCAAAGTCACTTACCTTCCTGTTAGCAGAGAAGGAATAGTGAACCCCGCAGATGTCGAGTCGGCAGTTACGCCCAAAACCATACTCATATCCATAATGCATGCCAACAACGAGATCGGCACAATACAGCCCATCGAAGAGATAGGAAAAATCGCAAAAGAAAAGAACATCCCTCTCCATACGGATGCAGTCCAGACCGCAGGGAAGATACCGCTCAATGTGGATGCTCTCGGCGTTAATCTTCTTTCCATGAGCGCACATAAAATGTACGGACCAAAGGGCGTTGGCGCGCTTTATATCAGGAAAGGGACTACTGTGGAGCCCCTGCTTCACGGGGGAGGACATGAGAGGAATATCAGGTCAAGTACCGAGAACGTACCCGGCATAGTAGGCTTCGGAAAGGCTGCAGGGCTTGCAAAGGAACGTCTGCCGCAGGAGGCGAAATTAGCAACTCTCCGGGACTCGCTTATCAGGGGTGCTCTTGAGATCAAGGAATCGTACCTCAACGGGCACCCGACAAAACGCCTTCCTAATAATGCGAATTTCAGGTTCAGCTATATAGAGGGTGAGTCCATGATACTGAACCTGGATATGAAGGGGGTCGCGGCATCAACAGGTTCTGCATGTTCTTCCACATCCCTTGAGCCGTCCCATGTCCTTATGGCGATAGGCTTGCGACCTGAAGAAGCGCACGGCTCGCTTCGGCTTACCCTTGGCATTGAGAATACGCAGGAAGATGTGGATTACGTTGTTTCGATTTTGCCCGAGATCGTGAACAAGCTCAGGATGATCTCGCCGCTGGCGAGGTGAAAAGATGACAGACGGATACAGTGAAAAAGTAATGGAACATTTCGCCAATCCCAGAAACGTTGGCGAGATAAAAGATGCTGACGGCATCGGCAAGGTAGGTAACCCTGTATGCGGCGACCTTATGTGGATATACATAAAAGTAAAAGATAACCGCCTTGAGGACGTTAAGTTCAAGACGTTCGGCTGCGGGGCGGCTATTGCCACAAGCAGCATGGTCACAGAGATGGCTAAGGGCAAGACCCTTGAGGAGGCGCTTAAAATAACCAGGAACGATGTGGCTGAAGCGCTTGACGGTCTTCCCCCAATCAAAATGCACTGCTCAAATCTTGCGGCAGACGGATTGCATGCAGCAATAAAGGATTACCTTGAGAAATCGGGGAAAAAATGAGACCCCCATGCGAGATCGTTGTGCAGAGGATCCTGCCAGCCATCCGCGCAGAACTTGCAAGGATAATGCTTGATGGGGGGCTCCCGCAGCAGCAGGTCGCAAACAGGCTCGGTCTCTCGAAGGCTGCCGTTTCCCAGTACGTAAGCGCCAAGAGGGGAAAAGACCTGTCTTTTTCTCTGATACCGAGATGCAGATAAGAGAGCTTGCAAAAAGCCTTGCAGGTGACCTGAAGGCAAACGATGCGGTCAGCAGCCTCTGCGCTGTATGTAAAGGCATACAGGCATCCGGGTGGTTATGTAAGGAACATAATCAGAAAAACGATGCCTGCACCTACTACCTCAATAGATAGCAATATCCATGTAAATTTTACAAAAATTTATGTAAACTGCTTGTGTTTCTACCTCAGATCATACCTGCGGCTGGCAGAGCTACCTACAAAAACATACCAGTTATAGACCGCAAATATAAAAGATATGAGAAAAATGAGCTGTGTTATATCAGCAAGGTAATAGGCATTAAGGTCTATCCATGTGTCAGCATACCTTGCTATGAGTTTGATGAGGGAATTGAGACCGAATGCTGCCCCGGAGACTGATATGTATACCCACGTTCTTTGCATTATGGCATCATTGAGGAACAACCTTGCTTTCAGTAAATCTTTGTCCACCCTCCGCATTATCAGGAGTATCTGTCCAAGAAGGAATAATAATATGAAAGCTAAGCCTGCGTTAAAAGCCCCTAAGAAGATCTCAATAAAACCAATCGTATACGTTACAGTCACCTTCGCTCAGTATTAAATTATTTAAGTTATATTACTAACAACATATATATATTGTTTACTGCAAAAAATTGTAGTATTCAATCTATTCATCTGAAAACTGCCTCGCCATCATCAATGACAGCTTTATCTGTTCACCGGCATCTTTCTCCACGGCATTCCCGTGCCCGGGGTACATCGCTCTGACATCCAGACGGCTCAGCCTTTCGATGGACCTTACCAGTTGAGCAGTACTCCCTCCAAAGAGGTCGGTGCGCCCGAAGCCTCCATCCTGGAAGACAGTATCACCTGAGAAAAGCACCTTTTCACCTGCACCGTAAAGGCAGATGCCGCCTGGAGTATGCCCTGGAGTATGGATTACCTCAAGTTCCCCAAAGAATTCGCCCCCCTTTAACAGGATATCCGGGACAATGGACGGCGCCTTCTCACCGAACATGGAGGATGCGCTTGCCAGTGTGTTCCCGATCAGTGGAGCATCGTCCTTATGTATGGCTATTTTCGCCCCGAAGGTTTTAGCGACCTCACCTGCCCCGCCCGTATGGTCATAGTGGCAGTGGGTGAGTATTATCGTCTTAAGTTCGCCTGGCTGGATGTATCTTCTAAGCTCGGAAACTACCGAACCTGCACCCATTCCAACATCGATTAGAATAGACCTGTCCACAAGGTAGGCATTGGCATCGTACATGGAAGTTCTCAGCTTTATTATCTGCATATGAAATCCTTATGCTGCCTGATGATTTAAATAGTAATACGGATAGAAAATCATAAAACTGAGAAATATTTATAAGTAAAGACAGACATATATACTTCGGGGGCATTTCGGCATCGCATCCATCCCCTCCGATGATTCCGTATTGCCCCTTCTTTTAAGGTTCCGGATTACGATATGTAATATGTAGTATTATCTGATCCTTGTCCCATCCTTAACTTTTTTCTCAGGCATAAGCAGTACCGCACCATCAGCGTCCGCCGCAAGCACCATCCCCCGGGATTCCACGCCAAAGAGTTTTGCGGGCTTCATGTTCGCAAGCACCACGACCTGCCGCCCGACAAGGTCGGAAGGGTTATGGGACTTCGCAATCCCTGCAACGATCTGGCGCTTCTCCCCGATATCCACTTCCAGCTTCAATAATTTGTCAGAACCCTTGATGTTCTCGGCAGAAAGCACTGTGCCAGCCCTTATATCCAGACTCTGGAACTCCTCGAACGATATAACTGGTTTCTCTTCCTCAGGTTTGGTCTTTTTCTCTTTTGACACGGCTAACTTTATCCTCTTATCAAGGATGGATTCCATCTCTTTTATCTTCTTATCCTCGATCTTTGAGAACAGTACCACAGGGGCTTCCAGAGCTGCCGGGGGCAGTTCAACGAGAGCATCCTCAAACCGCGCTGCATGGACATCACCGTCAAGGGCGAGCTGTTTCCATGCCTTTTCCATGTTCCCAGGAAGCACGGTTTCGAACAGCAGCACGAGCGCCTTTCCTATCTGGAGGCAGTTCTTCACGACACGCGCGCACATCTCTCTATCCGTTTTGATGAGTTGCCAGGGTTTATATTGCTGGAAATATGCATTCCCAAACATGGCAAGTTCCATCATCATGTCGGTCGCTTTCTTGAATTCATATTCATCAAAGTAAGATACAACCTGGTATATCTTTTGCTGTATTGCTTCAAATATCTCTTCATCAACCTTACCTTCTGGTATTCCTCCAAAGTTCTTATGGGCAAAATGAAGCGTCCTGTGCAGGAAATTGCCGAGCGCGCCAACAAGCTCGTTGTTCACCTTGTCCTGGAATACCTTCCATGAAAAATTCAATTCCTTGGTATGGGAAGTATAATTCACGATATAGTACCGCAGAAGGTCGGGATGGAACCCGTGGTCGAGGTAATCCTCGTCCACCCATACCACATACCCCCGGCTCTTTGAGAACTTCTTATCCTCTATCTTCAGCATGCCTGAGGCGACGACAGCCCAGGGCAGGGTGTAGCCTGCGCCTTTCAGCATCGCAGGCCAGAAAATGCAGTGGTGGTAGGTAATATCCTCACCGATGAAATGTATGATGCGCGAATCCCTCTTCCAGTATTTCTCCCAATCGTCCCCCGTGGCATTCGCCCACTCCTCGGTGAACGAAATGTAGCCGATAGGCGCGTCCACCCAGACATATACCACAAGGTCATCGTGACCTGGAAACCGCACGCCCCATTCAAGGTTCCTTGAGATGCACCAGTCCCTCAGGTCCTTTACCCATTCTTTTGCGTAATTTATGGCATTGGGCGTGCCGTTGAGCGTCTCCAGGTACTTTGAGAGGAAACCCTTGAAAGCTGAGAGTTTGAAGAAGAAATGCTCCTGCTCCCTGTATTCTGCTGCGTTCCCGCATATCCTGCACCTCGCCTGCCTTATCTCACCTGGCTCAAGGTGCTTCCCGCACCCCTGGTCGCATTCATCCCCGCGCGCCACCGAACCGCAGTACGGGCAGATGCCTTCCACATACCTGTCAGGGAGAAAACGCTTATCCTTCGGGCAGTAAGCAAGTTTTATGGTCTGCGAATAAACATAACCATTACTTATCAGGGCTTCGACTATGCTTGTTGTCCTTGCGTGGTTGGTCGGAGAGTCCGTATTCCCGAATATGCTGAAATCCACTTCCATCGCTTTGAACACGGTCTTGAAATGTTCGTGGTACTTACAGACAAGCTCTGTGGGAGTTATCCCCTGTTCCTCCGCGTTTACCACGATAGGGGTCCCATGCGCGTCGCTCCCGCAGACAAATACCGACTCCTGCCCCTGCTTCCGCAGAGCCCTGATAAAGATGTCCCCGGGTACGTAGGTGCGCAGGTGTCCCATGTGGCACTTGCCGTTAGCATACGGAAGACCGCAGGTTACAAGAACAGGTTTGTCTGATGGGAAATTGGACATGGGGTTCTAACATGAACCTTCGTTATAAAATACGTTTCTATGACAGACGGTTCTATCCAGTTTGCTTTACATCCTGTTCGGAGATAACGCCTCACCGTCCCTGCTCAGCATCTCCTCCATCTTCAAGAGCATTTTCCTCAGGGTCTCTGCCTCGCTCATCTCGTACATCATCTCTGTAATCCTGGTATATTCCCTCTCTGGATTGGGAATCCCGAACAATACATATGAAGAGCGCGACCTCGGCGTCGAGACGGTCTTACCTCCCCCGAAGCCTATACCTATCGATTTGCCTTTCACGTTTTTCCCCACTCCTGCGCCTGCCAGGGACATATCCATCCCGACCCCGATTCCAGAACCTGTGAGCGGGACTATTGAGCCGAACCTGAATATACTTCCGAGAAGAGGTGTCTCCATCATCAGATCAGATATCCTGTGATAAAATATAGCCCTTCTTTTTCCCATTACCTCTGTTATTATTCTGATGTTTGTGATGTAGTACCTGTGGCGCCGCCGCCACATTTCTGTCCCGACGATCCCGGTTATGCCCATTGCTACCAGCAGGAGGTTGATCTGGAAGGCATCAAGGGAGTAGGTATATTTCAGGTACGTGATTGACAATGCGATCGATATAAAAAGAAGAAGCCATCTCAGGCTTATTTTTGTCAGGGCTATAATGACCCCTGGTACGATTATCAATAGCAGCCATGCAATCATATAAATTTTCTGACCAGGTACGTATTCCAGCATAACATCCTTGAGCAGATATTGAGTGACAGGGTTAACCAGGCTCTTCCCGATGACAGGAAGTGAGATGAGGTACATGCCCACCAGGTACCCTGCATACATGAGCAGAGACCTGGATTTTACAGATGGCAAAAGCAGCAGGAGTAGCCAGAGAAGCTGGTATACCATGGGGTTCTCTTTAACTATCAGGTTACCTTCGAACATGCGGATAGAGACCGGATTATTGATAAAATCGTTCAGGTATAGAATGAACAGAGAACCGATAGCTACAAGATATATCCAGATGGCATATAAATGATAGAACGCCATCGGGTGCGGTCTTGTCTGCTTGAGCAGTTTTTCCTCGTTTATAAGTTCTAATCGGCTCATGACATTTCTGATAGCTATCTCCGGGATTCCTTGCTCCCCTGTGTGTTTTTGATTATCTTATAATTTACTGAAAACAATTAAAATGATAAAAATCCTGTTATCAAATTCTGCTATCTGTTCAGGTAGCTATC
This sequence comes from Candidatus Methanoperedens sp., assembly GCA_026552855.1. Lineage (GTDB taxonomy): Archaea > Halobacteriota > Methanosarcinia > Methanosarcinales > Methanoperedenaceae > Methanoperedens. Next base: position 2,165 of record JAPMTX010000063.1, on the reverse strand, counting down.
TATCCTGTCCATGCCCTCTTTTATGCTCTCTATGCTGTTTGCATATGAGAACCGCAGGTACCTTTCTGCCCCGTCCCCGAAATCTATTCCCGGCGTCACTGCCACCCCAGCCTCTTCGAGTATGCGCCTGCTGAGCTCAAGTGAGTTCCCGCCGAACTCCTCTGCGCCGGCTAAGACATAATAAGCTCCCTCAGGCTCTCTTTTTATGCAGAACCCGATCTCTCTGAGCCTTTTTAGTATGTATTTTCGGCGCTCATCGTACGTTGCCACCATCTCCTTCACATGCTCCTGTGTGCCCTGCAGCGCCGCCACTCCTGCATGCTGGACAAAGCTGTTGGCACAGATAAAGAAATTCTGCTGCAGCTTCTGAAGCGGTCTTATGTACTCCTGCGGGGCGATAAGGTAGCCCAGCCTCCAGCCTGTCATGGCATAGAGCTTGGAAAAGCCGTTCAGGACAAAGGCGTTATCCGTATACTCCAGGATAGAGTGGTCCCTGCCTTTATAGATGATACCCTGGTATATCTCGTCAGAGACCACTGGAACCCCGCCTGCTGTTTCTGCTATGGCTTTCAGCGTCCGGGGATACAGGATGTGACCTGTGGGATTGCACGGGGAATTGATGAGAATCGTTTTTGTTCTGGAAGTCATAGCTTTTTCGACCGCTTCAGGCTCAAGGCTGAAACCTTCTTCCTCGTGCGTATATACGAATGCGGGTTTCCCGCCCAGGTACTCCACGAAGTTGGGATAGCAGGCATAGTAAGGATTGGACATCACAACTTCATCGCTGTTTTCAAGAAGCCCCATGAAAAGCAAAAGCAGGGCAGGACTGGTGCCTGAGGTTATGATGACCTGCCCCGACTTTAAATCAAGGCTGAACTTCTGGTTATAGTACCCAGCCACAGCTTCCCTGAGATGCGGCAGCCCAAGGCTGTGAGTATATTTTGTCTCGCCAGCTTTGAGAGCCTCATGAGCGGCGGCACAGATATGGGGCGCTGTCGGAAAATCGGGCTCGCCTATCTCAAGGTGGACTATGTTTTTGCCAGCGTGCTCAAGCTCCTGTGCCCGCTCCAGGACTTCCATGACATGGAACGGAGGGAGCTTTGAGGATTTTTGGGAGAACATATAATATTTTTCAGCACGAAAACTAAGCTTCTATTTTTATCTATACATTTTTACTTTCTATTTTTTCATACACCTGCACAAGTTTCTCAATAATATTATATAGTTTATCAATCCCCTCAAGAGCAGTTTCTACGAGACCCACGTCCAGATTATTATATCTGTGGGCAATACTGTTTCTCAATCCATTATATTCTTTCAGGGTTTTCATCTCCTCGGTTCTTATGATACCTTCTTTCGCTAATTTCTCTATATTAGTATAATCATCCTCGACAACCATACCCAGGTCTTTTACGAGCATAGAAACGATATCAAGTGAAACCTCCACACATACCTGCAAAGAATGAAGAAGTGCCCTCTCGGTGACTGCGTCACAGATACTGTGCATCTCCATAAAACCCATCTCCTCTTCAAAAACTTCCAATTTCTTCAAGTATCTTTCTTTTCGCATAATGCCACCTTTTTCTTAAATTCATTCTCTCTACAACGCTGGTGAACCGATTCGAATTTATCCTGAATGTTGTATCGTTCCAGAGTCTCCTGTATTTATAAAAATATTCAGATAGTTCAATCTCATTGCCATACACGGTTACATGCCTGCTGATTACTTCCATTTGCATATAAAGAGGCAGGCTCCCGAAGACCTTCAGATCATACTTTCCCCCCAGCATTCTATTAATTTCCCTTAAAACTCTATCATTTTGCGGTCTTACGATGCAGATGTCTATATCCGATGCCTCCGTCTTTTCACCGGTAGCATACGATCCGAAGAGAAGTATGCCAAGAATTTTATCCTCGAATGTCTCAAAATCTTTTTTCAAATCTGTAATCTCAATCAATACCGCACCGCCTGAATTGTTACCGTTAAGCAAGTGTACATCTACAGCATAATATTGGCTCCATCCTTTATAAATATCTCATTATCTCCAGTACTTCCGATTGGGCGTAGTTCCGAATGGACAATCTCCGTTATCCATGATAACCAGATAATTCTGCTCAAATTCCCTCATATAAATCGAACCATGTAACCAATCAGTCTCATAAAA
>JAPMTX010000004.1 GCA_026552855.1 Candidatus Methanoperedens sp. | reverse complement strand
TGTCTGTACGATATCTGCCATATGACCGAAGGACAATCCTCCGGGCTCATTTGGTCCCCTGGCTCTGCGGGCAGGGATCATATCACCCATTTCGACAAGTCCTGCGTGTTTGGCTGTGAATGCAAGTTCACCGACTGCTGCTTCACCGGCGCACATGTGATATGCGCTGATAAAGGTCATACCGACCTGCATTGCCATCCAGCGGCTTGTGCCTGGTCCATCTTCAGTTCTTGTGACGATGGTTGGGATGTGTACTGCCTGCCATGATGTCTTGCCTACTGCTGCCTTGACCTGTTTTGCCTGGTCTGCGGGGAATTCGTTGTCAATGTTGATAACGAACTGCTTATCTACTTCATCCTGAAGGGTTTCATCACCTGTGAAGATCTTCACATAGCAGTCATCTACTAATGCCGGGTGTGTCTCGACCATGTGTTCCTGGACAATTGCTGCGCCAGGCATTGCATGGTTCAAAACTTCGAGGTAGTAGTTGATGGTCTCCGGTGTGATCTCTTTACCTAATCTCTTTTCAAGAGTCTCATGTGCGAGGTCAAGACCTACGACGCATGTTCTCCTGATATCGTCCCATTCCTGCTGCATTGCTGCATTGTTGACGAAGTGTAGATCGTCACCATCGCATACGATATCAGTTCCAGATATGACGTATGGGGTCAATTGTCTCTGACCCATGGGTATACCTGCTAAGTGCAGTTTTGGATCATATGCCTGCAATCCTCTCTTCTTTGTGATTGCTGCTCCGCACTTTGCCATTTCTACCTTTCTTGGGTTCTGTGTATAACCAAGTCTGAGGTATTTGGTCTTCTTATCTGTTATTTTGCTCTTTGCTGTGGAGCCGCACTTGTTTGATCCCCATTCTTTTGCGTACTTTATTTCCATTGCTTTCTTAAATCTTGGGTCTGCCATTTTGAATCACCTCACGCCTTTGGCTGGAAGCCATATTTTGTTCTTAACTCCCAGACTCTCTGTGTCCATTCTATGACTTCTTTGTCGCTTCTGAAAGCAACGTTGTCAACTCTATAGAATGTTGTTCTCTTGGCAGCTTCGGACTCGCTGATTGGTTTTCCAAGGTTGACCTTTCTGTCAATTGGTACGCCTACCTGGTCCTTGTCCATTACTATTACGCCGCCCTCAAGTCTGCGCCTGTCCAGCATATCGAACATTACGCCATCTTCCTGAAGTCTGAGCGAGTGTCCGTGAACTGTACATCCTCTGAGACCTGCAAGACCCCAGTCTGTGATCTCGGTTTCTGCCTGTCTCTTGGTATACTCTTCAAGATCTCTTTCTCTCATTTCATTGACCTGTCTTCCTGACAGTGTCCCCGGGTCAACTCCTCTGAAGTTGATCGCTGCATGGTACGATCTCCAGTATGGAACAGCTGGTGCGTTATACATAGAGTCAGAGAACTGTGCGTATCTGACCCTGTCGCCTGCTGCTGCGCCTGGGGTTGGTTCAACGACCTCTCTTACCGGGCAGTCTGGTTCGCCCATTTCCGCAAGTGGCGGATGGGTGCTTGGATAGTCTGAACCGGGTGCTCTGTGTCCGAGAAGTGCGGTCAAGTCCTCGTCTGAGATGTCACGAAGTTTCTCAACATCGTCTGACATGTGTTTTCTTCTATTCTTTGCAACTGATGTGTTGCCAGGATAATACTGTGGTTTATAAGCCATATTTTTTCCTCCTTATATTTTTGAATTGGTTCCTTCTGCTGTTCTGGATAAACTCATGGATTTTCCTCTGCTTTGACCATGCAGATATTTGTATCCACTTTTGCATGCGGGTCAACAAGACCAAGTATTCGTTCATCTTCAAGATTGATGGTTTCATCAGTCCTGCTTTTGAACCCGTACTTGCCAAAGTCGGTTAGAGTTGGTTTACTCTTAATGAAGTAACCTCGTTTTATTTCAAACGGGAAGGGCAGCGCTCGCTCACACGCTTTTCTTAGTTCCTCCACGGCACTTTCATCCTCCACTTCTACAAGAACCTCACCTACAATAACATGCAATTCGAACGCGCACCCACTGACATGGATTATTATCCTGTCAGGATGGTTCACATCCTTACCCGTTCCGGGTCCACACGTTATCTTTCTGGGAAGGTTCTTCCCGCTGATAAGCATTCTTACCACGCCTTTTACCTGATCGAGCTCGTTCAAGAGCTTTTCAGCAGTTTCAGGCTGCAATAATCTTTGTGGAAATATCTTGATCTGTTTAAGTTTATCCGTGACTGTAGCAGTTCTTACCATTCAATTCTCCTTATACGGCCCCCGCAACTGCCTTGATCGGCTCTCTGAACTCATCGACTGAGCTGAAGACATCTCCTACTAATCCGGATGTCTTGGCTGGGCTGTAGATCTGGACACCTGCGTCAAGAGCAACTGCTGCTGCTACGCATGGTACTGCCAGACCCTTCGAGTGTCTTGTAACGACGTGGTTGCCGTTGAAGACTCCAGGTCCTCCACCGCCATAGATGGAGTGTGAGAAGAATGAGAATCCAACTGCTGCTCCTTCTACTTTACCAAAGTCGCATCCTGGGAGTCCTGTCTCCTTCTCAATGAGGTCATTGAAGTACAGCAATACTGCTGATACTGACTGTGGTGCTCTCTGTGCGCCGCAGTTAATGAGTGTTGCGATCATTGTGCCTGCTGCTGCATATGCATTCCACTTTCCGACATCGTTGGTCTTGTAGGTAGTATAGCCAGATGCGAATTTCTTATCTGCGCTGATTACCTTATCTGCAATTGCCTTTTCGACGCATGCATGAACTGCTGAACCGATTGTACCGGTCTTGCCCAGGGCTTTTGTTGTTCCATATACCAGGTTGTTTGCGTTCAAGCCCTGGTGT
>JAPMTX010000062.1 GCA_026552855.1 Candidatus Methanoperedens sp. | reverse complement strand
TATTCTTCGGGACCAAATAAAGACAAGAATACATTGAATGCCATGGGAGTCGCTTCAGATTCGATGTTTGATTTCATCCAACTGCCTTAAGAGCACCAACATGTAATGTAACGGTCACAACGTTGCATAGGGATTATATACTGCTGTTACAAATAACTGTATTGGGGTATAAAAATCAAACCTGAGCCTTCATTGGTTTTTGCGACCGGGAAGACTAAATTGCAAGAAAATAGTATGAATTGAGGAGTGAAACAAATAATGAAAGTGGTTATTATGTATACACTTAGTACATGCCCGTGGTGCAAGAGAACAAAAAAATTCTTCGCCGACAGGAAGATCCCATTTGAATACACAGATTATGACATGGTGGGAGAGAAAGAACAGGAAAAGATACTGGAAGAGATGTCCAAATATGGTGGTTCTGCTTTTCCGTTCGTAAAAATTAATGGTAATGTAGTTATCGGATATAACCCTGAAAAGTATTCAGAATTACTGGGGCTATAATTCCCTCCCAGATCTTACAGCTTTGTGGGCTTTGTAAGCTTCCTTTACTCATAAATGAATGAATCTAAAGAGATTCCTGGCGTTAAAGTCGGGCACGCTCAGGATTTTGAGGCTGCGACAGGCTGCACAGTAGTATTGATCCCGGAGGGAGCCGTCTGTGGCATAGATCAGAGGGGCGGCGCTCCAAGTACACGCCAGACGGATTCCTTGCGTCAGATGCATCTGGTTGAACTGGTACATGCGGTATTATTGACGGGTGGCAGCGCCTTTGGGCTGGCTGCAGCGGATGGAGTGATGCACTGGCTGGAGGAACGTCATATCGGCTTTGATATGGGTGTGATGCGTGTTCCGATAGTCCCAACTGCGGCGCTGTTCGATCTGAGGATCGGCAGGGCAGATAGACGTCCCGATGCAGTGATGGGCTATGCTGCCTGCGATGCGGCTACCACAGATTTCTCATCCCGGGCAGGCACCATCGGAGCTGGGACCGGGGCGACTGTTGGAGGTATCCTTGGCAGTGCAGGACGCATGAAAGGCGGGCTTGGCACAGCAGTTATTGAACTGGTGCCAGACATATTCGTTGGTGCACTTTTCGCGGTCAATTGCTTTGGTGATGTGATCAACCCGGCATCAGGACAAATCTTGGCAGGTGCCCGTAAATTACCAGAAGGGACGTTCGCGAATACTTTGCAGATGTTATCAAAGATGCCCCATAGCTTTACCGGGGCTATGACCAATACAGTGGTCGGTGTTATAGTAACCAATGCAAAGTTAACTAAAGGAGAAGTCAATAAAGTAGCCCAGATGGCTCACGATGGCCTGGCGCGGGCTGTCCGTCCTGCACATACAATGTTCGATGGTGATACAATTTTCGCTTTATCAACCGGCAAAGGGCAAATCGCTAATGTAAATGTCATTGGGTCATTTGCAGCAGAAGCATCAGCCCAGGCTATCGTTAATGCTGTTCAAGAAGCCACTTCATTAGGTTGTGTACCTGCCCTGCGTGACCTGAACCACAGTTTCAAAACTTAATAGTTTATGCCAGTTCCATCAGTAATTTCCTGGCTTCCTCTTCACCGTAATCCATCATCTCATCTATAAATGACGGGCTGCGATCCTGCTTTGTTCCTTTATCCAGCTCGTAAAGCATTTGAATGAATCTCAGCTTAATAAGCTTAAACTTATCACCTGGAAGATATCCGAGCCTTATCCAATTGTTAGTCCGTCTTATAGAATCTATTTCCTGATGCATCGAAAGATTGCCTGAGAGCGTATTACGTCTATTTCGTATCTCTCCTATTGATACCGGCTCTCTGTATCTCTGTATCGTATCCGGGTTTATATGAATTACCCATATCTCATCTGGTTTTATTTTTGCACCCTCAAGTATGCATAACAAAGGAGGATTATGCGAAAACACGCCGTCCCAGTACAGCGTATCACCAATCTTTACTGCAGGAAATATTTCCGGAACCGCAGATGAAGCAAGAATTACGTCGGTGCTGATATCATTGTTCATGAAAGTCTTGAATTCGCCGGAAAGAACATCAACAGTCCCAACAAACAAGTCCGGGCTTGACGGGTTCATAAGCTCTTTGATCTTCCCGAAGTCAACATGCTTTTCCAGCATGTTCCTCAAATACTCCTGCGCCCAGGGCGGATAATAATACGGGCTTATCTCGGGCATGGGAACAAAATCGCTCAACCGGTTTGTCCAGACAACCCAGTTGTTCAAAAGCATATCCCCAAATGTACTCGCTGATATATCCTGCCAGAAGGAATCAAGAAGCCTGATAGCCTTATCTTTATCATTCGTTAATAGCCCGTACCAGGTCAGCAGAGCACACATGGCACCGCCGGAAGAGCCGCTTAATGCCACGATCTCATATTTTCTACCGTTTTCTTTCAGAATCCTTTTCAGCGCTCCTGCAGTAAAAGCTGTATGACTCCCACCGCCCTGGCATGCTATAGCAATGCGTATACTTCCATTTTCTCCACCTGTTACCGTAACTTACTCCCCTTGTTTTAATATGCATTGTTTGTACATTAAATATTCCTGAGCAACATCGGCTCTGGAAAGTTATAAGTCCTATAGATATAAAGTATATTTCAGAGAGAAGGTTAGAATGCCTGCTCCAAAAGAGCAAGGAGGTAAGAAATATGAAAGCAGCACAAATTAATAAGTATGGTGGTAGTGAAGTTGTCGAGATCAATAAAAACGCACCAAAACCCAATTTGTCCCGGGGGCACCTTCTCGTCGAGGTTTATGCAGCCGGGGTTAATCCTGTCGATTGGAAAATCCGCGAAGGGTATATGCGCCAAATGGTGCCATTGCAGTTCCCGGCAACGCTGGGAGGGGATTTTTCAGGTGTTGTAGAGGAAGTGGGAGACGGCGTTTCCGGTTTCAAAAAGGGCGATGAGGTTTACGGGCAGGCAAGCATCACAAGGGGCGGGTCAGGATCATTTGCCGAATTTGTTTCGGCAGATGCAAAATCCACGGCACATAAACCAAAGAGCATCGGTCATGTTGAAGCAGCAGCACTGCCGCTTACAGGAGTAAGCGCCTGGCAGGCACTTGTCGAACATATTGGCATTTCCAGGGGCAAAAAGATCCTGATCCACGGTGGTGCGGGCGGTATCGGGTCAATCGCCATCCAGATCGCCAAGTACCTGGGAGCATATGTGGCGACAACAGTGAGTGCGAGAGATATACCGTATGTTAAAGAACTGGGCGCGGATGAGGCTATAGATTACAAGAACCAGTCATTCGATGAGATGTTGCATGATTATGATGCAGTCTACGACACGGTGGGCGGTGAGACGTACGTAAAGTCTTTCAAGGTGCTCAAGAGAGGCGGCATAATCGTTTCTATGCTAGAGCAGCCCCGTTCTGAACTCGTGGAGCGATACGGTGTGAAGGCTATAGGACAATTCACGCAAGTGACCAGTGAACGGTTATCAAAACTGGCTGAACTCGTAGATAAACGCGTTATCAAAGTGTATGTTGATAGAACATTTCCTCTGGAACAGGCAGGAGAAGCGCTTGAGTACCAGCAAAAGGGACACCCGCGGGGTAAGGTTGTCTTGAAGATAAAAACATAATTGTTTTATCGACATAACTTAACAGAATCGGGAGAGGAGTGGGATAAAATGGAAAAGGAACCTATTAATATCGTCTGTATCTTTGGAGCAGGATTTATGGGAACACAGATCGGGCTCCAATGCGCATCTTATGGTCATACGACCTGGATAGTCGGGCATTCTGAGAAATCATTGGAACAGGCTTCGCAAAGCATTACGCAAGAATTAGAAGCGCGGGTCAAAAAGCAGCAGATCACTGAGGATGAGATGAAGTCTGTCCTCAATCGGATCCATTTAACCCAGGACATGAAGGAGGGCACATCTTCGGCTGACCTGGTGATTGAGGCTGTACCTGAGCGATTGAGCCTCAAGCGGGAGGTTTTCGCCCAGCTGGACAGGATATGTCCCAGCCACACGATCCTTGCTACGAACAGCTCGTCGATCCGCATCTCAGCCATAGAAGACGTTACCCGTCGCCCGGATAAGGTGCTCAATACTCATTTCTATCCTCCGGTCTGGGAGCGACCGATGGTTGAACTGATGCGCGGTACGAAAACATCCGATGAGACGATCGAACGCGTGCATGAATTTGCCTGTAATATAGGGCTAACACCTCTTATTGTTCGTAAGGAAAGTAAAGGTTTTATCTTCAACAGGGTATGGCGTACGATTAAGAAAGAGTGCCTGCACCTTGTTGATGATGGAGTTGCATCTTACGAAGATGTTGACAGGGCATGGATGATCTTTACAGGGATGAAGATTGGTCCATTCGGTCTGATGGACCTCGTGGGGCTCGATGTCGTTCGTGATATTGAAATGGAATATTATCGTGAATCAGACGATAAAAGTGATTATCCCCCAGGACTCCTTCTGGATAAGATAGAGAAGGGTGAACTGGGTGTTAAGACCGGAAAAGGTTTCTATACATATCCCAATCCTGCCTTCCAGCAGCCCTCATGGTTGAAATGCCGTAAGGAGTGAGTTCATCGAGGTGGAAAAATGAAGCATGAATCTTCATGGGTTTTTGCAATCGAAGAGAATGAATTGCAGGAAGATCGTGCGAACATGGTGTTCCCGAAAGGGTTACCGGTTCTTCTCATTAAAAAAGCCGGGGAGATCTATGCTGTCTCGAACAAATGCGCGCATATGGCATGTGCGTTAGCAGGGGGTACTTTAAAAGACTATATAATCAAATGTCCGTGCCATGACTGGAGATTTGATATCAGGACAGGTGAGTTTTTAGATGCCAGCGAGATCAAATTACCGGTTTATGAGTGGAAATCATCGGATGGGAAAATATTTGTAAAGGTCTAGGAGAGGGATATTCCATTATGAACGTAGAATCAAGAAAAAGGGCACTAAGATACATGTTCGAGAGGGCAGTAGATCCATTAGGGTATAAATTCAGTCCTGATGATGAACTGGTTGATTTTTTATTAGAGCAGGAGGTTTATTTAGAGCGGAAAAACGGCATTCCTTACTGCCCGTGCCAGGGACTCCCGCAGGACAGGGAAGGGAGAATGAAACTGGTTTGCCCCTGCATACCTTTTCACAGGGCACAGTTCGATTATATGAAATGCTGCTGGTGTTTGTTATACGTGCATAAAGATGTCACCGACACAAGCGGGCTCAGACAGATACCTGTTAATGAAATACCCGCTGATGTGCTCAAAAGAGGGCAAAATGTTCGTTGAAGTGACAAAACTGGATGAAATAGCGCCCGGGGGAATGAAAGCATATGAAGTAAACGGAAAAGAGATTGTCCTATGCAATTACGACGGGAAAATATACGCAGTCAGCAGAAGGTGCGGTCATATGAATTCCCCCCTGGAAATGGGAACCCTGGAGGGCTATATTTTAACCTGCCCGTTGCACTCCTCACAATTCGATATAACTACAGGTGAGGCATTAAGCGGTCCTGTTCCCACCGATCTTGGAAATGAACCTATCCCGGAAAACCTGATGAGATATTTCCAGTACGTTAGCACGATCCAATCAAAGATTAAGACTTACAATATAGAAACATACCCTGTTAAAGTAGAGGGAAATTCGATAATGGTGGATGTTTAAAACCTCTTTACGCGGCAGTTGTGTAGACGTTTGATTCACACCGCAAGAACGCAAAAGACGCAAAAATAAGCTGCCGTCTTTTTATCCGGGAAGCCGGGCGCCGCAATTAGAAGGAGCGCCGGGGTTCGAAGTAAGAGAAAGGACATTTTTGAACAGGGAATTGAGGCAGAGGAATTAGCGTTACGGGATTTAAACAGGTTAATGCCGTAACGTGACAAACCGCAGATGAACACGGACGAATGCAGATTTAATGCAGTGGCGCCTGCTATGGATTAGATGATCAGAACAGGAGAGTAGATTAGAATATAAAATAAAATAGGCTAAGAAGATTAGATTTGTATGGGAAAACTATAAATCAAGAGATGGTATATGAATTTTAAAAAGCCGTAAATTAATCGTGATGAAATAGTCGGGAGTAAAAATGAAATCAATAGTAACAGAGGCGATTTCAAGAGCCAGGATGCCCGTTGCAGAGGAAACAGATGAAGAAATTCTGGGCGTCCTACAGGAATTAAAGACAAATATTGTAGTAATTGGATGCGGTGGGTCAGGCTCAAATACCGCTCAGAGATTATCTGAGGAAGGAATAATAGGGGCGGAATTGTATGCACTCAATACCGATGCCCAGCATCTCTTGAATATCAAAGTCAGAAATAAAATCTTGATAGGACGAAATAAGACCAGAGGACTTGGTGCAGGAAGCATACCGCAAATAGGTCAGGATGCAGCACAAGAGTCAAAAACCCAGATAGAGAAAGCTGTCAGAAATGCAGATATGGTTTTTGTGACATGCGGTCTTGGAGGTGGAACTGGCACTGGCGCGGCACCAATCGTAGCTGAAGCTGCATGGGATGCTGGAGCCCTTACAATCGCGGTCGTCACAATGCCATTTACGGCTGAAGGAGCGGCACGCATGGGCAATGCGGAGGCTGGTCTTAAGAGATTACACAATGTGGCTGATACAGTAATCGTGGTCCCTAATGATAAATTACTTGAAGTAGTCCCTCAAATGCCACTTCAGGCGGCATTTAAAGTATGCGATGAGGTCTTGATGCGAGCAGTCAAGGGAATTACTGAATTGATCACTAAACCCGGCCTTGTCAATCTTGATTTTGCCGATGTAAGAGTTATAATGCAAAAAAGCGGCATGGCAATGATAGGCTTAGGCGAAGCAAAAGGTGAGAACAAGGCTATCGAATCAATAAACAGGGCACTTCGGAGCCCTCTGCTGGATGTTGATGTCCTAGGTGCAACTGCTGCTCTCGTCAATGTTGTTGGTGGTCCTGATATGACACTGGCAGAAGCAAAAAGCGTGGTAAACGAACTTTATAGCCGTATCGACCCAAGAGCAAAATTACTCTGGGGAGCCATGGTAGAGCCTGATATGGAGAATGCTATGAGGACTATGGTCATAGCCACAGGTGTCAAATCTCCACAGATACTTGGAAGAAATACAGTAGATAAATTTACTGCAAGATACGGAATTGATGCTGTTAGATAGAAGCCAAGATTCGGCGCTCCCGCAAAAAACGAACCGCAGATGAACGCAGATTTAATGCAGCGGCGCCTACCGCGAACCTAATGAATTTTTGCTAACAAGCTCCCGCCAGCCGGGGCGCTCGGAGGGGAGGGCGTTGATTAAAACAATTTTGAACTTGACCAGCATCAACATTAGTAGTTGATTTTGTGGACTGAAATTGAGCCTGAGTAATTTGCAGGTCAATTATATGCCAGCCGGAGTTTTGCCCAATTGGCTAAAGGAATGCAGCATATTATTTGCAGCCCGTACAGTCATTTTTCTCATAGATTGCTTATTTGATGTAAATATAACCCTACATGTATGGGTAAAAATCTATCCTTTTTGACTGCGTTTTATCAAACACCATGAGTAAAATAATGCATAGCTTAATAAAAATAAGTAAAGGAGAGTATTTTCTTGCAGCTCAGTTTTCGTAAAAAGGATACTGAAGTTGGAGTTATCATTATCAGCGGAAGCTGCTGCATCCCTGGGATGGCTCCTTTCGATGAACATGCCAGGCGTGCAGTGGAGCAGGCCATCTCCGAGACAGATGTAAAAGCACAGGTAAAGATAATTCCTGCCAGTACTGCCTTCTTCGGGAGCGTTCCCAAAGAAGTAATGACAAAAATAATAGCCGAATTCAATCAGTCCGGCAGGATGTCGCTCCCGGCTGTTCTTATCAACGGCAGGATTGTCTCATACGGTGTGCCGCAGGTCGAGGACATGAAAACAGCACTTCTTCAAACTATGGACTCAGGGAAAACTAAGGAGGATATAAAATGAATAAAGATATCAAGCGGCTCATGCTGCCAGAAGGGGCGACAAAGTACCTGTTCTTCGGCGGCAAAGGAGGAGTAGGAAAAACTACCGTTGCCACAGCTACGGCTGTGTGGTTCGCCGATCACGGCTACAGGACCACCATCGTTTCTACCGACCCAACTGTAAGCCTCTCGGCAATGTTCGGCCAGGAGATTAAAGGTGATGCCAAGGTTCCAATCCGACACGTATCAAACCTGTGCGGGCTCAACATCAACCCGAATGACGCGAAAGGAGTATTCCTGCGGCGCCTTAATTCCGTGATAGGGCAGATGACAGGCACCTTTGGCAGTGATGTCGTCAGTACCCCATGCATGGAAGAAATGGCTACCTTTGACCAGTTCGTAACCTTTCTGGAGGAGCCGGACAGCGATGTCATAGTTTTCGATACAGCCCCTACTGGCAAAACTTTGAGGGAACTTGCCATGCCTTTTGACTGGGCAGGGTTCTTGCAAAAGCAGATCCAAGAAGGTAAGAAGCTGGCTCAAATGATGAATATGGACAGCAATGCTTTTGAGGATCTGGAACGGGATAAGCGGCGCTACGAAGAAGCTTTGAATGTCCTAGGGAATCGCTCGACAACAGTTTTCACTTTAGTAGTGTTACCCGAACGGTTGCCGATAGAGGAGACCCATAGTGCGATTACGGGGCTGAACCGGCTGGGCATCCCGGTACAGGCTCTTGTGGTGAACCAGTGCATTCTTCCTGAGGTCATAGAAGGCAACCGCTTCCTGGCCGCAAGAGCGAAATTGCAGGCACGGTACATGGAAGAAATAGATACGCGCTTTGGTGACCTGCTCAGATCGCGCCTGCCACTGCTGGATAGGGATGTTTCGGATTTATCGACATTACGACAGGTGGGCGAGATGCTGTATGCTTAAACACATCGTGACGGTCATTGCCTTGATCATTTTGATTACCTCTACCGTGGGTGCTTCAATAGGCAGTTCCATTGAAAAAGAGAATTTTTATAACGAAGATAGCGGGATGTCGGGATTTTCAAAAATCTACGTAGATGGGTTCGGCGTAAATTCAAACGGTTTCAAGCTTATCTTACGGACTTACGAGAGGCACGCGGAGACTAATTTCAAACCGTTCCTTGCTGACATAGAGTATATCCTGATAAAGCAGGGGCAGGTTGTTTATTCCAAAAGAGTTGAACAAATTCCATTATCAGTAGGGAGCGAGGGAAATATTATCCTTGATCACCAGGGGACTGTAGCTCTTGAAGAGGGAAAGAACTACACAGGAATGGCAAAAGTGTACCTGTACAGGGATGGAAGCCCCGAATATTATCTCACTACAAGCTCGAATTTCACAGCCAGGAACGATGCTGAAATAACCGAAGTGTACGGGGACGGCATAGGCGCAAGTGCTACCATTAAAAGCATATCCATGGTTCCCCTGAACGCTAAAATCATTTTTACCCTGAAGCAGGGCGGCAGGGTCGTGGAAACCAGGGAGATCGCCGCCACGTCTATCATGTCAAACGACAAGGAGAAAACAGTAAACATCCTGTGGACCAATAATTTGGGCGAAGGTACGTATATCGTCTCAGTATCATTACACGGAAAAGATCTCACCGCCAGCTACGATAAGATTTTTACTGTTGACAAAAGGACAAGTGCAAAGACCGCTGAAACCGCAAACCAATCCGGCAAACCAGGAGACAGTTACAATACTCCGGGATTTACCTTAATAATACCGGTCATTGCAATATCCGCTCTTGTCTTAATATATAAACGGAGGAACTGAAGAGTGTCTATTGATGTACGCTCTGCTCTTTTCTATTCAAGAAAGGATTTATTTAAAAGCAGAAAGGTTTTCATATTCATTACGCTATCAATTATTTTCGCAACTGCGAATATCATTGTTATCAATGGGCTCATAGATGGAGCGATTAAAAATTTAGTCGACAACACTGTTGAGTCTTCCTTAGGTCATTTGAATATTTATCCTGATGATAACGACCGGTTTATAAAAGGTATAGGCATAAAGGAGCAAAGGCTGGCTGAATTAAAGGAAGTAGAAGCATATTCACCAAGGGTCTCAGCAAGCGGAGTTTTATCCAATAAAGAACTATCAACACCTGTAGCGATACTGGCTCTGGATCCAGATAAAGAGAGGAAAGTGACAAAACTTCTTGAAAAACTTATCAAAGGCACCGCTATAAATTCTAATGATAAGAACGACATAATTCTCTCCTATCGCCTTGCAGAAGACTTGAAATTAAATGTCGGAGATGAAGCGACGCTGACATTTGAAAATATGAAAGTTAAGGTATATAACATCAAAGGAATTGTTCGTACTGGTATCGCGGATTTCGACAGTTCTACCGTTATTGTGCCCCTGAGTGAAGCAGACCAACAGCTTGCTATCGATAATAGTGCTTCTGTTATCCTGATTAAGCTTTCAAATAAGGACATGGCGGGTACATACAGGATGGCGATAGCGAAGAACCTGGAAGTAAGCAATGTAAAAACATGGGAGGAAGAGGCAGAGTACGTGTTAAGTTTTTCTGATGCATGGAAGGGTTTTTCCAGCACTATATCAGCAATGGGTTTGATCGCCGCAGCGATTTCGGTTGGGATTGTAATATATATAAATGTAGTTCATAAGACAAGGCAAATCGGCATAATGAAAGCAATAGGAGCGAAGGACGGCTTCATTTTTACTGTATTCGTTATGGAGGCTTTACTTTTTGGCGTTATTGGTGTTACCATTGGAAACGGTATTGGATACCTTGGAGTGAAATACCTGGAAACGCATCCTTTTTATGATGCTTTGAGCCAATCTTGGGTAGGTGCCAGGTTCGGTTATTATCTGGTCTATAATGCAACTGCCGTTTCTTTTGGAGCAACTATACTGGCGGGCGTATATCCGGCAATTAAAGCAAGCCGGGTGAATATTATTGAAGCCATATGGGGTAGATAAGATGTCTGCACTGTTATTCTATGCAAAAAAAGATGCAGAAAAAAACAGAAAAACGTTTATTTTTATTATTATAGCAATTGCCGTATCGACTGCAAATATTATTATCATAAATGGGTTTATAGATGGTATTACTGACGATTTCATAGAAAGAACAATGGAAACATCATCAGGGCACATTAATATATATCCAAATGAGCAGGATAAATATATAGAAGGGCTGGGCATAAAAGAGCAGAAACTTGAAATCTTAGAGGGAGTAGTTGCTTATTCTCCAAGAATTACAGCAGGTGGTGCGTTATCATATAAGGAAATATCCAAATCCGTGAAAATTTTAGCCCTTGACCCATCAAAAGAAAAGAGAGTTACAATTCTATTAAGTAAAATTGATTCAGGTGAAACTCTCGGAGCCAATGATAAAAATGGAGTTTTGATATCCTATCGGCTGGCAGAAGATTTAAAGGTAAAGTTCGGAGATGAAGTAACCATTGTGTTCGAGAAGGGAAATGCAAAAGTATTCAAAATCAAAGGGATACTGCGCACAGGCATGGCGATGGATGCGAACACTGTCATAATGAATTTTGTTGAGGCAGAAGAGCAGCTTGACTTGCACAATAAAGCCTCGGTGATTCTTGTGAAACTTTCTGATGAAGCCCTTTCCGGGGAGTATAAAAGTAAAATATCCCGGGAACTTGGATTGCAGAAGGTCAAGGAGTGGAGACAGGAGGTTGAATCCCTGTGGAGTTCAGTTGAAACTTTTAAGAAGATTGGCGCTACCATAAATGCCATTGGATTATTCACGGGCGCAGTTTCCGTAGGCGTGATACTCTATATAAACATTCTTCATAAGAGAAGACAGATAGGTATATTGAAAGCTATTGGAATGAAGGATTTACAGATATTATTGATATATATTCTTGAGGCGATATTTCTCGGAGTAGTAGGTATCCTGATTGGAGACACGTTGGGATACACAGGTACGAAATATTTAGAGGCTCATCCTCTTCCTGAGCCGGTCTTAGGTTATATAGCTCCGAGATTTTACATGTACCTCCTTTACGACGCCTCTCTTATCACCATGCTCACAGTAATATTAGCTGCCGCATATCCTGCACTTGTAGCTGGCAGAATGAACATCATAAAAGCGATTTGGGGCGATTGAAATGGAAATGATTAAAACCGATAATCTCAAAAAAAGTTATATACTCGGCAAGGTCGAGGTTAAAGCTCTCAACGGTGTGGATATTTCTATAGAACAGGGCGAATTTGTTGCCATTATGGGTCCATCAGGCGGTGGGAAATCAACTTTTCTCAATTTGGTCGGCATGCTTGATACCCCCACTTCCGGAGAGATATACATAGACGGCAGCAATGTGACAAAAATGAACAGCAGCATCAGGGCCGGGTACAGGTTAAAGCATATAGGCTTCGTATTCCAGTTTTTTAACCTTTTTAATGAGCTTACAGCAGTTGAGAACGTTATGTTCCCTATGATGCTGGATAAGCGGTCTGATTATAAGGACCGGGCGAAGGAACTGCTCGATCTTGTCGGTCTTGGCGACCGATTGAACCACCTCCCTTCAGAATTATCCGGCGGGCAGCAGCAGCGTGTTACTATTGCAAGAAGTCTTGCCAATAACCCGAAAATACTCCTGGCTGATGAGCCGACTGGCAACCTAGATACTAAATCTTCTATAGAAATCATTGAACTTTTCAGGAAATTGAACAAGGAGCGGGGACAGACTATCGTGATGGTAACGCACAGCCCTGAGATTGGCGGAATGGCTGACAGGATCATACATTTCAGGGATGGAAAAATAGAAAATCTATGAAAATTCTTGCTATCAACGGCAGCCCCAGGAAAAACGGACGTACAGCCGAACTGCTTGAAACAGTTCTGGCGTCAGCCAGAAAGCAAGGTGTGAAACATGCTTAATTCACCTGGCAGACTACAATATCGAGCATTGTAGAGGGTGCTATACGTGCATTAAAGGTTCCTGCCCTCAGCAGGATGATATGCTGCGGTTATTAACTGATATCCAGAGCTGTCAGGCAGACGCGCTGGTGTACGGTGCACCGGTCTTCAACTTTAATCTGCCCGGACTGCTGATCGATTTCTGGAACCGTAAGACCGGCATGTCCGGTTACTTCAGGGCAAAGGAAGAAGGTAAGATAGAAGAGTGGTTAAAACACAACAGAGCCTGGAAAGTAGGTTCAGGCATTGTACAGGCAGGACACAGCGGAGGGCAAAAGACAGCATTGAAGCATATTAATTTCTCTCTGCTCAGTGAGTGTGATAGAGTCTTAATGGGCGTACCAGCTCATACGCGGCGCTGGGATAAAGCCTTAGAAGATACAAACAGGCTTGGCAAGAGCCTGATTGAGGAACTTGAGAAGAACAAGGGACCGTGTCCGTTGTGGCAGATGCCTTTTATTTACAAAAGATTAACATGCTTTGAGTTTCCAAGATCGTGATGCGACATTTCAGAACCACTTGCTTGGTAATTGTTTCGGGGTATATTGTTTTATATAATCTATCGCATCTTCAGCGAATTTTGAAACATAGTATAGTTCTTTAAAATCCTTTTTCGCAAAATTCTCTTGATACCCAGTTTCAAACTGAGCTATCAGATTATCATAGTAGTCGTTAGTATTTATGAAAACAACCGGTTTATTATGAAGCTGGAGCTGCTTTAAAGTGATTATCTCCATAATTTCTTCCATCGTTCCAAAACCGCCTGGTAATGCTATAAACGCATCAGATTTTGACTCAATTACCCGTGACTTGGGAACCACACCAGTAACTTTGGCTCCATGATTCTGCGCAGTTCGTGCAATAATTCCCATTAATCCCACATCGGCTCCGCCGAAAGTCAAATCAAAACCTTCCGGACCGAGCCTTTTTCCCAAGGCTATAGCTGTATCACGGTATACAGAATTTACTGCTGAACTTGATGAACTGAAGACACAAACTGTTTTAATCATATTTTCCCTTTTTTCAATATGTTATATTACCGGCACCTTTCTGCAACAAATGGTCTGAACATAATATAGTTTTATCGGCAGCAGTAAAAATATAGGGGCAAGAGCGAATGCCTGTCGATCAGATGGGAGTTTATAAATATCTCTCTGTGTTGGTTCAATGCGATGCTCAGTTAGTCTGAGCTTCATGGATCAACTGAAGGCTTTTCTCCCAAAGTTTCTGCGCCAGATTTGAATCGAGCCTGCTCGTCCCGAGTTTGATTTCTTTCTTCCTATAAAAAATCTTCAACCTGTTGTTCGCCAAAGACTTGTCTGTTACATAGTAGGCAGAAATTTTGCCTATTTCTTCAGGCGAAGTTCCAAATAGCCACATATATAATTTAAGAATTGATTTGAGCGGCTGAGGATATGGATTAATAACACCCGTACGAACAGTCCCCGGCCAGACGAGAATAAATGTAACCTGCCCACTGCTAGCACGTTTTGAATACTCAACGGCCATTAAGTCATTACAAAAGGAACCGCGTTTAAGGGCATTCATAGCAGAATAATTCTTTTCCATCGTAATGTCTGAGAAGTCGATTTCCCCGTAATTTTGACCCGGGGTTGCGAAGTCTATAATCCGGGTTTCTCCTTTAATGCCGATGGCACTGTCCAGGTATTGAATCAGGGCAAAGCGGCTAAGATAGTAGAGCGCAAAGGTCTTTTCAAAGCCTTCGCTTGTTATCTTGAGTTTTGGCTGCATCTGGAACGCGCACAGTATCAGGACATCCAGATGCCTGAACCGGGATAGAAATAATTTCGATATGCGCAAGACCTCCGAAATAAGGGATAAGTCGGCTTTCCAAAACTGGATGTGGCCTTCAGGCATGGCTTGCTTGATTTCATCTACCGCAGCTTTGCCTTTTTCTTCAGTGTTTCCAATAATTATGACGTTATAGCCGAGCTTGACAAGCTCTTTGGCACTTGCTTTTCCAATACCATCTGTGCCGCCAGTTATTAATGCATTATTCATTCTTTACCATCCCATCCTTTAACCAGATAATCCTGTCTGCCCGCTTCCCCAACTCAGGCTCATGCGTCACCATCACTATGGTTTGGCCGGATTTATTCAATTCCATTAATTCGCTGTTATATGCTGTTCTTGCTTTGCGATTTTTCTAAAAAAGCTTCCTCCAAAGTTTCTTGGACATCCTTCAACCATGCCATTCTTTCTTCAAGCGTACTAATACAGACCATGTTGTACATTTTTCTATGAAATTTTTTTATACCGCAAAGTTTAAAAATGCAGTTGTTCCATAATCGCTCGAGTGGATCTCCGAAAACATTTTTCTCCCTTTCTGATGGTGTATTTGATGTATTAAAAACTATAGCACATTGAGCTTTTAGTAGTCCAATTGGAACACCTTCACCTCCATCAGTTTCTTCAAACTCATAAGCTACTCCCGGGCGGATGACTCTATCGACCCAGCCTTTTAAGATAGCAGGAGGTTGCCCCCACCAATTTGGATGTACAATAATGATA
>JAPMTX010000003.1 GCA_026552855.1 Candidatus Methanoperedens sp. | reverse complement strand
TTGGCGAAATAGTATGCGCCACCCTTCCCAAAAAATTTTCCTAGAAAATTTACCTTTGGGATTTTTTTCCTTTAAAGACATGTATTTTGTTCATTATACAATATTTATAAATCGTGTCAAAACCTGATTTTTATATATGAAAAAGCTCCGAACACGAATGTCCGGAGCCGGAAGAAAAAATACTGCCTACCTGAAGGAATAGCCAATAAAAGCCATTCCCCCACCGAACGTGATACCCGGATGGCGGCCACTGACTTGAACGCCGTGCCAGGAGCTGAAGAACGCTCCCAGTCCGGCGGACAAATGGTCGGTTATCTTGAATGAAACTTTGGCCGATCCTTCTGTTACTGAAGCGCATCCAAACTTCCCAAAATTCTGAGAAGTACTCCCATTGTCATTGCTGACTTGAGAGCGCATACCCAAAAAACTCTGGGAAACGGATGCCGCCAACTCGAGTCGGGAAATCTCAACCGAGTAAGACAACCCGACCATCGGACCGACACCACCGCTAACGGATGTGTGAGTTTGGGTATTTCTACCCTCACCTTCCGTAATACTATCCTCCGTTCGTACGTACGCCGTTTTGATACCGGCATACACCGTGACGTTCTTGGACAGCCTTGTCCGGTAGGCAACGTCAATCGACGCCGCCTCCAGACGACTGGACTGGTTCCAGCTTGAAGAAGATTCGGAACCAAGTCTGGCGGTCTGCCTGAAACCCCAGGCAACCGCCGTCCACCCCTGTTTCGCGTTTCCAAAATCAAACGCAAAACGAGGAGTAAAACGGGAACGGAAATCGAATCGCCCCGAACGCATTGAAAACTGGGGTAGTCCGTTGATTCCCAATGCGTCGTTGCTTTGAGCCGAAAATACATCGTCCGGCTCTAACGATCCTTGTGATCCACTGACGTCCAGCTTCATCAGCTGAATGTCAAGACTCAACTTCCCTTGTTGTGCGCTGGCGGCAGAGCAAAGGGCCAGCGCGATAACGAACACAGATAAACGCTTGCACATCGCTGCCTCCCTTTGCCCTCCGTAGTTTTACACGTAGGAGGGTTTCTCCGCCGCAGCGGTTGTTTTTTATTTATCAAAGAACGTTTAAATCATAACATATTATTATATATTTGGCAATAGGGCTGATAGACCTCATTTTGCAGTAATTATTTCTATCAAATAGCTGCACTACCAGAACACCTACAATCAAAATTGGCACGTTTACAATTTATTAACCTTAAAATAATAAAACCCCATCTTAAAAAGATGGGGTGGATTTATTTGTTTTATCTCAACGGCAAACCGGGTTTTTCTTTGGGGATGCGCGTCGGTAAAACGGTTGGAGTAGGAGTTGGAGTAGGGTCACCTGGATTTCCGGTTGGTGTCGGCGTAGGAGTCGGCGTGTGTGTGGACATCGGAGTAGGAGTATAAGCTGGATCACCAAAACAAGATACATCAATCCTATTGGTAGGATCGTTTCCAAAATCCTGAACACAGCCATTACCCAAAGCGGTAACGTTTATTACTCCTTCAATAGAAACCGATGCGCCCGGAACTTCAAACTGATTTGCAAAAATACTGATATTACTTCCGCCTTCAATGCGGACGGCATAAGAAGTTCCATCGTTACTCGTGCCGGTGTTGCCAACCACGCTTGCCCTTCTGCAATTAACCAAACGAATAGCCGCAAAACGATTACGAGCGGTATTCCAGCCATTGTCAGCAAAGGTGTTTCCCGACACGCTAACCGACGAGCAATCTTCAAGATAAATTCCGTCGTTTCTCACACCCCAGAAGTTGGAGTTGCTGATATTAACACCGTGAACATGTGCCAAATATATGCCAGTTCCATCACCCTTTCCTCCGGTAGGATTAAATGCCGTTCCGGAAAAATTGGAAATGGTTATCAACCAAGGCCAAGAATTGCCGGTAAGATTTGAGTAAATACCATATTGACAGGCGTCACATCCGGCTTGAATAATTTGAGCATCTCCTACAGACCCATGCTGGGACGAATTGATCAAAAGACCATATTTTACTCCCCAAGCAAACGTCATATTCATATAAAGCCAGTCGATCCGTGAAACCTCAAACAACGCGCTGTTATTGTACATCCAATCGACAACATCGGTGTCATCTACCCACGTCGCCCACATTCCGGGATTACCGTGAATGATATTAAACTTGTCGATGTCATAACACTGGTCGTCTCTGATGCCCCTGTAAAAGATTCCAAATTCAATATTCTCCACGTTGAGCTTGCCGTGGGGCATAGTGGCATCAATCCCGACATAAGAATTGGGAAAGAAGCAATTGACCACACGGCAGAAACTGCCCACCACGGAAATGGTCGGGGGAAATTCTATCAAACGCTTACCTTTCGTTTGCGCTGGATAAAAAAATGTCAGCCCGTCAACAGCGGAGTAGTCCGTAAGAACAAATGCGGCATGACCTCCGTCGGTGTTCGGATAACCCTGTCCGAAGTTGATATTCATCTCTCCTCCCCAATAAGTTCCGGAGGTTCTAAGCTTAACTCCCGAGGTTACGATAATTTGGTCCGTTATCGAAAACGGACCTCCAATATCAACAACCTTGTCGGAAGTTGTGGCAGTTGCAATACAATCACGCAAAACCTTCGTGTTATCTCCCGGAATCGGAATTGGAATGCAAGGAGTAGCGGACAAATAAGTTGCACACAGCAACAGAGCCGGTAGCAGACCAAGTGCCTTTTTCACTTCCTTTTCCTCTCTTTTTTGTAGATTACTGGTAAAACTTATATCACATAAGGACATCAATAACAATAATAAAAAACTCCCCCTGTTTTCCTAAGAAAATGGGGGGCTTATATCTACTTTTTACCGAACTGCAGCTGATAGTCCGGCA
>JAPMTX010000061.1 GCA_026552855.1 Candidatus Methanoperedens sp. | reverse complement strand
CCTATATATCCTATAGGATTTATAATTGGCTTGGAGTGAGAAAACCAGGAAAAATGATCAAAAAAGATGTTATAATTATTGGAGCAGGAGCATCAGGCATGATGTGCGCAATCGAATCCGGAAAAAGAGGTTGCTCGGTTCTCATTCTTGATTATGCTGATAAAACCGGGAAAAAAATACGCATCTCCGGCGGCGGAAGCTGTAATTTTACGAATATCAATATATCCCCTGCAAATTATTTATCAAACAATCCTCACTTTTGCAAATCTGCGCTTTCCCGCTTTACACCTGGTGATATTATTGCCCTGCTTGAAAAGTACGGAGTAAAATATGAAGAAAGAGAACAGGGACAATTATTCTGCGCCAAAAGCTCAGAGGAAATAATAAGAGTGCTGGAGACGGAAAGTAAAGATGCAGGCGTGAACGTAATATTGAATTGCCAGATCCGGGGCGTGGAAAAAGCAGATTCATATACATATACAGTATCGACCGATCAGGGGATTTTTGAATCGGAGTCGCTTGTTATTGCTACCGGCGGATTGTCTTACCCGCAATCAGGAGCTTCAGGCATAGGGTATATGATAGCAGAGCAGTTCGGTCTTAAGATCACGGAGCTAAGACCAGCGCTTGTTCCTTTAATTTTTTCCCCGCAGGACTTGGCGATATTCGGCGAATTAAGCGGCATCTCAATCGCTGCTGCTGTCAAATGCAACAATATGAGATTTCGGGGAAGCGTCCTCTTCACTCACAGGGGGCTTAGCGGTCCTGCGATACTTCAGATATCCTCATACTGGAAGGAGGGCGATGCCATTGTTATTGATCTATTGCCTGAAACCGATATATACGGTATTTTCATTACAAGACAGCAGAGCAAAAGTAAAATCGAGATGCATAACTTGCTTTCTGGGTATTTGCCGTCGCGTTTTGTAAAGATATGGTGCTTTTTGAACCTCCAGTCAAAACCTGTCAACCAGTATAATGAGAAAGAGCTCAGGAGCATAGCCCACAAGGTTCATAACTGGGAGATTAAACCCGAATCTACCGAAGGCTTTAAAACGGCTGAGGTCACCCTTGGGGGAGTTGATACGAACGAACTCTCATCCAAAACAATGGAATCAAGAAGGATCAAAGGTCTTTATTTTACAGGTGAGGTTATCGATGTGACAGGATGGCTTGGGGGATACAATTTGCACTGGGCTTGGGCTTCAGGTTTTGTGGCTGGTCAGTATGCATGAGACAAGAACAATAGTACTGGCGTCGGCATCTCCTCGAAGGAAAGAACTGCTTGAGCTGACGGGTCTGCAATTCAAGGTCGACCCCGGGGATCATAAAGAGGATATGGATCTCAAATTAAGCCCTCATGAGCTCGCAAGGTTCCTGTCCCTGGAAAAAGCAAAATCTGTTGCCGGAAAGTACAGTAACGCGGTTATCATAGCCGCTGACACTTTTGTTATCATAAGAGGACAGATCCTTGGTAAGCCGCATACAGAGGAGGAAGCTAAGAGGATGCTTGCGTTGCTCGGCGGCATGACCCATTCGGTAATTACAGGTTTTACAGTCCTGGATACTGATACAGGCAAAAAGGTATCAAGGTCTGTGGAGACGGGAGTAACATTCAAAAAACTGACTGAAAAAGAGATCGATGCGTATATCAGAACAAAAGAACCCCTTGACAAGGCAGGAGCATATGCGCTCCAGGGGCTTGGGTCTATTCTTGTAAAAAGAATAGAAGGAGATTATTTCAATGTGGTAGGGCTTCCGCTTTGCCCTCTGGCTGAATGCCTGAAGGGGTTCGGGATCAGGATACTGGAATAGCTGCTATGTCCTATCGCTTATACAGGCATGGAACACCTATCGCCACAACGCTATAAACTAGATAATCAGCCACAGAGGGCACAGAGAACACAGAGGGTTGTGGTTTTTTTCTCTGTGTCCTCTGTGCTCTCTGTGGCTTATATATTATTATCAAATGTTATACGGGAGACTATAATTACGGAATATTGCAGGAAAACTATTAATACCTTGAAGAGTTGAAAGAGAAGCGGTTTTATGCCTTTCCACGTGATGCTGATCCCTACTTTAGGCTGCCCTTCCAAATGCAGTTATTGCTGGAGTTCAGAGGAAGGGTCCCCGGTAATGAGCGTCGAAACCATCAAAGAAGTGGTTAAGTGGCTCAAGACTTTCCGGAAAGATCCGGTCACTTTCACTTTCCACGGAGGAGAGCCGCTCCTTGCTGGCGCGGATTTTTACAGGCAGGCGCTGCCTCTGCTGGCTCAGGGTTTAAGCCATATGAAGCCGGCTTTTGCTCTCCAGACCAATCTCTGGAAGATGACCCCGGAAATAGCCCAGGTCCTGGCTGAGTATAATATTCCCATAGGTTCAAGTTTAGACGGTCCCGAGGAGCTTACTGACCTGCAAAGAGGAAAAGGATACTATAAGAAGACCATGCAGGGTTATGAAATTGCCCGCGCGGCAGGTCTTAAGGTGAGCTTCATCTGCACCTTCACCTCTCATTCCATAAAGTTCAAGGAGGATATTTTCAATTTTTTCCTGGAGAACGGCTTGAATCTTAAATTACATCCTGCACTGCCGTCAATACGTTCCGATAATCCTGGAAAATGGGCGCTTTCTCCGGAAGAGTATGGGGAATTGCTGATTTATCTTCTGGATAAATACCTTGAAAACATGGGTAAGATTGAGATTATGAATATCGACCACCTGTGCAAATGTGTGTTCACCAACCGGGGCACTGTCTGTACTTTCGTGGATTGCATGGGTGATACCTTTGCTGTGGGACCTGACGGGAGCATATATCCCTGCTACCGCTTTGTAGGCATACCGAAATATGTCATGGGCAATGTCCGCGACCATCCGAGCAGGGAAGACCTGGCGCAGTCCTATGCATGGAAGCTTATGTTCCAGTTCAAGGAATACGTGGACCAGAATTGCAAGGAATGCAAATACATCAAATTCTGCCGCGGCGGATGTCCCTATAATGCAATGGCGCCTACGGATTGTGAAATAAAGGGCGTCGATCCCCACTGTATTGCCTATAAGAGGGCATTCAAGGAGATAACCGAGAGGTGGGAGAAGGAGTTTTTAGGGGGTTCTGATATGGAGATGCCTTTCATGCTGCCTGGGATGAAGAGGGAGGAGGGGAAGCCGGGGATTATGGCGATAATGACGAAGAGGCTATGATACATCCTCACGCAGATGCTCGAAATATTTTAAAGAAAACTTTTGGCTCTTCAAAAGTCCTCTAAAATCTGTTTAGACGAAATTACACGGGAGCATAGCAATCTTTTTTGATCATCATCATATTTTTCAATCCCTTCTATCTCTTTGATAATGTCGATAATTTCGTTTTCTTTTTGTACGATTATGTACTTAATATCCGAATGTTCAAATTTCAAAACACATTTTTCTCTTAATTTTTCATTGGCAGAATCTTTCTTTTCTTCGTCAATAAATTCTGCTTTGGTCAATCTACTTGATGAAAAATCTTCGGATAACTCAGGTACAAATCGCCATTCATGTTCATCGTAGAAACGAATTTTACCGGAGCTATATTCTCCGTTTCTCCACAATCTTCCCTCGTATGGTTTTATAAAGGATTCTATCCGGTCTAGTTCGTCAACAATTTTAGCGATATATTTAATGTTCGTTAAAGGCATATCGATATGAACGTTATCCATCAAGAAGAAATCAACACCTTTCTCTAACATTTTCCTAACACCAAAGGGTATTGCTGAGTTTTCATGAGCATAAAGGATAGGACAAATCCTGTTCAGCTTTCCCCACTCTTTACTTAAACCAATACCATATTCTCCATATATTCTCATATGAACTCTGGCTTGAGATAACGGAATATCACAAAAACAAACCATCGGAATTGCAAACTCAAGCTCCTCTCTGTAACCTAGATCAGGAGTGATTATGTTTAAATCCTCTAAGCAAAAGTGCGGTCTAAATTCATTTTCGAGTATATTTATCACATTTTCGATCTTATCGGTAAAATGAAATAGAGTATTTGAACTTATGGTTAACTGATTGTTACTCATAATATCGGTTTTAAAATGATTCTTATATAAATAATCCTTGTTATTAGTGGCTTTTCCAAATATGAACTCCTATCGGTTTCAGCTACGGTATACCCATACGTTGTTTAGTTGCGGCTGAGGTGCCTGATGGTTTGGATCCAAGAAGCTATGAAATTCTCGCGGTGCGCCGAACAGTATTAAAACTATGGTTAAGTTGAGCGCATTGAAATGAAGTACAATGCAGGCTTATGCCGTAGCCTTGGATATTATTATCTTTTTGTCCTGAACAGAGAAGTTCACTTCGGTTCCCTCTCGTATGGAGAGAGCATCGGCTATTTCCTTAGGTATTCTGACAGCAATACTCCCTCCGAGGTTGAAAGTTTTGCGCTTGAATATGTCTACAAGCCTGTCGTGTTCTTTCTCATCTATCCATTCGTCTTTGCATTGAGGGCAGATTTCAACAGTAGCCCATACGCCTTTTTCTATCTCCTTGCGTTCTTTTCTCATTTCTGTTTCGCATAAGGGGCATTTTGTCATATCTTATTCCTCTATTGTCAATATATAAATCGTCCCGCTTCTAACGGTGTAAACGAAGTGTATCCTTGCATCTCCAATTTCACTCTGAATGATCCCTATCTCCCCATCTTTACAGCACTTTTTTATATGTTTGCCTGTCTTCAAGTAATGCCGTACTTCATCAGTTTTCATCTGGAAACGTTCTTTTAATCAATTGGAAGCATGTATTCTGTATTTTATGGGAGCCTTATGAAAGTCAGTCAATAACTATCAGTATTACTTAGATACTGATAGTATGTTAATATATCCACCAACCCACCTGGACATAAATGCCGACATATGAGGGTTTGGGATTCGGAGATTATCAAGATTCATTTTTGAGACGCGCCGGAAAAACAATCAGGGCTACATCGAAGTATTTATAAACATCCCATCAATATCAAAATAGCAAAACGATCCATGCCCCCGATAATCCGCACAGCCCCACGATACGACATGCTGTTCAGCGAAGGTATATTCAACGGAACGCTTATTATAGGACCTGACCCGCTGGGCGCGGGTTTTGATTATGAGGTTTACCTCCTGGCAAGGAGAAAACTGAGATCGATAGGTCTCCAGATGACCGACAGCGAGCGAGGTGTGGAGGAATACCGGAAAATATTCAGTTTCAATGGCAGCAGCATAAGGGCGCGTATACGGCTTGTCTTGGGGCGAAATTACAGCGGCGACCTGCGGGAATTATGGCGCGAAACCCTTACGCATGAGGATCTCATATATTTGAAAACACATGCAGGATACGGCAGGCATCTCAGCCTGAGCGACGACGTCAGCTATTTTACCGATGCCATGAAGGGGGGATATGACCACCCGCGCAGAAAACCGTACCAGTTGTTCTACCTTGACTGCTGCAAGAGCGAGATGTATTATAAGGATGTATTGCGCGATTATGTGGGCGATGGCGTAGATCTTATCCTCCATAAATGGTTTTGCGATTACAGGATAGTAGGACCTGTGGCAGTGCTTATCAATGAACTGATGAAAGGAGCGGACTTTGAGACCATTGTTTCGGAAATGAACGATGAATACGGCATCCCGCATTTTGATGTGGAAGATGACCCTGCGGATATGAGACTGGACAGGAAGATGGTCACATATTCCTTAAGCAAGAATTGAGGTTCAGCGGTAATCTTCAGGCTGATGGATTGGATGGAACAGTTATATAACATAAGATATTGATGACATAAAAATAAGCTTTTGAAACAAGAGAACAGGAAAAGACATGGAATTAAGATTTTTAAATAAACCAGAAATGGCAAACCCCCGTATGTTAGTGGGTCTTCCAGGCATGGGTATGGTTGCCAGAACTACTGTTAATTATTTTATGGAGTCCCTGAAGCCTGAATTGTTCGCGGATATCCCGATGCCTTATCTTTCACCATCAATGGCATTTTTTGAAAAGGGCGTGGTAGTACCGATTGACAGGGATATTAGCCCTTTTCAGTTCTACTACTCCCAGAAAGAAAATCTCGTATTGTTCTCAGGTGATATCCAGTTCGGCTCTATCACAAAGGATAATGAACTCGCTGAGAAAATAGCCGAGGCTGCGAAGCTCTGCGGAGTTGATACTATTTATACCGTAATTGCAACCCATGTACAGAAGTATGTTGAGGAGCCGGAGGTATTCGGGCTTGCGACCTCTCCTGAACTTCTGCGGTTTTTAGAGAGCAAGGGAACGAAGATAGCAGACGGCAGCCTCAGAATAAGCGGGGTCAACGGTCTTGTGATCGAATATGCGCTTCGAAAAGGAATAAAAGGAATAGCCCTGCTCAGTGAGACTGCCTTTCCTGAGGCGCTGGATATAAAGGCATGCCATGCAGGAATAAAAAAGGTCTCCGAGCTGCTTGGTATTAACATTGATCTGGGCAGGATCGAGATTGAAGCAAAAAAATTCGATGAAGGTTTTAAGAAGTATCTGAAAGATATCCAGGAAAAGAAGAGAAAAGAAGAGGATCTGGGGTATATAGGCTAAAAGCAACTCCTGATTTTGTAAAGCCTGGAAATGCTGGCTATACTTAGTTTTTCGATTTAGTTAATCTTCCGAACGCCTTTTTATCAAGATCCCTTTGTTGCAGTGTGTTTCTTCAATTTCCACGTAGTCTTTTAGATTGAATTTTTCTATTAGCTCCCTGGGGATTGTTACTTTACCATCTGAAGTAATCGGGCTGATGATCGTTTCTGCCATGAAGCCAGTATTTAATTCTGCAGGTAGATAAGTATTTTCGGTGAACACAACAATTCTAAAAAACAGAGACCTATTTGCCCTTTAACCTTCCAACCACCCGTCTCTTTTTCTCAACAGCCTGCTCCGCAGCCCTGTCCACAGCCTTTCTCATCACCTCAAAATTCTTCGGCATCTTCTCCCCGACAAGCTTCTTGATCGGCGTATATGCTGATTCCCTGAAGCGCGGCGTAAAGTCGCAAGCTTCTCCGTCAATTACCAGCTCTGCGCCTTCACCCTCCACCACTTTCCCTACAACGTCGATAGCCACGCCCTTTTCCCGCACGCATTCCAGGATATTATCCGCATGCTCAGGCGGCGCTATTATCAGAAGGGCATCAAGAGAAACGCCCAGGTAATCGATCTCAAGCTCATCAAGCATCCCGAGCACCTTCCTGTTCACAAGCGCGCGCAGCTTCTCCTCCTCGAAAACAAGTTTTGCGCGCGCAGTCCTTGATATCTCTTTAGCATCCCCGCGCACCCCGCCGTTGGTCACATCCGTCATCGCATGGATTTTCCCGACCAGCCCGGCTTCAAATAACGCTTCGCAGGCGTCGATGAACTTGAGGTTTATGGTCTCATCTACAATATCATGCATCCCGTAATAGAGCGCGGTAGTTGAGACCGTCCCTCCGCCCGCCCCTTCTGTCATAAGTATAACATCCCCGGGTTTTGCCTGGATGCGCGATGTGAGGTTCTCGGCTACGCCCACCGCGCCCACTCCGCCCGTCATCCTCTCCCCTATGACCATATCCCCCCCTATCCTGAGCGTACTGCCCGTCACAAGGGGTATGCCCGTGAGCTCAGACACTGTCGTGATGCCTGCGATGTGGTCGAATATCTTTGCAACGTCGCCATCGTCTGCCACATGGATATCTGAAAGAAGCGCAACAGGGCGCGCGCCCATGACGTACACATCCCGCAGAGCCGCGCGCGCGACATGGAAGCCTGCAAGGAAAGGGAAATCCGAGAGGCGGGAGTGCATGCCGTCGATCGTGACCACAATATATCTGCCGCCCGCGCGCACTACACCTGAATCGTCAAGATGCGAGGAATCCACAACTGCTGAGGTTTTACCTATCACTTCAGCTATTTTTTCGTGGGTATAGAAATCCCCTGTGCCGCGCGAGCCCACGCCAAACTCGCCCATCGTTACGCCCGAGGTTACAGGCTGGAGGATATCGCCTTTCAGGTTCATTGTGGCTTTTGCTTCCACGATGACCGCGTTTGCAATCTCCAGCGCATGCTTTCGCGATATATTCTTTATCTCAAGAATTCGTTCAGCCAGCTTCTCCTTGAGGTCCTTGTCACCGCGCCGCAAGCCGCGCCTGGCGTAGCCCTCAAGGTCCATAGCTCTCCACGAAATTCCGGAGCATCCGAAGTCCGACAGTACCGCTTTTTTCAGGGTGGAACTGCGTACCCACGACATTTCCTGCTTCGTTGCTGATTATTGCCGGGAACTCTTTTCCGTAATCGCATGTTGCAATCTCATGCTCTGTATCAGTATCTACGTAATATGAATGCACGAAATACATAAATGAGCCATTCTCTACTTCTCCCAGCAGAGGGATATTCTTTTTAATAATAAGCGAGTTCCAGCCCATGTGAGGGACTTTCAATTCAGAGGCCGGGAAGCGTATCACCCTTCCCGGGATGATATCTATGCCCTTATGCAATCCCCCTTCCTCGCTCTCCGAGGCGAGCATCTGCATGCCGAGGCATATCCCCAGAAGAGGTTTTCCCTCATCAACTGCGTCTTTCACTACGCGCTCAAGCGTGGCAAAATGCATCATTGCATCGCGAAATGCCCCTACGCCGGGAAGTACCAGGGCATCGGCGCGGTCGATTGATGAGGGGTCGTTTGAGATTTCAACGTCTGCGCCTACGTATTGAAGTGCTTTTTCGATGCTGCGGAGGTTTCCGAGTCCGTAGTCGATGATGATGAGTTTCATTTTTGTGTTACTTGACTTCTATGTTTAAATATTTAAACCTTCAAGCCGCCGCGCCGCCTCCATTAACGTCTCATCCCTCTTTGAGAACGTGAAGCGAAGCTTATGCTTTCCCGCCTCGCTCTTATAGAAACTGCTCCCTGGCACAGCCGCCACCCCTACCTCGCTGACCATGTATTTCGCAAAAGCCATGTCGTCCATCCCCGCACTTTCTGGTATATCCGCAAGTATGTAGTATGCTCCCTCAGGCATGCAGCATTTGAACCCGGCATTTATTAAAGCACCATAGAGCAGCTTTCTTTTCCCGTCGTACATCCGTACAAGCTCTTCATAGTACGAATCCGGGAACCTCAGGGCTGTCACGCACGCATGCTGGAGCGGCGCAGGCGCGCCAACGGTGAGGAAATCATGAACTTTACGTATTGCAGAGGTCAGGGTCTTTTCTGCCAGCGCGTACCCGATCCTCCATCCTGTGACGCTGTACGTTTTTGAGAAGCCGCTTATTGTTATCGTCCTGTCCTTCATTTCATCCAGCGACCCGATGCTAATGTGCTTTTTATCGTCGTACAGTATATACTCATAGATCTCATCCGTCACCGCGATAACATCGTGGTATGCACACAGATCCGCGATCAACTTCAATTCATCCTTTGTGAAAACCTTTCCAGATGGGTTGTTCGGGGTGTTCAGGATGAGCACGCGCGTTTTTTTGTTAAAGGCGCAGGTAAGGGCGTCTTCATCGATGCGATTATCCTCGCCCAGAGGAACGAACCGGGGGACTGCACCTGAAACAGCCGAATCAGGACCATAGTTCTCATAGAATGGCTCGAATATTACGACTTCATCGCCCTCATTTATCAGAGCCAGCATAGAAGCCATCATAGCTTCGGTAGAGCCGCATGTTACTGTGATCTCGTTCTCGGGATCAGCCTCGATATGATTATACTCTCTGGCTTTCCTTGAGATCTCCTCCCGCAGGTCTTTTGCGCCCCATGTGATGGAATACTGGTTGTAGTCCTCCATGATCGCAGAGGCTGCGGCGCGCTTTAACTCCAGAGGCGCGGGAAAATCCGGGAATCCCTGAGCCAGGTTGATCGCGCCGTGTTTTAAGGAGAGCCGCGTCATGTCGCGGATGACGGATTCAACGAAATGGTCTACCCTGTGAGATAACATAGGCCCCTGAAATGCTGTAGTGTATATTTAAATTTCGCGCATCTACAGTGGTATTACCATCGAAAATTATCCATATTTATAAAAGGATACCTGGTGAAAGGATATGTCAAAGTCTCTTGGCTGGCGGCTGAGCGGCTATAAACCGTTACTTTTATATTTTACTTATTCAATGGGTAGGGCAAAGGTGACAACAAATGCCAGCAAAAGTAAACACTGAAGAATGTACCGGATGTGGAGTTTGCGTAGACGAATGCCCAGCAACAGCGATAGAACTGAAGAACGAGAAGGCAAAAGTAGACGAAGATGAGTGCACTGAATGCGGTACATGCGTGGATGCATGCCCGAACAGTGCAATCAAGATGGAATAAGCAGCAAGATATCCGATAAGGATCGCTATGGCAAAAATAAGGGCAGGAGTACTGGGCGCAACAGGCAACGTAGGTCAGAGATTCATTGAGATGTTAAGCAAACACCCGTGGTTTGAACTGACATCTCTTGCAGCCTCTGACAGGAGCGCGGGCAAGAAATACGGCGAAGCAGCGAGCTGGAGGCTTGAGAGCAAGATGCCGGAAGACGTTGCTGATATGACCGTAGTGCCCGTTGATCCGAAGAAAGTCGATGCTGATATCGTCTTCTCAGCCCTTCCTGCCGACCTTGCAAAGACAGTGGAGCCTGATTTCGCAAAAGCGGGTTTTGCTGTTGCAAGCAATGCCAGCGCCCTGCGTATGGTCAGGGATATCCCGCTCGTCATTCCTGAAGTGAACTCCGAGCACCTCGGTCTTATCGACGTCCAGCAGGACAGGCGCAAGTGGGACGGCTACGTTGTAACGAATCCCAACTGCACGACCATAATGATGACCGTTACCCTGAAGCCGCTCATGAAGTTCGGTATCGAGAAGATATATCTCGCTTCCATGCAGGCTATCTCAGGCGCAGGTTATGACGGCGTGGCTTCGATGGCGATCCTTGATAACGTCATCCCGTACATAGAAAAAGAGGAAGAGAAAGTAGAGACCGAGACAAAGAAGCTCCTCGGGGAATTTAACGGGAGCGAGATCGTCGATGCACCGTTTGCTGTGAGCGCAAGCTGCAACCGCGTCATGGTAATGGACGGGCACACCGAAGCAGTCTGGGTGGAGATGGCTGATAACCCATCGACAGAAGAAGTTAAACAGTCTTTCCTGGATTTTGACCCCGGACTTTCGGATCTGCCGACCGAGCCTGACCCGGTAATTGAGGTGAAGGAAGAGAAAGACAGACCCCAGCCGCGCATGGACAGGAACCTGGGCGGAGGGATGGCAGTGTCAGTGGGACGCATACGCCCGGGGATACGCTACATCTGCATGGGGCACAACACCATAAGGGGCGCGGCTGGCGCAAGCGTGCTGAACGCCGAGCTTCTGAAAAAGATGGGGAAACTTTAAAATAAATTTTACTTTTTTGACCCGGATATGATCTATCATTAGTAAATACTATATAATTTGAATACTCAAATAATACATCGTAGAATTACAGTGCAGGATAACAATGAAAAACGATAGGATATCAATATATTATCTCGGTCATTTGGTTAAGAACTTAATTGAAAAAAGCAAAAGTTTAATCCTGATCGCTGTAGCCTCCTCACTACTGGCATCTGCTGCTGGATTTTTGTGGGGGATGATAAAGACATTAGTCATTATATTCAGCTTTGTCATGAGTTACGGGAGGGATCCACTGGATATGATCGCTCTCATAGAGCTTATGGATATATTCCTTATAGCCATTGTCCTTTTTATCTTTGCAATGGGCATGTATGAACTTTTCATAGATAACATATCGCTTCCAGAGTGGCTTATAATAAGGAACCTTCACGATCTTAAGGTGAAGCTGGGCAGCGTTATCATCCTCGTAATGGGCATCATATTCCTGGAGCATCTTGTAGAATGGAAAGACCCGCAGGGGACATTATTTTTTGGTATTGCCGTGGCAGTGGTCTCAGCATCCCTCATAGCCTTCAACTACTTTGGGGGGAAAGAGTGATTGTATTGCCTGTTCTGCCATACCTGGTGGATTTATTCCCTTAAATCCGGCGGCAGCATATTGGGTATGCCGTCATCTATAGGATAATACTCCTTGCATTTTCCGCAGTACAGCGTTCCTTTCACGATCTCTTTTTCATTCTCTTCAGTGATCTCAAGTACGAGGTCGCCCTTGCACATCGGGCAGCACAGGATATCCATCAGGTCTCTTTTCATTATATTTGCACCTTGATTTCCTTAAATGCGGTTTTAATTATCAAGTTATCGGTAAAATATAAGAGGTGATACGTTATATGATGGTTTGAGAGAGGAAGGGCGGCTGCCGGTGGCAGGAATGCTGCTGAGGAAAGTCCCCTCACCTTCTGGACCGCGGACGCATTCAAGTGCGTAGGGTGAGAATCCTGGCTCTGGAACAGAAACGATACCGCAGCGCAGAAATGCGATGAGCCCGAAAGGGCGAGGTCATGCGTATGCGGATGGAACGGCGAATCCCCGCGGGTGCAAGCCGAAACAGGACAGAAGGGCAGTCCAGACCTGTCCGAGTACGGCGCGAAGCTGAATGCCGCATGAGCGCTAAAAGGGCATTGCCCTTGCGCTAAACATAAAGGGGCTTACTCTCCTCACTCAAATTTTTAATTATAGTAATTAGCCTTAAAGTCTAGCTTTAGCTTGCGTGATTAGTCGCGGCATATAAACAACTCATTTCAAAGCCAGCCATAAGTTTCATTCATAGATTACAATGAAAAAGAACAATAAGACGTAGATTAACAACGAATTCGTACGAACTGATACGAACTCAAGTCATTCAGAGTTCGTACGAGTTAGTATTAGTTCGTTGTTTATGTAGTTTCTGGGCATCCTGTAATGGTATAATTCACGGTTAGTTACTATAAGTTAAAGCTTCCTGATGAACTCACCAATGCGCGCCAGCGCCTCCACCAGTTCCTCATATGATGTCGCATAGGAGCAGCGCAGGTACCCTTCGCCGCAGTCCCCGAACACGCTGCCTGGCACGACAGCCACTTTCTGCTCTTTCAGGAGCCTGCCCGCGAATTCTTCCGAGGTCAATCCTGTACTTCTGATGCTGGGGAAAGCGTAGAACGCGCCCTTGGGCTCAAAGCACTCAAGCCCCATCTTGTTAAGACCGCTTACGATAAAGCGGCGCCTGCGGTCGTATTCTCTCGCCATCTTTTTCATCTCGCCGTCGCCGTTCTTCAGTGCCTCTATCGCTCCCATCTGCGCCGTAATGGGTGCGCAGAGCATGGAGTACTGGTGTATCTTTGTCATGGCGCCTATGAGTTCTTCGCTTCCCGCAGCATAGCCCAGGCGCAGCCCTGTCATGGCATGCGATTTTGAGAAGCCGTTTAAGATAATGCTCCTGTCCCTCATCCCGGGTAGTGATGAGAAGCAGGTATGGGCGCCATCGTATGTCAGTTTGCAGTACACTTCGTCAGAGATAACGGCAAGGTCATGTTCGCTGACCACGTCGGCAATTTCCTCAAGGTCGCGTCGCCTCATGATAGCGCCCGTGGGATTGTTGGGATAACTGAGAACTAGGGCTTTGGTCTTTTTCGTGACGCTTTTCTCTATCTGTTCCGCAGTCACCCTGAACTCGTTCTCCTGGTACGTGGGCACAGGTACGGGTTCACCGCCAGCCAGAGACACGCTGGGCTTGTAGGAAACGTAGCAGGGCTCAGGTACTATGACCTCATCCCCCGGATTTATTAGCGCCCGGAACGCCAGGTCTGCGGCTTCGCTCACGCCCGTTGTGACAAGTATCTCGCTCCTGGGATCATATTCCACATCATAATCTTTCCTGAAGCATCTCGAGATCAATTCCCTCAACTCAAGAAGCCCGAAATTGGAAGTATACGAGGTGAACCCCTTCTCAAGTGAGTATATGCACGCCTCGCGGATATGCCAGGGCGTTACGAAATCCGGCTCTCCCACACCGAGCGATATCACGCCGTCCATCTCAAGCACGAGATCGAAGAATTTCCGTATCCCTGAGGGGGGAATGCTTTTTACCTTTGCAGCCACGAATTTCTCTGGCATACAATCACGGGGATACAGCAAGGCGTTCTGAGCGTTCTTTTTCAAACAAAACATCTCCGTCTTCCTTGTAAGTTCGCAGTACGAAATGAGTTA
>JAPMTX010000002.1 GCA_026552855.1 Candidatus Methanoperedens sp. | reverse complement strand
CAAGTTAAAAAAAATTCATGACGAATGCTCCCAATGATGATATTGCATTAATCTGAAAAATAGTTTTGAGAGCCAGCGAAGAATTCTTGTGCGCTGAGAGCTAATCTGACAAAGTCAAATTAAATCCTGCTTGGAATCAAAAACCCCGTTTTTAAAGAAAAGGGAAATAGAAAAAAAGATGTCTGTTGCAATACATACGATATTGATGTCCTCATCTAAAATATAAAGGCTCCCATTTTTAAAACTCAACCCGCGCACAAGCTTGTCGTTGTATTCCTTTTCGAGTTTATCAAATGCTTTCCTTGTCAAAATCAGGGAAACCTCGGTTCCTCTCTCAAGCAGTTGTAAATAGAACTCAGGATAAACTGGATGGACTATTGGGGATATCCCCATGATCTTCTTAGAGTTTAAAATATTTTCAAGGGATTCTTTATTAGGCTCAAAAAGTTCTTCAGTACTGCTCTCGATTATCTGGGTATCATGAAGCTCATTAATTCTCATGAGCAAATGGGATGGAATATCTCCAATATCATGCTCCCGCCAGAATTCTTCATGTTGTTCAATAGCTTCTACCGTTTTTACTAAAGATTCCAGATGCTTTGCTACAACCTGCCCGATCTCAGTAAGTGCATACTGTCTACCATCTTGTTTCACTAAATTTCGTTCTTCAAGCATCCTGATCTGAGGAAGCATTCCTGTAGGTGTGAAAGTTAAGGTACGCCTGAAATCTTCCAGTGTTTTAGGCCCGTCCTGCAGCAGCAGAAGAATTTTTTTTCTTTTATCTGATGATGAAATAATGCTTAAAATATCTGGCATAATTATAAACACAGGGATGTTTGCGTTTTTCTCCTCAATCTACTTAACTCTACATACCACCTGTCGTTCCTAAGGAGGGCACAATATATATATTATACGGTTTGTAATATTACAATACGGCTAAAACATTACAATATCTTTAAAGTTTTCATAAAATTTGAGAGTAGAAACTCTCATGGGCGAGTTAGTCTCCCTATCTATTCATTTGTCCTATCTGTTTAAAAATTACCCGGCGAATGAGAAGCTACTCGAATTCAAAATCGTACCTATCTAAGACCTTATCTCCCCTGTAACAATAAATTTCCTTATGCGCTGCTCCTGCAATTAAGCCCAGTAACGTTGATACTAAAATGACAGCCTCAAAGAGCCTCACCAGAATATATTTCTCTTTATTCCCGCTCCTCAGGATGGCGTACAGATCGGGAAAAAGTATTCTTCTTACTGCTCCCAGTGAAAATTTAACCATTAATTTTCTTGCATTGAAATAATGCTTATATTTCGTGCCCAGGTTGTAGAGCTGTTTCCCTTCAAGATATTTCCTTCTGACCAGCTTCCCCAGTGAGTTGTAGTTCCTGTGATATACAATAGCTCCGGGTGCGTATTTCAGCTTATAGCCCCTGCCCCTCACCCTTACTCCGAAATCTATGTCCTCAAGCCCTATCAGCCTCGTATCAAAACCGCCTACAGCTTTGATGATATCCGCCCTGTACGCAGCGTTACCTGTCGCCAGGGAAATGCTCCCCTCCTGATCGAAGAAAACCCCATACCTCTCCACATGATTCTTTGGTCTGTATGCAATTATCTGTCCTCCTGCGCCTCCGACCCGTTCATCACTGAACTCTTTTAATAAGCTTCTTATCCAGTTCCTGTCAGCTATGCAATCATCATCAGTGAAACAAATGATCTCCCCTCTGGTTTTTCCAATGCCCAGGTTTATGGCTGCGGCTTTGCCCCTGTTCTCCTGAGAATACCACCTGAAAGCATGCGGTGCCCGTCTCTTATGTTCCTCAAGAACTTCTTCGGTGCCGTCGGTAGAACCGTCGTTAATCACTATGACCTCGAACCTATCCTTTGGATAATTCTGGTCAGATAACGATACCAGGCACTCCCTGAGCCATTCCTTCCTGTTGAATGTAGCCAGTAGAACGCTTACGAACGGATAGTCCATGCCCACCACCCCCTGCTATTTCATGGATGCTGCGTTCTCCATTCTCTCTGTACACTCCTGCCCTTTCTCCCATGCAGCAGTCATTAATTATCTATTGGCTTAAGACTAAATAAAACAGGCATATGCAATGCCTATCCGGGTTGTTTCTGCCTGCTGTCCGGGTAACTAAAAACAGACGATAAATTGTTCAGAATCAGCTCTCCAACTGTTCATATAGCCTGGTGCACCCTGTCGATCAGATGGTCGATATATTTCTTGGCTGACATCGGCGGCTGGGCAAAGAGCCTGTCCTCAGGCTGGAACCTTTCCGCAGGACCACAGCCGCTGTATGCTTCCTGAAGCCAGCTCAGGTGCAGCTCATCCTCTTTCAAAGCGTACTCGTGGACCGACCTCACATCCTTATGCCTGGCATACTGCATTCCTGTGTTGTGGTTCTTTATCTCAGCCAGTTCGTTTATCATCGCGGTTTCAAGCTGAGTAAACGCCGGATCCATCAGTGATTCAAGCATTATGATGTGCAGGTTCTCGACGGCGGATACCATGTTAAGGAGCCTGCGCACATCCTGCGCCGGCAGCGTTTTCCTAAACGTCTGGAAGTCGTTCCGAAGCTGCGCCTCATTCGCAAGTATGGTATGTGCGTTGACAAAGCTTATGATATCTGCCGTGTTCTTATCCAGCGGCTGCCTGAGCAGAGCCTCGGTCGGTACGAACTGCTTCTCAAAAGGTCTGCCCTCCATAATCCTGAGGCTTCCTTTGGTGATATCCTCGACTTTTGCTCCCTGGTTTGCTGCGGTGTCCGAGAGTATCCTCATCTGGGTAAGATGGTCAAGGAGCATGTAATCGTAAGTATCCCTCAGGGATTCGTCAGGCTCAAGCTGTGCAGCAGCCGTGAATTCCTGGATCACGGTCATCTGTAGGGCTATG
>JAPMTX010000001.1 GCA_026552855.1 Candidatus Methanoperedens sp. | reverse complement strand
GCCGAAGTCTATCGGCGAAAGCCTGTTCGGGGCTGCGCGCGACCTGGGATGCGAGGTCATGGTGATGACTATGCTTCCAAGGACGCGCCACGGGGAGGAGCCTCCCTTGGCAGTAGCTGAAGCGATGAAAAACGCCGATGTGGTCATTATCCCGACCACGTTCTCACTGACCCATACCCAGGCAAGGATAAAGGCATGTGAGGCGGGCGCAAGGGTTGCGTCCATGCCAGGCATAACAGAGGAGATGATGAGATCAGGCGGGATAACGGCGGACTGCAATACGATCAATGACATTGCAGCAGGTTTAATCAAAAAGCTTGGCAGCGCCCGCGAGGTCAGGGTTACCACTGAATCTGGCACTGATATTGTATTCGACCTTGAGGGATGCGTATGGATGATGGATACAGGTCTCTGCCAGGAACCCGGATGCAGCAGCAACCTGCCTGCAGGTGAGCTGTACATAGCCCCGAAGGATGCGAACGGCGTTTTCGTGGTAGACGGCTCAATGAGCGGGCTCGGGCTCCTTGATTCCCCTCTTGAGTTCACAGTGAGGGATAGGTATGTGGAAGATATAAAGGGAAAATATGCAAAGAAGCTGCACGCCATGCTCGATAAAGTGGGAGAGAAAGCGCACAATATCGCCGAACTCGGTATCGGCATAAATCCTAATGCGCGGCTTATCGGGAATGTGCTTGAGGACGAGAAGGTCGGGGGTACGGTGCATATCGCTCTTGGCGATAACAGCGCCTTTGGCGGAGACGTGGTCGCCGGCATCCACCTGGACGGCATCATCAAAAACCCCAGCGTTTTTTTGGACGGCGAAAAATTTATTTTAAGTTACGGTAATATATAATATACATGGAAGAGATAGACCAGACTGCCGTATACTTCAGGTGCGGCGTTTGCGGCTTTGTGTTCGAGGCTGACCCCAATTTCATACCCATACCCTGCCCGCAGTGCGGAAGCGAGAATACTGTCAGGACCTGAGTTCAGGGATTCTTAACTGTAACTCTTGAGACCGCTATTATCTGGTTCGTAGGGCGGTGTATTATAGCGACAGATGCTGTAGAACCTGCCTGCAGCTTCCATTTACTATCGACACTGTTGCCCTGTTCCATTATCAAGCCTATGTTTCTCCCGTCTTTCCCGTAGAGTTCTATCTGTTCACCTACATCCCATGTGGTGCCCTCAACGATCTCGCCAAGGTTATTCCCGTGCTCTCCGCCGTAATTGTTCCCAAACAGGTCCCTGTAAACAATCCGTATATCCTGGGCAGATGCAGGCTGTGGATCGCTTCCCGTATACACATACCCTTTTCCTGTAATAATGATCTCGGTGTTGTTCTCAAAGAGACTATCGCCACCTTTGTGTACAAGCACTATTTTATTTTCATATAGTTTCTTGTCTATATCCCCGCTAGCCTCTACAGCCATGATGTTAGCCACAGGCGCAATCTCATGCTCAAATGCACCAAAAGCAAAAACCGACAGTGCGACGATCGATACCATAATAACGGTCATACCAACAAGCAGGATCGTGCCTGTGACCGGAGAAACCGCATTCTTGCACTCCCAGAGCCGACTCATGGCTTGAAGTTCATTTTTGCTATCCTTAACCTTTTCGATTTTGTTCCAGGAGCAGTGCAATAAGGGTGAAAGCGCCTGCTCATCTGGCAGGCGTCACTCTTACTACTTTGCTTCTCCTCTCCAGCCAGTCCCCGATCCAGGTACCTATGATAAAGAGCACTGTCAGGATTATTACTTCAATAAATATTCCCACACCGCTGATTATCAAAAGCCCTGAGCCCATCAGCAGCCCCAGCCCTGCAAATATGAGCCCCAGCACTATGCCGATCAGCAATCCGTTTCTGAGCAGCCTGCTGCGGTCTTCCCTGCCCGGGTTTGCGTAGCCGTAGATTATCCCTATTACGAAAGACAGAGTCTCAAACAGAACCATATTATGCTACCCCCTTTGGATTAAGTTTTTATTAAACTCCCATAGATAGAATCTCTCTCTGTTATTATATATAGCTTCGCGTCTTCCGGAGCCCATCCAAAGACGCAAGTTTTATTTTGGTAGGTGCTCATACCCCACATAAGGGAGGTTGTGCCGTGGTCATGTTAAGCCTTGACAGGATTTTCAATCCAAAAAGCATAGCAGTAGTTGGAGCCAGCGATGATCCGGGCTCTGTAGGCTATATACTGATGAAAAACCTCACCGAACTCGGATATAAGGGGAAAGTTTACCCGGTAAACATTCATAAACCTGAGGTACTGGGCATAAAAGCCTATCCGACCGTGGAACAGCTCCCAGAGACCGTTGATCTTGCTATAATCGCCACACCCGCTAAAACAGTTCCTGATATCGTGGAGCAGTGCGGGAAGGCTGATATAAGAGGTATAATCATAATCTCAGCCGGGTTCAAGGAGATAGGACCGAAAGGAAAAGCGCTTGAGGACAGGATACTTGAGATAAAGAAAAGATACAATCTCCAGATAATAGGACCCAACTGCCTGGGCATCATCCATCCCGACATCAATCTCAATGCGACCTTTATACCCAAAATGCCAAAAGCCGGCAACATCGCGTTCATTTCCCAGAGCGGAGCACTGGGTTCGGCTATTCTGGACATAGCCACGCACGAGAACATAGGCTTTAGCAATTTTGTTTCAGTGGGCTCAATGATCGATGTGGATTTCGGCGACCTCATAGACTATTTTGGCACTGACCCGAAGACTACGAGCATCCTGATGTACATCGAGGGGATAACCAGCGCCAGGAAATTCATAAGTGCGGCGCGGCACTTTGCAAGGACAAAACCTGTGATAGTCATAAAATCCGGGAGGTTCGCTGAAAGTGCAAAGGCTGCAGCCTCACATACAGGCGCGCTTACAGGCGAGGATATGGTGTA
>JAPMTX010000060.1 GCA_026552855.1 Candidatus Methanoperedens sp. | reverse complement strand
ATTATATACTCGGCGGTTATAGGTGCTATGGTGGCGGCAGCAGCCTATTATCTGCCGCCGTAGGTGAGTGACTATGAGCAAGAGAACTGCTTGGGTATTCGTTGCAATATTTGCAATAGCTGTTATAGCCGCAGCGTTCATATTTCTGGGTCTGCGCCCTTCCGTGAAATCTGGTTCCCTGGATAATATCAACCTGCCGCAGGGGTTCAGGATAGATGTTTTCGCAGGTGATCTTGATGGGAGCGCAGTGTCGTACCCGGGTCCGAATCCCGGACCTAGGATGATGCTGCTTAAAGACAATATTCTGTTCGTCAGTGTACCTAACAGGGGAAAAGTTGTTGCACTCCCCGACCGCAACCGCGATAAAAAAGCCGATGAGGCAATAACTTTTATCGATAAGCTCAATAATCCCCACGGGATCGATTTTTATAACGGCTGGTTCTATATCGCTGAGGAGAACAGGGTGATACGGGTAAAGGACGACAATAATGATTTAATAGCGGATAACGGCACCCTGGAGATTCTTATCGATAACCTGCCAACTGGCGGTCACTTTACAAGGACAGTGAAGCTCCATAACGACAGTATGTACCTCAGTATAGGCTCTTCCTGCAACGTCTGCATTGAGCAGGATGAGCGGAGGGCGGCTATTACAAAATGTACCCCCGACGGGAAGGAGTGCAGTGTCTTTGCAAAAGGCATGAGGAACGCGGTCGGCTTCGTGTTCCACCCTGTGACTGGTAAGATGTACGCTACCGATAACGGCAGGGACTGGCTCGGGGACGATCTACCGCCTGACGAGATAAACCTGGTCGAGGAAGGCAGGAACTACGGCTGGCCCATATGCTACGGCAAGAACATCCACGATACGGATTTCGATAAGAACGTTTACGTACGCAACCCCTGCATGGAACCTTTTGAGACGCAAAGCCTCATAGATCTCCAGGCTCACTCTGCGCCCCTGGGGCTTGCGTTCTACTACGGCGGGAGCTTCCCGCAGGAATACAGGGGCGACCTGTTCGTGGCTTTCCACGGTTCATGGAACCGCAAGGTTCCGACAGGATACAAGATCGTTAGCATAAACATGAGCGATTTTACGGTGAAGGATTTTGCAACCGGGTGGCTTCAGGGAACAAATGTCCTGGGCAGACCTGTGGATATAATAGCTGCTGATGACGGCTCGCTGTTCGTGAGCGACGATAATGCGGGGAAGATTTACAGGATTTCATACCAGAGTTGAAGTATCTACCAAATCGCTAT
Organism: Candidatus Methanoperedens sp.; assembly: GCA_026552855.1. Taxonomy (GTDB): domain Archaea; phylum Halobacteriota; class Methanosarcinia; order Methanosarcinales; family Methanoperedenaceae; genus Methanoperedens. The sequence goes on along the minus strand of JAPMTX010000060.1, from coordinate 13,017 downwards.
CGTGCACAGCTAACCCAATTTATAAAATCATTTAAGTTAAACCCTATCCAGTCGAAGATCAAATGTTCCCCAATAAAAATACTCTTGAAGGCAGGCTTGAGAGCGTGGATGATAATTTGAATTTGCACCTTGTAGATACTTTTGAGCTTGCAGATGGAGTAAAATTGCGCTCTCTTGGTTCTGTGGTATTAAGAGGTAATAACATAATTCTGCTAAGACCCATAGAGGAATAAAATGGAAGATGGATAACTGTTCACAGGCAATTCGATGCAGTTTAAGGTTAAATGTTAATTCTGGTAATAATTTGGGTATAATCTTGGAAAATCGCTTTAAGTACTAAGTCACACTTAATATTTTAGAGGAACCATTTCCTATCCTATCCAATAATGTTCGATTCAATAAACTTTTTTGGTTCCTCAATAATTCAAACAGATGCAAGGATATTATTCCGACTAATAAGTTTTTCGATTTTGTTCTGGCAATCCACAAGCTAAAATTCTAATAGGATTATTGATTTTGCCTGGTCTTGTAATGCTGGATTAGTGGACGCACTTGCACAAGCATTCTCATTAATTGATAGCGGTCGAAAAAACTATTATCATCCAAGTAATTTGATTTTGTTATTGAGGTTGGCTGTCAAACCCTCTATAATTCCCTCCACCATATAAGCCTCTTTTATTGCCAACCTCATAATAATTCTAAATGCGTTACGGCAAAAATATTTATCCGGTTACGCCCACCGTGTCGTATATGGTGAAGGTCAAGTCGCTTGAAATTAGAGAAGTCGCTTATAATTATGAGACCTGCCCACACCAAGCATCGAGGATATAGAGTTAACAAATAAACTCGTAGAGGTTGGGAAGGTGCTGGGTATGTCCAGGAATGATGGTAAAATGCAAATACAGAGTGTGGTAGAAGAAATCCTCGCCAAGCATAGTATTGACCCAGCGCATAATTTTTATTTTGGCTGGAGAGCAGTATGAAGGTTGGGTGAAGCAAAAACTTCGGTGAAACTTAGAAGTGTGAAATCCATGTGAATCATGCTTAATACGATGTCAATCTGATAAATGTAAGATAAAATAAATGAAATTTGTACACGTCCAATCAGTGCTTCCGCAAGAAGATGTAATTGCATTGAAGAAGAAAACTGGCGAATCCTCCGTTAAAGATGCCATTTCAAAGGCTGTGTACCATTATTTAAAATGCAATAAAGAAGTGTGATATTGAATATGTTTTGGTAAGTACTTTATGAAGAAAATTGCATGCTCATTAGATTTAAATATTAAAACATTAATGTAAATTGAATTAAAAACGGCTTGGAAGGAAAACGATGGTGGAAAAAAAGTATATTACCATTGCCAGGTGTGGTCTTGCCTGCGAAGTATGCAAGCACTTTAACCAGGAGTGCCTTGGCTGTGAGAAGGAAAACGAATTAAATAGCAGATGCCTGATTTTTAATTGCGCTGAAGGAAAAAATATTCGATACTGCACTCAATGCCAGGAATTTCCCTGCAAACTTATGGTAGGGCTATCAAAAGCCTACTGCCCAGTATATAGTGAAATTAAATTAAAGTAACGAGTGGCACAAAATAGTATCCATTAACAAAAAAGCGTCCCCTCTGCGTGAAAGGATTGAGCACACTCAACTGCTACGTCACTGTTTATGCCCGTCTCCTTATTCTGCGGGAAATCAAACTCAACCAACTCAATAATGGGTGGAGTGCGAACTATTTTGAAATTGTTATGCTCAATGTAGAGTTTCTCGATTGCTTCACCGGTAAGACCTGCTTTTAATAGTTTTATTCTTTCTTCGGGGGTCTGTAGCATTATCCCATCTCTATGTACGACACTAATATTCATGATAATTGTGATATTAATGATTTTCCCCGTATTATACCCAAATTCACCCCGAATCAAAATATCACATACACTTCACAACTCTGTTTATATACATGGTTTTAAAGATGTGTTTATGGACTTCCCACCTCCATACTTCTCTTTTTGTTTGTGTCAGTCATGGAAAAGGGGAAGTCCACCGTACTTACCTCAAATTCTGATTAGGGATCGGGTAAAGTTTGCGTAATGATATGGTCATTGCAAAACGTATCCACCTCAGTTTAATCAGTTCTTTTACAGCTATGATGGTCTTATTTTTCTTTATTTGAAGAAAATCTGTAACGGCGTCGGCTTATCAGAATTACTGAGATAAAAAAGATTCATGTATAGTCTTGTCAATTGCTTTTCTCTGCAGTTTCTCAAGCATAATCGGATTAATCAAAATCCCATATAGTCCTTCCTTTAAAGAACGTCATAACGAAGCCACAATGCTCGCATATGACTAAATCAACTTTATGGGCAGGGAAGATTTACCCTTCGGTATGTTTCAATAACTCTGCATATAACCTGGTGGTAAATCCTCAAAATCAGTCCAGTAATACCAGCCCTTTAGACCATGCATATCCGTCCACTTTTAAATGGTTTGTAATATTTTAATATCGTTGTAATAGATGTTATGTAGACCCGTTGTGCAAAATGTTTTATGAGGTTATGTGGGTAACCTATAATTAACGATAGATTGTATGTACGCGTAGATCTGTTAATTTAATAAATCGTCTGCTGCAATCAATGCATACATGGAAAATATAACAAAATAAAAAATATGTTCTTGTCTGAAATCATAATCCAGAAAATCCAGCGGAACGGTCCCATTTCATTTCGTGACTTCATGGAGATGGCACTGTATTATCCCGCGCTTGGATACTACACCTCGCAAAAAGACAGGATAGGGAAAAGAGGGGATTTCTATACAAGCCCGAACGTAACCTCCATATTCGGGGAAATGCTGGGCAGGCAGCTTGAGGAGATGTGGTGCATCCTGGGTGAAAAAGAATTCACGGTCGTGGAGATGGGGGCTGGCACAGGGCTGCTATCCCAGGATGTTCTTGGGTACCTCAAAAGAAACAAAGAGTTGTACGAAGATCTTGATTACTGCATCGTTGAAAAAAGCCCGGCGATGAAGGAGGGACAGAGGGAGCGTCTGGGCGGTGAGATCAGGTGGTGCAATTCCATCCGGGAGCTATCAGGAATGACAGGATGCGTGTTCTCAAACGAACTGGTGGACGCGTTCCCGGTGCACCTGGTCATGATGGGAGAAGAGCTTATGGAAGTCTTTGTGGATTATAAGGAGGATTATAAGGACGGCTTTCTTGAGGTGCTTAAGCCCGCATCGGATGAGCTTAAGGACTATTTTGTTGAGCTGGGAGTTGTTCTTCCTCCCGGATTCAGGACTGAGGTAAACCTTGATGCTGTAAGGTGGATACAGGACATCGGCTCATTGCTCAAAAGGGGATTCGTCCTGACAGTAGATTACGGATATCCCTCCCCTGAATTATACCAGGAATACAGGAGTTTGGGAACGCTTATGTGTTATTACAGGCACACGGCGAACGAGAATCCATACGAGCACATTGGAGAGCAGGATATCACGTCCCATGTTAATTTTTCGGCACTGGAGCGATGGGGCAATAAGGAAGGACTGGAACTTTGCGGCTTCACAGACCAGGCGCATTTCCTGCTTGGGCTTGGTATTGAGGAGTATCTTAAAAAGCTCCAGGAATCTGACCCCAGGGGCTACATGAAAAAAATGCTGCAGGTTAAAACCCTGGTAATGGAGATGGGCGAGATGTTCAAAATCCTGGTACAGAAAAAAAGAATTGAATGCACGGAGCTTTCAGGATTGAGGTTCCAGAGCCGCTGGAGGATTTGACAGTTCCTGGTTAGCGCGTAGCAGTATGCTTCAACGCTGACCCCGTGCATACATGATAATCCTATGCTCTTCTTGATCTCTTTGTCTTCGTTGATCTCTTTGCCTTGGTCTTCGCCCTGGTTACCTTTTTTATCTTCTTCGTCTTTTTCGCTTTCGTTGCCTTTTTCGCCTTGACTTTCTTTGCTTTTGGTCTTGCTGGTCTGGCTATCTCTGCCAGTATTTTGCTTCTCTCTTCCCACCACGAAGATGTGGCGGTTTTACCCATGGTTTTGTTTGCCATTAATTTTCCTCCGGTTATTGTATATTATTATTTTTATCAGTTATAAAATTTATGTATGTCGGTCAAGGATATGAAAACAGTCACCCCGGACAGGCGGGTTGATCTATCCATTCGAGCGAATAAGGGAATTGACGGGAGCATTCCCCAGACCCAGGGAGTTTACGGCGCCTGAGAGATCCCGGCAGGGCGTATTGTATATTTCAGCCGTTACATGCTCCTGTTTTAAAAAATACAGCTCATTTTATAAATATTATGAAAATAAGATTTAGATTACAAACTTTAATGTACAATCTATGGATAGAATAGCTAAAAAGATCTCATGCATCGGAAAAACGATATGTACAGGCCTTGTACATTGTACGGGGTTTGTGACTAGAAGCAGAAAAGAGCCCACATGATAAACAGGACATCTGAAAAAAGACGCCCTTCAGAGCGTTATAACCATAGGGGCACGGCTCTTGCGCGGAGAGAGCGGCAGTACGCAGGCAAAAAGGTTTAATTACACTGAAAATAAATTATCCATTGGGAGTATTTATGCCTAAAACAACCAAACCTGAATTAACCGAGGTCCCGCCGGAAGTATGTGTGGACCATGATAAAGAGAACTACCAGATTGAGATAGAGCTGCCTGGAGTGAAAAAAGAGGATATCGATCTTGAAGTGGGCGAGGATGCATTATGCGTGCGTGCTCCAAAGGAGGATATTGTTTACAGCGCATGTTACTCTTTAGCCCACAGCGTTGATACCGGAAAAGTCAGCGCTAGGTTCAATGATGGTCTTCTCACGATCAAAGCCGCCTTCAAGCACCCTATTCATGTAGGGGTTAAAGTACCGATTGAATGATTTGATGTATTGGTCAAAATCTTAATTATATTGCATTTTATAATTAGAGTGCATGTCAAATGAGAGAGTTGCCAAGATCATCGCGCTGTTGAAAAAAGAATACCCTGACGTAAGGACGGCGCTTAATTTCTCAAACCCTCTGGAACTGCTGATCGCGACTGTACTTTCAGCCCAGAGCACGGACAGGCAGGTGAACGGGGTCACAAAAAGTCTGTTTAAAAAATACACGACGCTTGAGGATTACGTTAAAGCCCCGCTGGAGGAGCTTGAGAAGGACATCTATTCCACTGGATTCTATAAAAACAAGGCAAAGAACATTAAGAAGATGTGCGAGATACTGGTTGAAAACTTTGGAGGAAAGGTGCCTGATAACATGAAAGACCTCATTACCCTTCCCGGAGTGGCAAGAAAGACGGCGAATGTAGTGCTGTGGAACGCTTTCGGGAAAAACGAGGGAATAGCTGTTGATACGCATGTGAAGAGGGTCGCAGCCAGGCTCGGTCTCACAGCGAATACTAATCCTGATAAGATTGAGAGAGACCTGATGAAGATAATTCCGAAAAACGAGTGGGGTGTCTTTTCCCTGCTGCTCATAAGGCATGGAAGAGAGATATGCGTAGCCAGGAAACCGCGCTGCCAGGACTGCGTTTTGAACCGGATATGCCCCTCTGCGTTTACCTTTGGGTGAGATATGCCTCTTGATGAATATAAGAAAATGAGAGATTTTACTAAATCACCTGAACCTGAAGGCGGTTTTAAAAAGAAGACAGGCAATATATTCGTCGTGCATGAGCACGATGCCTCGCACCTGCATTACGACCTGCGATTGGAGATGGGCGGAGTGCTGCGGTCGTGGGCTGTACCGAAGGAGCCGCCTGAGAAAGAGGGCGTAAAGCGCCTGGCTATCCAGACAGAGGACCACCCTCTGGAGTATGCGGATTTTGAAGGCACGATACCTGAGGGAATGTACGGCGCAGGCGCAGTGCGCATCTGGGACAGGGGCGAGTTCAGGCTGGAAGAGGAGAAAGGCGACAGGCTGCTCTTTGAGCTGAAGGGAAAAAAACTGAGAGGAAATTACGCCCTGATAAAGACAAAATTCAAAGGAAAGGACTCCTGGCTTTTATTCAAGAGGATGTGAGCATGTGGCAGGAGATAGCTAAGTTCGGAAAGAAGCTCGTAGACCACGGGCTTGTGGAATCACATTTCGGGAACGTAAGCATCCGCACCGGCAGCAGGATGCTCATAACCAGGACTGGCGTCTCCCTTGACGAGATAGATGAAAATAGCGTCGTAGAGGTGGATATCGATAGACCCTCAAGCCTTGACATAATCGCTTCATCTGAGAGCATCGTGCACAGGGCGATATACAGGAATACCTCAGCCCTCGCTGTAATCCATGCCCATTCACCCTTTGCCGTTATCGAATCCCTGCTGGCGGACGGCGATATGATCATCCCTATCGACAGCGAGGGACAGTATTTCCTGCATGAGATCCCTGTTGTGAGGGGAGGCATCGGGACGCCTGAGCTTGCGAAAAATGTCTCAGAAGCGCTCAAAGACCACAGGGGCGCTATTGCCCTGAGCCACGGCACGTTCGCTATCGGGAAATTACTTGAGGAAGCCTATATCGTTACAACGCAAGTAGAGCACAGCTGCAAACTGAAATACTACTGCGATCTGGCTAAAAAACATAAAACTTTCGGGCTCTGAGAGCGGATTCTGACGAAAGCGACCAAGAATATATATATCAGCAGGTCATACTACTATCCAATCAGTTGGCTTATTAAGTAACATATAGAATCCGGGATAATCCCCCGTCTGTTTGTGCTTTTTTAAGGTTGATTGATTGAACAGAAGGGAATAGATTGTTTACAGAACAAGAAAAAATTGCTCCTGTCTCGGAAGGCGGGGTCCACGATGTTACAATTGAGGGCGTCGCCAGGAAGGGAGATGGAATTGCACGTATCCAGGGTTTTGTGATTTTTGTGCCTGGTACTAAAATCGGTGACCATGTCAAGATCAAAATTGAACGGGTCATGCAGAAATTTGCGATTGCAACCCTCGACGGGACGAATCAGTAATAAGGAGATCAATATGAGCGACGATAGAAGAGGCGGCTTCCGCGGAGGAAGAGGCGGTTTCAGAGGACCAAGAGAGATGCACAAAGCAACATGTGCTGACTGCGGTCAGGAAACCGAGGTACCCTTCCAGCCATCCGGTGACAGACCGGTATACTGCAGGGAATGCTACCAGAACCATAGACCAAAGAGATTTTAAATTTATACTCACGTATATAATATAACAAAAGATAAATGGCACTGATATCTAAAATATCATTGCTGCAACTTTTTTAGGTTTTTATTATTTAATTTAAACAGCTTCGGCGCCGTTCTATGTGTACATATAGTTATATTCAGGTGCCTGTTTCTTATTATCCTTGACAGCATTTGATTTGTTCTCAGACAGGCTGGTTGCTATAACACCGAGGAACTCTCTTTCGATCAGGGAAATAACCTCTTTGCTAAGCCCTTTCTGCTCAAAGACTAAAACATCTCTCTCGTTATATACGGATATTTTTCCTTTCTCGTTATCTGATACTACTTTCCAGATCCTGTCAACGGGTTGAACCCATGCCCAGATGCCCATATATAACACCTCCTATATTTTTATTCGATTCACCTGTTGAGTATAAGCAGGTTGTTCGAAGTTTTATCCTTATAACAATAGTTAGGTTCTTTCTGTATTTAAATTTATCTCATACTAAAAATTTAATTATTATGATTATAGTGATATACATAATGAGTATGTATTGTACAAAACCCGTGCTGGCAGAATTATCGTTAAAATCTTCTTTTAGACGCTTCAGAGGGCTCTATCAATGGTGACTCTCATGCCCTCCTATCTCACGATGCCTTATCTCTACCGGCTCACATTCAGCGCACTCAAACTGCAGTGTCGTATGCAGTATGTTGAATTCTTCTCTCAGAATACGGCTGATCTTACGTATCAGGACATCTGTCTGCTGAACACGGATCCGATCTACGAGGACATGTGCGCTCATGGCATGTATGTTCGAGCAGATGCTCCATATATGTACATCATGCACGCCTTTAACGCCCTCTACCTGTGTCATTATATCTCTCAGGGTATCGGCATCGACGTGCTTCGGGGCGAACTCAAGGAGAATGCGGGCTGAGCCGAATATGAGCTTGGTTGCGCCGTAGAACAGCATCATGCCAATAAGGATGCTGAGCACAGGGTCGATTATGGTTTTTCCTGTAAAGATTATGATCACTGCCCCTGCAATCACTGCCAGCGACGCAAGAGCATCGCCAAGCACATGCAGGTACGCCCCCCTGATATTGAGCTCATGGTGCCCGTGCAGTTTTAAAGCTGCCCATGCATTGACAGCCAGACCGACAGTAGCGATCACCAGCACCTCGCCACCTCTCACAGGAGGCGGGTTCAAGATCCTGCCATAGGCTTCGTAGAAGATGAAAACCCCAACTACAATGATCGTTACCCCGTTTATCAGGGCTGCGAAAATCTCAAACCTGTGATAACCAAAAGTCACTTCCCTGCTGGAGGGGCGGGCTGATATTCTTATCGCACCATATGCAAGGATTAACGCCACCACATCCATAAAAACATGGGCTGAATCCGACAGCAGAGCAAGGCTGTTGGATATTATGCCTCCCAGTAATTCCATCAGGAAGATGGCTGCCGTGAGTACTGTTGCAGTTCTCAGGTTCTTACTAACATCGCTCATATTACCTTTTCTATCTGGTGATATATTGATTTATGCCATGATAAGATATTTCTATCGGAAGAGCCACATAGCATTCATGATTATCGAGCAGATACGCCTTGATAACGGCAGCGCCGTTGGTTTGAAGCTTGATATGGAGCATGCCCCGCTCCTGGTCATCAGGGCAAAAAAAGGTTTTGTGATGTGCGGGTACCTTAATATGGAAACGGCTAATAAGCTCGGGGACGCGGCTGTCAGGGTCACGGGCGTGAGGAGCTTTGAGGATGTTCTGAACGCCAAAGCAGTGGACGTCTCCGAGGCTGCAAAAAAACTGGGCATCACCGTCGGCATGACGGCGAAAGAGGCTCTTGAGAAGATGCTTTAATTTGTAAATATGCTTAATTCACTGCAACTTCAGATGCGCACTCGAAAGACTTATAAAGTCCAACACCAATAAAACGTGATAATAATCATAATGATAAGTAAAACCTGCGCGAGTTATTAGAGCGCCAACAAATAGCTCGTTTGGCTGGTATATGCTCATATCCCGGATTTCGTATGTTAATAAAAGAACTCCTGATACTGGCTATGAATAAGGAGGGCTAAAAACGGAAGGCATAAAGATTCTGATTGTCGAGGATGAGAGTATCGTGGCAATGGATATAGAGAGCAGGCTGAGGAGCCTTGGTTACTCTATTTCTGTTGCCTATTCAGGAAAAACAGCCGTTAAAAAAGCCGAAGAGATAATGCCTGATCTGATCTTGATGGATATCATGCTAAATGACGAGATAGACGGCATTCAAGCCGCCGAACAAATTAATAACTGCTTTGATGTTCCCATCGTATATCTCACCGCTTATTCAGATCCAAATACCCTGCAGCGCGCAAAAATAACCCAGCCTTTCGGTTATATAATAAAACCTTTCTCAGAGAGAGAACTGCATATTGCCATCGAGATAGCAGTATATAAGCATGGTATGGAGAAGAGGCTGAAAGAGAGCGAACGATGGCTCTCAGCAACGCTTAGAAGCATAGGCGATGCTGTCATAGCCACGGATGGGAGAGGGATTATTAAATTCATTAATCCTTTCGCAGAAGCGTTAACCGGCTGGAAGCAGGAAGAAGCTGCTGGAGTACCTCTGGATAGTGTTTTCAACATCATCAATGGCGAAACACGTGAACGCGTTGAAAATCCTATAACAAAGGTAGCACGCGAGGGGCTTTTCTTCGGTTTGGCAGACCATAATGTGCTTGTCTCAAGGGCGGGGAATGAGATACCTGTAGAAATAATCGGCACCCCCATTCTGGATGATAAGAATAAAATGGTTGGCACGGTTCTGGTTTTCTATGATATCATTGCCAGAAAGAGAATGGAGAGTTTGATCTTTAATAAACTGGCTTCTGGCGAGCAAAAAGCTGTTAAGAACTAGAGCCTGACGTCAGGCGTTTTGCACACGTTCAGTTTCCTGCATATCTCGCATTCTTCTTTGCAGGGTTCGATGTGTATCAATATTGAGAGATTGGGGATTTTCTCCTTGATATCTTTCTCAAGATGGTTGCAGAACTCATGAGCCTCTATCACGTGCTGGTTCCTGGGGACGACGAGGTGCAGGTCAACGAATCTCTCCGCTCCCGACATCCTTGTGCGGAGGTTATGGAACCCTGCATACTGCGAGTAATGCTCGGTGATTATGGATTTGATGAGATTTTCCTCACCATCCGAGAGTTTGACATCCATGAGACCGGAGATGGAGCGTTTCGTGAGATTGTACGACGCTTTGATTATGATGAGGGCTACGAGTATTGCCAGGACAGGATCAAATACAGGGTTCCCTGTAAGCTGTATGAGTACCAGACCGACAAATACACCTAACGAGGTGTATACATCTGTAGTAAGATGGTAGGCATCAGCCTCAAGTGCTATGGATTCCGCTCTCCTTGCTATTTTCATTATCCTTCTGGAGATTACGAGGTTCACGGCTGCGGATATGCCCATGATTATAACACCTGCACCAATAAATTCAACCTCGCCCCCTATCTTTATTTTTTCAGCAGCCTTGATGAGTATGGCTATAGCTGCTATGAAAATAAGCAGCGCTTCTACTGTCCCTGAGATGTTCTCAAATTTGCCGTGCCCGAATTTGTGCACATCATCAGCAGGTTTTCCGGCTTCTCTAACTGAATAATTGGCAATGATTGCAGCCAGAAGGTCGATGCCTGAGTGAAGGGCTTCTGATAGTACGCTTATCGAACCCATGAGAACGCCTGCCGCAAGCTTCAGGAGGAGCAAAAAAGCATTGGAATATATGGACAGCCTCGCTACGGATGTTATTTCTTTATGCGCCTCAAAGTACCTGTTGTTTATACCAGCCATTTACTCCTGATTTATTATTAATAGTATAAAGGGGTATTTATCAGATCGTAAAATTATTATTCTTAAATTAATTTGAGACCTGCCATCTTACAAGAACACCGCTCTCCATATTCTCGCACGAGATAAGTGACAGCCTGCAGAATCCGTTTATATATCCCTCCCCGTCCACGAGCGTCGGCGCAGTCCTGCCCCCGATTATGATGTTGCCGATGAAGGTATATATCTCATCCACAAGCCCTCCTGAGATAAGCCCCCAGTTCAGCGTGGCGCCTCCCTCCACCATCAGGCGGTCGATACCGCTCGCCTTTAGCTCGACAAGAAGTTTTTCAAGCTCAACTTCAGTTTTACCTGCCGTTATTATCCCGGCATACTCTGCAAGTGCCTTTACCCTCTCCTCCGGCGCGCTTTCCGATACCGCTATTATCCTTTTGCCTGTTCCTTTTTTGAAGATATCCGCTTCGATGGGTGTTCGCGCCAGGCTGTCAACCACCACCCTCGCCGGGTTTTCGTCAAGCCCTCTCGTGCGCCGCTTTTCCCTGCGCTGCGCCGATTTTACGGTAAGGCTGGGATTATCGGAAAGCACGGTGCCTATGCCCACCATTACGGCATCGGAAGTGGCTCTGAACTCGTCCACGCGGTCAAAATCGAGGCTGCCTGAGATTCGGGTTTGCTTCCTCTCGATAGTCGCTATTTTCCCGTCCGCGCTCATGGCTGCGTTGATGAAGACGAAGGGGCGGGGGAGGTTATTTGGGTTATTCCTGGTATCAGGCATGAGTTCTTCTTTATACTTATGGGATGAAATATCTAACCGAGAACTGATACGGGATATCTGCCTTGAGACTGAAAATATAAATCTATGCTTGTGTCTGGCTTGTATTAGTTTTATATATTCATAGCGATAAGATTAATTTAGAAATGAGAACAGCAATTCTTTTTAACGGTCGAAGGCTCAATAATCCTACACGCAGAGCAATTGCTGAAATACTCAAACGCGCACCTGCGCATTATGAGATGTCGCTTTACTTGAAAAAATAATGGAGCAGGGTAAGTACGAAGTCATAATGCATTACCCCACCTATCCAGAAAACATCAAAAAAATAGAAATGTTTAGCAGAATGTTAGGAAAAGCATGGAAAAAGACTTGATGAATGGACTTTAGCTATTCTTATATATCATTTAAATCCTTTCTGGAGCGATTTCTTGGACTCCACAGCATCTCCCCCGGCCTTCACAATCCCGCTGATATCCTTCAGGGACCTTTTTTTCCTATTTATCAGGCACTTCCATCCGCTGCCGATCAAATCCTCCCTCCCCGCCGCCTCCAGCCCCTCAAGCACCAGCCCGTAATTCCTGTGGTCCTTATACTGCATCAGCGCGCGCTGTATCCTCTTCTCCCGCCCTTTTGCGACGTGGATTTTTTCCATAGTGAAAGGATTTATCCCCGTATAATACATGCACGTCGAGGCTGTCATGGGCGTGGGCGTGAAATCCTGCACCTGTTCCGTGTACAGGTTGTTATCTCGTATGTACTCTGCAAGCTCTACCATATCCCTGAGAGTGCATCCGGGATGACCCGACATTAGATAAGGCAGAATGTATTGCTCTTTCCCAAGCCCTTTATTTACAGACCCAAACCTCTTCCTGAACTCCTCGAACATTTCCTTTCCTGGTTTGTGCATAATATCCGTGACGTGCCGCGTCACGTGCTCCGGCGCAACTTTAAGCTGCCCGCTGATGTGGTGTTCGCATAGCTCCGGGAGATAATCCGAAGAATCAGCCAGAACCAGGTCGTAGCGTATCCCCGAGCCTATGAACACTTTCCTCACGCCCGGTATCCCGCGCAGGCGGCGCAGCAGTTCCACCTGCTTCCTGTGGCTTTTATCAAGGCTCTCACACCTGATGCAGGTTTTGTCTGGACAGGCTCCCTTTTTGCTCCATAACTTGCAGCACATGGAGTACATATTCGCAGTCGGTCCGCCTACGTCCTGCACGATACCTTTAAAGCC
>JAPMTX010000009.1 GCA_026552855.1 Candidatus Methanoperedens sp. | reverse complement strand
GGTCAGAGTCCGCATCCGCCGCTGAAACCGTGAAATTTAACCAGTCACCCGCTGTTACAACTTTATTCCCGATCCCAGCCTGGACAGGCGCATTGTTCGCAACCTGCGTACTTTGTGATGCTGGTGCTGAGCTTAAATTACCTAAGCCTGAGTTGTTATATGCCCATACAGAGATATTGCCCCAGCCATGCGGTCCAACTGATGCATTTAAGTAAGTAACCTTTGAACCGTTAGTCCAGGTATCGTTCACACTTACATTGTAACTATCTGTAATAGCGCCTGCTCCCGCCTGCCAGGTGTAGTTTATCCAGAAGTTTCCCTGCGTACTGATAAGATTCACAGGAGATGGTGGAGTATATATTGGGTTGATCTGGTTCTTTACCTGTTCTGGTGTCCATTCTGACCATACTGGTTCAGGCGATGCGTAGTTACGGATGAAAATCCAGTCTACATAAAAGTCTGCGGCTGTAGCATAATCATATATTCCAGCAGGCGTTGGGTTATCATCAATACAAGCGGTGTGGGTCGCTTTGAGTACATCGTCGATGATAAATTTTGTCTCGCCCTTTCCCCATAGAATCTCATAGTTATGATAAGAGTCGAGATAAGATGTACCAATGCTTGTATCGCACGAACTAATTGAATTCCCGGAATGAGCTAAAATATCCGTGTCTGTAGTTACAAATAACCCTGAATCATAGTCGCTTCCTATATCGCTTGCTGAGAATCCCATGTATTGATAGGAGTTATCAGCCGAAAGAGGAGCAAACTTAGCTTTGATCTTCATGGCTTTATACAGGAATGCTTGATTTGATGTGAGATATTCCCTGTCAGCATTCAGGAGAAGCTCAGTTCCTGATACAGTCGGGCTGCCTCCTGCCTTCCACTTAAAAAGAGACCCGAAAGCGCCCCTTAAATCAGCTCTTTTATAAAGATCTTTTCCTGTCGTAGTTTGATCATCATCCAGTATGTAATAGAATGAGTCTTTCACTAAGATTGCAGGATATGTATGCTGCAGCGGCGTTAGCTGTATCAGCGATTTTGTATAACTTCCTGTTAAACTGGTCGATGTAGCATAAGAGTTGTTATAAGGTACGGGTGGAACTCCTCCTGTATAGAAAATGTAATAGGTATCCCCGAATTTTCTTAACTCAGGGTCAATAGTAGCATTGCCTTCCCACGGCTGGGTGGACTCAAGTAAAATCCCCTGAACAGCGTAAGGTCCGCCTGGTGCAGATGCTGTAGCATAACCTATCCTCCAGTATGTGCCGTCATAACCCTGGAAAACAAGGTAATAGGTGCTTCCTTCTTTTGTGAAGGAATTTGTAAATACCTTAGAGCTGTACCATGTACCAGCCTGTGGTAATAAGGCAGCATTGTTCTCGATAACCCATGTATCGCTGTCTATGTTAGCTGCACTCCTTATCTGTACCACACTTCCGTCGGATGCCATAGTGGACATCCAGTACTTACCGTTATATAGAACAGGAGTCGTACCATTCAGCTCCTTTAGTAAGGAAGGACCGATTGCGTTCTTTATTACTGGATTGTTCGCATATCTCGTCCAGGTTATCAGGTCTGTTGAGGTGGCTCTGCCTATGGCGGCTAAAGAATGCGTATTGTTTGTAAAATATATGTAATATGTACCATTTACCAGAGCTATAGAGCCCCACCTGTTCTTGTCCCCTTCTCCTGATTCCCATGGCTGCACAGGCGATATAACGGGATTTTTATCGATAGCGGTACTAAAATCGTCAAAGAACTCAAACGTCCTCTCCCCGTCGCGTGAATCTATCGCGGATGGGTTGCCATAGTACAGGTTTACAGTACCGTTTGCAGTAATATTCACCCATACCCTGCCTGTTGAATTATCCTCTATCCAGTATGGTAAAGGAGTTGCATTGTCCAGAGTAAACCGGATATCTGTAAAGTTTATATTTGCATGATCGTTCAGGAAAACATGGGTTGCATTGTTTGTGCCTTCTGAGTTATTTACGATAAGTGAAAGCTGGTACGGTCTTGCACTGTTGGGAATTGGATTACCTGTATAATAGTTCCATGAGCCGTTCCACCAGGTAAAACGATCGTCTTCAATCCCTGCGAACATAGGAATTGTTTTGATAGAAAAATTTCCTGTTTCAGCCTGTTTATACAGGGTTAATTTGATATTATAACTCTGGTTCTTATTAATTGTTCTGCCATCAGGTGAGAACGGTCTCCACTCATCACTGTATTTAGCTTCTTGATGGCTCCCTATTCTCTCGGTTACGTTCCAGAAGAATTTTATGTTCAGCGGGTCTGTGGAAACTACTTCGTACCTGTCAAAACCGATTGCACCATTTCCATTCGAACTTTTTATGCTCCATTTCTCTTTAGCATGCCGCTCTCCCCAGTCCAGGCGCAATGGTCTGGCGTCATAGGTATCAGTAATATTTGTATATGTTAGAATATTTGAGATTGTCTTATTTTTCTCAACATCTATGTAATCAGGTACGGTGACAGTGTGTTCCACCTCTTCGAGGATTTCCCACTTTAAACCGGTTATATCGGTTCTTCCCTCATGTTTTTTCCAGCGGATATTAAAATCCTTATTTTTTTTAAAAGTATAATTCTCATATGCTGTAATTTTAAAAATCTCCTCCATTGTAACAAGGTCAGGCTTAACCGAGATCTGTTGAACTGCCAGCAATACATTACCTGATGCAGGGCTTTTAATAATAAGAGTATCGTTATCTTCACTGAATTTATTTTTGGAACTAACAGCAGATGCCGTATTGATCAAAAACAATCCTAACAGCAAAAATAAAATTACTATTTTATAACCTAAAACCTTTTCATTTCCATATCCCATAGTGTCCACTCCCCCTTACAAATAATTTATACACTCCTGCAAGGGAGCTATAATAGGATTTTATACCATAAAAATATTTCTATTTGCTCCTCAGTACTGTCAAATACTCCTGTATATCCCAACCAACTGTTTTGCGATCTTTTTAGAGTCGTGTACCTC
>JAPMTX010000059.1 GCA_026552855.1 Candidatus Methanoperedens sp. | reverse complement strand
GCGCAGGGAAATGAACAATGGAGAAAGGGTAACAGTGTAGAGGGGATGGCATATGAAGCATCTTTATCCGCGACAGGGGATGGCGGTTACATCTATTCTGCGATGGTGCAGGAACGTCCAGAAAATGACTATGAGAATGCTGATATCTATGGTGATATCTACAGTGTAAAGTTCGTTAAATTGGATTCTGATGGGAACATCGAGTGGCAGAAAAGAGATGAAGGATATTCTATCAAACCGACCTCTGACGGCGGGTACGTCACGGTGAGAGGGTTCCAGCTTGTTAAGTTCGGGGGAGTAAAGCACGAGCAATTTCAGTCTGGAATAATACCGGAAACGCCAATCGCAACCCCAACCCAGACTCAGAGGGCAGTTTCAAATGAAACCCAGACTGTAACCCCTCTCGAAAAGGTTGCTGGATTTGAGGTAGTTCTGGCAATAACAATACTTCTGGCAGTATATAAAATCGGAAGGAAGAGGCGGTAAACAGGAGGATAAATAAAATGGCATATGGGAACACAATTGTAATTACTGTTATAATATTGCTATCACTATCGGTTTTATTCAGTGGATGTATGGGGGAAAAGAAGATCGTTCCGGCACCAGACTCAATACAGAACGAAGCAGTAAATGTCTCAGCCCAAAACTTAACCCGATCATCAATAGAAGAAAATATACCAGAAATTAGCATAACTTCCTTCTCAAGCATTTATTTGCACGATAACAATGAAGATATTTATTTATTCAGTTGGGAAAATGTGCCTGGAAACGCAAGTAACGGATTGCTGAATTATCTCAAGAACGATCTCCATATTTCCTGGGTGGAAAATGCGCAAATCACCAAAGATGAGGAGAATAATACTATCCGTGTTTTTACTAATGAAAACTCAATCGAGATAATGCTAAATAATGAGAGCGTACTCCTGAAAAAGGATAGAGGCTACGAAAGATACGATTTGTGGGTAAAAGAAAAAAATGGCACTCATGACGTATATAACAAAAAATACGGGAATAAATATGATATTTCAGAAAGATATTATGCAGTGTATAATCTCTCAATAAAAAATAATGGCTCAGTTCCCTTATATTTTAAACTGAACGGACTGCGCCTGTATGAAGGTGACCAGATATTCAATACTACGACCCTTGAACCTTATGGCAGTTCAAGTCTATTAGAAGTATTGCAAGACCTCGAAAGAGAAAATAAATTACAGGATACAACCCTGCTACCTGGCCAAAGTTTAAATGGAATAGTAGCTTTTCGCGTTAATTCTCTGTACAATAAATCATTTTTACTGAAATACAAGACAACGATTGTAACCTCAGCGTCTTTTGAGAAAAGCATCAAAGCCCTCGAAGCAGCAGAATATTTCAATTACTCCGTAGCACTGGGCATACCACCATACAACCTTTGTCGTGAAATCAATGGAACGAGAGGCTCCAATGAACCAATATTTGATGACTTGAATGAATTCTCATGTGAAACCTGGGCGAACTGGGTGAACAGAAGTATTTTCGAAGTCTATCAAAAGTCTGACCCTGAGCGAATGCAAAAGTCGCCGCCACCGCTTATACCCACGACAGAGATGATCTATGCATTAAGAGTCATACCCGAAAGGAAAATAACAATGTCTCCTGTTACAAGACGGTTCGATAGGTCACATCTTCTTGTTACCGATGATACGGGAGAGGAAATTATCAATACCTCCAGTATTGAAGGAATGGCGGTTCTAAGCAACCAGACCTATACATTCAAGCCCGATTGGATGCTAAATTTTCCAGGGATGAATATTTCCAATGCTTCTGTGGTGCAGATTTCATTCAAAGCCAGTTATATTACCAAGTACCTTTTTTCGGGGACTATTGGGGGAACCGGCAGAATGAGCTATATTAACCAGGATGTCATATTAGATGATAAATTAAATATAATTGTAATAAGATATTATCCCCTTCAAATTCATGCAGGCTGAGGCGGTATGTTTTCCAAATTGGGATCTGAGGTAAATAATGAATAACACAATTAAGAAAAAACTCTATGGAAGAGGGTATGCTCTCAGAATAGTTGGAGTAACAGTGCTGATAATTTTATTGTTCATAAACAACGCTGCGGCGCTCCTTTCACAAGAATGCGGAGATAGGAATTTTATCATCAACACTTCGAGTCATATAGTTGAAGGAACTGTAGAAAAGGTAGAAAGCAAATGGAATGAAGGGAATACATCTATTTATACATACACTAATATATCAATTGAAAAATACGTTAAGGGAGTTCCTATTCCAGGAAATAAAGTTCAAATGAAGACTTATGGTGGAGTTATTGGAGAAGTTGTACAATGGGGCGAGGATGAGCCAGTTTTTCGTGAAGGCAAAAAGGTCAGAGTATATTTGCAAGAAAATAATGGAGAATTTTCAGTAGTATGCGCCGAGTTTGGAGTTGAAGAGATATTTACTGATAATATTACAGGCATATCTCCGGATGAGAGGTGGAATAAGACATTCGGGGGAATATTTGGGTCGGCTTCTTCGGTTCAGCAGACCACGGATGGAGGCTATATACTCGCAGGTTCCACAAAATCTTATGGGGCTGGCGAAATGGATGAAGGATCTGGTGGAATGAATGCCTTGATTGTTAAAACAGACACAGCAGGTAATGAGATGTGGAACAAGACATTCGGTGGAACGTATTTGTTTAGTTGGGATCAAATTCCAGGAAACGATAATGGAAAGCTCATAAAATTTCTATCACAGGAATTTGGTATTGATTGGCTAAAAACAGCAAAAATTGAGAGAAACGACGATGGTAGAACCATAATAGTAAGTAACTACGAGGATGAAAATAAAAATATTTCACTAAGACTTAACGATGAAAAAAATAATGTAACCATAATAATCGTTGACGTTAAAACTGATAAGTTCATCGTGAAGATGGAAAATAAACAGCTAAACATATACCGTGTAACAAGTAATGACGTTGCTAGGTTGCAAACTTCAGCCGCTTATTATGAGTTCCCTGGTGCAGCCACTAACGACGTTGCCACGTTTGTCCAGCAAACCAAAGATGGTGGATATATTATCGCTGGGAATAGAATGGCCGGGTATAAAGACTGTTGTGCCTGGCTTATTAAGACAGATGCACAAGGCAATGAGCGATGGAATAAAACATTCGGGGTGAGCAGCTTTGAATCTGTTCAGCAGACATCGGATGGAGGTTATATCGTTGCTGGCACAATGCTCATAAAAACAGATGCAAATGGGAACCAGCAGTGGAACAGGACATTCAAAGGATTATCTGAATATTTTTACTCTGTTCGACAGACTTCAGATGGAGGATATGTTCTTGTTGGGTTTACATTCTCTAATGTGACATCCGGAGATACTTTGCTAATCAAGACAGATGCCAGTGGCAATGAACAATGGAACAATACATTCGGCGGAAAACGTGATGATGGTGCTTACTCCGTTGAGCAAACAAACGACGGAGGATATATACTTGCAGGTTCAACTGCATCATACGGGGCCGGGCAGGATGATGCATGGCTCATCAAGACAGACGCAAAAGGTGATGAGATGTGGAATAAAACCTTTGGCGGGATGTTTTATGACTATGCACGCTCAGTCCACCAGACCCCGGATGATGGATATATTCTTGCAGGCTCTACAAAGTCGTATGGAGCTATTCAAGATGCCTGGCTCATCAAGACGAATGCAAGCGGTAACATACAGTGGAGCAAGATAACTGGTGGAGCAAAAAGTGACTCTGCTGACTCTATTCAGGTGACCAGGGATGGAGGATATATTATTGCGGGTTCAACAGCATCATATGGAGCAGGCCCGGTTAATGCCTGGCTCATAAAGGTAGGGGGAGAAGCTGTAGAACCAACTAAAATTCCAACAGCAAGTCAAACAAGAACTCCCATAGTAAATCCTACAGAAAAAGCTCCAGGATTTGGGGCTTTTCTGGCAATAACAATACTTCTGGCATTATATGTGACAGGACGGAAGAGAAGATAATCAGGAGAAAAGGATGCAATCAAGGAACACAATTGTAACCACAGTCATAATATTGCTATTACTATCGGTTTTATTAAGCGGATGTACTGGAGAAAAGAATATCGCCCCGGCACCAGACTCAATACGGAACGAAGCAGTGGATGTCTCATCCCAAAACTTAACCCAATCATCAAAAGAAGAAAATATACCTGAAATTAAAATAACTTCCTTCTCAAGCATATACATGCATGATAATTCAGATAATGAAGACATTTACTTATTCAGTTGGGAAAATGTCCCTGGAAACGAAAGTCACAGACTGCTGAGTTTTCTCAAGAACGATCTCCAGATTGACTGGGTGGAAAATGCGCAAATCACCAAAGCCGGTAAGGAGAATAAAACTATCCGTGTTTTTACTGATGAAAACTCGATAGAGATAATGCTATATAATGAGAGCGTACTCCTGAAAATCGGAGATGGAGGCCACCATTATACCTACGATTTGTGGGTAAAAGAGGAAAATGGCACTCATGACGTATATAACAAAAAACACGGGACTAAATATGATATTTCAGAAAGATATTATGCAGCATATGGCCTCTCAATAAAAAATAATGGTTCAAACACAATTGATTTTAAACTGAACGGGCTGCACCTCTATGAAAGTAGCCGGATATTCAATACCACGTCTCTTCCACCTTATGATAAAAATTCAAGTTTATTAGAGGTATTGCAGGACCTCGAAAAAGAAAATAAATTACAGGATACAACCCTGCTTCCCGGTCAAAGTTTAAATGGAATAGTGGCTTTTCGCGTTAATTCACTGTATAATAAATCATTTTTACTGAAGTACGATACAATGACTGTAACCTCAGCATCTTTTGAGAAAAGCATAGAAGCCCTCGCAGCAGCAGAATATTTCAATTACTCCGTGGCATTGGGCATACCTCCATACAACCTTTATCACCTCAATAACTCCTATGAACCAATATTTGACAATTACAATACCTGGGCGAACTGGGTGAACAGAAGTATTTTCGAAACCTTTCAAAAGTCTGACCTGGAGAGAACGAGAAAGTCGCCGCCCGAAAATATACCCCTGATGGAGATGGTCTATGCATTAAGGGTATTTCCTGAAAAAAATATAACAATGTTTCCCGTAACAAGACAGGAATTTTCCACAAGTCTACTTGTTATGGATGATACAGGAGAGGAAATGATCAATACATCCAGAATTACAGGAGTGGCAGTCCTGCGCGATCAGGCATATACATTATTTGAACCCAGATGGAAACTGATCATGCCTCAAATGAATTTTTCCAATGCCTATGTAGTGCGGATTTCATTTTCAGGATATTCTTATGCCTCTGGTAGATTGAGCATTAATAACCAAGATATCATACTCGATGATAAATTGAATATAATCGTAGTAAGAAATTATCCTGTTCATTTTAATGTAGATTGATCGTGGTTTTCAAGAACCGCCTGGTCAGGATACGGTGGGAAGCGGATATAGGAGATACGAAATCATGAATATAAAATCGATATGTAAAGCCGTGTTTTTTTCAGGAATAATAGCCCTGTCGCTCTTTTTGCTTGCAGGAAGCGTGGGCGCAGCCCCTTTTGAAGAATGGAACAGGACATTCAGAGGTGCAGGTAATGCCTCCGCTTACTCAGTCCAAGAGACCGCAGATGGAGGATATCTCATTTCGGGCTCTACCTGCTCTTCGTATGAGCAATGCAGTCCGTGGCTTCTTAAGACGGATGCAGACGGCAACGAGCAATGGAATATGACGTTCGGGGAAGCGCAGAATTCCGAGGCGTATTCTGTCCGGCAGACAAAAGACGGAAGCTATATCATTGCAGGTACGACCTTCCCCAGCGCTGGTGGAAATTACGCATGGCTGAGAAAAGTTAGTGGAGAACAAACCGGACCTGCAAAAACTCAAGCATCGAGCCCGACTGTTAAAACAAGCCCGGCGGTAACGCCTACACCAAGCCCAACCCGAACTATGACAGTCATTCCAACCGAAAATCATACGGAAAAACCTCTCGAAAAGGTTTTAGGGTTTGAGGCTGTTCTGGCGATATCAACGTTTCTGGCAGTTCATATAGCCGGGAGGAGGGGATGGTGAATATGGGAATAGACATGTTATTATCAAGAAACATCAGATGGTGTAATATCAGAGTGGTGGCTGGAATAACGATGCTGTCGCTCTTTTTGCTTGCTGGCAACGCGGGGGCATATTATCCACCTCCAGCACTCCTTGAGATAGATGGGAATGAGCAGAGTGCTGGAATCGGAAACAGTTGCTGGAAGGTAGAAAACCAGACATATTTAATATGTGCAGATACTTTTAGCATAAATACACCAGCAGAGCCTTTGCTTACCAGGTCACCGTTTACAGCACATCTACGTCTCCCCCTTCAGGAACCCCCTGAAGAGTTAGGATTTAGCGCAATCCGGGTCACGGATGATGATGCACTTAATGAGGCTGTAAATGATTTTCGGGCGTGGCGTTACGGCTTGCAAGGTATGGAAATTCAAGTGCCTTTAGAGCGTGAGTCAGATATAAATCTCTCCCTTGAACCCGGGCTTTACGTTTTGAACGTATTTGTCAAATGGAAAGAGAAAGGTGATGTATTCTACGGTTTCCTGGTGCAGGTATATAATCCGGCAGCCGGAGTTATAACACAGGCAGCTACTGCAACCGAGTCCGAAAAATCTACAACATCAAGCCCGAATGAGACACATAATATAATCCCCACCGAAAAGGCTGCCGGGTTTGAGGCAATTCCGGGAATGACGATACTTCTGGCAGTATATGCTGCCGGGAGAAAGAAAAGATGAGCAATGACAAGGTTATGGAGCTATAGCAATATCGGCTTGATTTATCTAAAAAATACTAAAACAGAACCATCATCCTGTCATCGATAACCGATACCGCCTGCTGCATCTCCCGCTCTTTAAGCTCAAGAGCGCGCTCAAGGGACACAAGACGGTTCTTCGCCACCTCAAGCTCTTTTTCTATAGATTCAAGTTTATCCTGCAGCTCTGATATCCTGTCGCTCTGGCTCTTCTCTTGTGCAACTACGTCCAGTTTCGATATCTCCTCCTTTTTCTTCTCGATATCAGCCATCAGAGCCTGGTACTGCTCTTTGTACGATCCGAAAGACGATTGGACAAGCTTAATCTGCTCCAGCATTTTATCCAGCCTTTCCATCTTCAGTACATCACTTTCCAGGATTTTCTCAAGTTCAACAAAGAACTCGTAGCGACAGGATTTAGAGTCTGATAAGCATTGGTAGAGCCCTTCTTTGATCTCAGGTGCAAGTGTGTACCTACCGCTCTCGCTGAGCTGCTTGAGCCGGTTCAGGGCTTTATTCAGAGGAAGGACAAGGCTGTTGATCTCGGATTCGATTTTTTTCGCGTTATTCTCAAGCGCTGCAAGCTCTTCCGTGCGAGCCAGGTATTGTTTCCACTCTTCGCTCTCCTTAAGCCGTACAAAAGCCTTCTGCTCCTCCTCAAGCTCTTTTTTCAGGGCAGCCGCTTTCTCCTCTTTCTCTTTTACAGAGGCTCTTTCAATTTCGGCAGCAGAGCGCATCTCTTTTATAGCCTGTACTGCCTTTTCGCCATTCTCGACTGCATCAAGCAGTTTTTTCCTGGCATTTATAGGCTCAACAAGCTGGTTCAGGAGCCTTCCGAGCGCGTTCACATCAGAGATCACTTCTTTTGACTCCTCAAGGAACACCATCTTGGCATACTGGTAGCTC
This sequence comes from Candidatus Methanoperedens sp., assembly GCA_026552855.1. Taxonomy (GTDB): domain Archaea; phylum Halobacteriota; class Methanosarcinia; order Methanosarcinales; family Methanoperedenaceae; genus Methanoperedens. Next base: position 7,258 of record JAPMTX010000059.1, on the reverse strand, counting down.
TTCATCATGTTCTCAAGGCACACGCTCAGGGTCTGCATGGCGTTCTCATAGAAAGAAAGTACGGCTTTGATATCCGTAGTCTGCGGTACAACTATATTCTCAGTAAGCAACCTGACCTGTTTTACCATGTTATCCCTGTTGCTTGTTGCTACCTTCACCATCTTGAGGTGGAACCTTCCTTCAGGCTGAGATTTCTCAAGCCAGGCTGTACTTTTTTTAATCTCCGAAAGCGCATCCTCTATTTCAGAATAGACAGGAGCTACCTGCTTTTCGACTTCCCTGCTGATATCTTTTGATCTTGATTCAAGCCATCCCGCAAGCTCATCGAACCTTATCTCCGGTGTAAACGGTTCTTTTTTTCCAAAAAGCCTCTCAATCCATTTCAATTTATGTCCTTCATGCTCCCGCTGAAATAACTATCGTATGCGCTCATGTCAAAGTGCCCGTGTCCGCTCAGGTTGAAGAGTATGGTCTTCTTTTCACCGCTCTTCCTGCACTCAAGCGCTTTATCTATCGCGCATTTTATCGCATGTGAAGATTCAGGCGCGGGAACTATGCCTTCGCTTCTTGCAAATGTCACTCCTGCCTTAAATACTTCTGTCTGGTTGTATGCTACGGCGTCTATCACTTTATCATCGTATAACTGGCTTACTATAGGGGAGTCCCCGTGGTACCGCAATCCTCCTGCGTGTATCGCAGGCGGCACGTATTCATGTCCCATGGTGTACATCTTAAGAAGCGGCGTCAGCCCCACAGTATCTCCGAAATCGTACCTGAACTCGCCGCCTGTGAGACTGGGACATGCTGTGGGCTCTACTGCAATGATATCCATTTCCTTCCTGCCTGCAAGCTTATCCATGAGGAACGGGAAGCTCAAACCAGCAAAATTGCTCCCTCCTCCCACGGACCCGATGATATAATCAGGGTATTCCTCCACCTGCGCGAGCTGCTCCTTCGCTTCCTGACCTATAACTGTCTGGTGGAGCATTACGTGGTTCAGGACGCTTCCGAGGGAGTAATGTGCGTTATCATGGGTGGCTGCATCCTCGATAGCTTCACTTATCGCGATCCCGAGGCTGCCTGGGGAATCCGGGTCACCTGAGAGGATCTTTTTCCCTGAGTTGGTCTTATCGCTGGGGGAAGGGATGACATCAGCACCCCAGAGATGCATGAGCGACCTGCGGTAGGGCTTTTGCTGGTAGCTTACCTTTACCATGTAGACCGTGCATTTAAGTCCGAAGTAGTTGGTGGCGAGTGCAAGTGCGCTTCCCCACTGTCCTGCACCTGTTTCTGTAGTCAGACGCTCAATGCCTTCCTTCATGTTGTAGTACGCCTGCGCCACGGCTGTATTGGGCTTGTGGCTGCCTGCCGGGCTTACCCCTTCGTACTTGTAGTATATCCTGGCTGGCGTCTTCAGCACCGCTTCGAGGCGGTGCGCCCTGTACAGGGGAGAGGGGCGCCACAGTGCATAGATATCCCTGATCTCATCAGGTATAGGTATGAACCTGTCCTGGCTGACCTCTTGTTTTATAAGTTCCATGGGGAAAAGGGGTGAGAGGTCCTTAGGACCGATCGGCTCGTTAGTCGCCGGGCTCAGCGGTGGAGAAAGGGGAGTCGGCATGTCGGGCAGTATGTTGTACCATTTTCTGGGGATATCATTCTCGTCCAGTATTATCTTTGTTTTCTGCATGGGAACATCTCCTATGACAATATTTACGAAGGTGTATATCAAGGTTTATGGCATAACATCAGTATCAATAAATAGTTGCATTATCATTTAGCAATCCCCATGAAACTCACAATCCAGAGGTCGGACATAAAAGGAAGCGTCAATGCCCCGCCCTCAAAGAGCTACACGCACAGGGCTGTCGCGATAGCTGCGCTCTCAAAAAAAGCCGTTGTCACTAATCCGCTGATATCGGAAGATACAAAAGCCACAATAAGGGCGTGCGAGGCTTTCGGGGCGGTTATCGAGCAAAAGGGAGATTCACTTGCCATCAGGGGATTCGATGGGAAATTAAAAGTCCCTGATAATGTGATCGACGTCGCGAACTCAGGCACCACGCTTCGCATAATGACAGCATTATCTTCGCTTGTAGACGGCGCTACCGTCCTGACAGGGGATGCCAGCATAAGGACAAGACCTAATACGCCGCTACTCAATGCCCTGAACGACCTGGGCGCCGAGGCGTTCTCTACGCGCGGCAACGGCATGGCTCCGCTCGTGGTGAGGGGAAGGATGAGAGGGGGACGCGTTTATATCGACGGCTCGATGAGCTCACAGTTCATCTCGGCACTTCTTATCGCGTGCCCGTTCGCTCATAACGAGACTGCGGTAATAATAAAAGGAGAATTGAAATCCAGACCGTACGTGAACATTACTATTGATATGCTAAAAGACGCAGGCGCGAAAATAACGGCTGAAGGCACGAATTCATTCGTAATCCCGCCGGAGCAGGAGTATAACATAAGATCATATAATGTCCCGGGGGATTTTTCATCAGCCTCGTACATGATGGCGGCTGGCGCGCTGTGCGGCGAAGTTACTATCAGGAACCTTTTCCCCTCTGAGCAGGGGGATTCGGCGCTTATCGGGATACTCAGGGAAATGGAAGCGCAGGTTCAGTGGGATGAGAAAAAAGGAGAGGTTAAAGTAAGCAAGGGTGAACTGCACGGCATCACCGTTGATGTCGGGAAGACCCCTGATCTGGTCCCGACGCTGGCTGTACTGGGAGCCGCATCAGAGGGCACCATGACCATCGAGAATGCAGAGCATGTTAGATACAAGGAGACAGATAGATTACACGCAATGACCGTTGAGCTGAAAAAGATGGGCGTGGATATAACCGAGAAGAAAGACAGGCTGATAATCCAGGGCGGGGCGATGAGAGGGGCAGAGGTACACGGCTGGGACGACCACAGGATTGTGATGGCGCTGGCTGTGGCAGGCATGGTGGCTGGGGAGACGACCATCGATACGGTTGAGTCGGTCAGCATCTCGTATCCCGGATTCTTTGAAGATTTGAAGAGGATTGGTGCGGTTGTTGATAGTGCTGAGTAAATTAAAAAAGAAATCAAGATGAACGCAGATTTGCTAACAGAAAAAATGGTATATAGCGCTGCTGTAGCAGGAATCGAGTGGTTAAAAAGCCAGAATCCCACCGAGGTTAAAGACCTGTCCAGAGCCATTCAGGCGCTATCATTATGGGGCGAGGCGACCTCAGACTTGATCGAGGTACTGATATCGAAGAAAAAAGACTCTTTCTGGGAAACGGATAAGCCACTCCTTGATACGTCAAGGGCGGTCAGCGCGCTTGCTGGATGCGGAATAATGCACCCGGATGCCGTCGATTGGATTCTTAGGCTGCAAAAAAATGAGAACTGGAACGATAACGAGATAGATACCTCGTATGCCCTGACCGCACTTGGCGACGCAGGCGTAAGGAACGAGGCAGGATGCGAGTGGCTGGTATGTAATTACGGGGAGAGATGGGAGCATGTCGGCACGACGTCATTGATAATCACGGCACTTATAAAACAGGACAGGGATAGATACGGGAAGTTCATAAAAGACCGCGCCGGATGGGTTCTCTCTAAAAGGCAGTCAGGGGGATGGATTTATACAGCCACGAGCAATCTTGCGATACAGGCATTGATCCTGGCAGGAGAAGAGGATATAGCACCATCAATCCAGTGGCTCCTGGAAAAACAGGATAACGGCAACTGGGGCGATATAACCTCAACCTCGCTCTCGTTGATCTCATTGAGGATTTATCTGGATAAACTTAATAGTGACCTGCGTTTATGAAAGGGGGCACAAAGAGAGAGAGATAACCATGAGCAAGAAAGCAGCGGTCATAAAAGGTGACGGCGTCGGTCCAGAGCTTGTCAATAACATGCTACGGGTCGTTGAAGCCGTTGGCACGAATATCGAGTTCATACAGTGCGAAGCAGGCGCGGAATGGTGGCAGCAGCACGGCGGGGATTCTCTGATCCCTGAGGAAACATGGGAGATATTGAGCAATACAGATGCAGCTTTCAAGGGTCCGACAACGACGCCAGGCGGCGCAGGTTCGCCGAAAAGCGTTGCGGTCTCTATCAGGCAAAAATTCAACCTCTATGCCAACGTGAGACCGATAAAGTCTTTCCCCAACACCCAGAAGCCGCTGGGGGATGTTGATTTCGTATGCGTGCGCGAGGGTACGGAGGGGTTCTATTTTGCCAAGGAGATCCAGTTAACGGATGATGTTTTTATCTCGATAAGGAAAATCACGCGGTCTGCAAGCAGGAACGTAGCCCGCTACGCTTTTGAAGAGGCTGTGCGCCGCGGATGGAAGGGAGTTGTGGCTATACACAAGAGCAATATACTGAAGCAGACTGACGGGACTTTTCTTGAGGAAGTCAAGAAGGTGAGCCGGGATTATCCCGGTATCGAGACTGAGGAGTACCACATAGATAATATCGCACAGCAGTTGATCAAGAACCCGCAGATATTCAATGAGAAGGTACTTCTTTCGACCAACCTCTTCATGGATATCCTGAGCGAGGAATGCTCCGCGCTCGTCGGAAGCATAGGTCTAATCTATTCTGCCAATATAGGGGATAATTACGCCATGTTCGAGCCTGCGCACGGCTCAGCGCCAAAGTACGCTGGGCAGGATAAGGTGAATCCCGTGGCTACTGTGCTCGCTGGGGCGTGGCTGCTGGATTATCTTGGGGAGAAGGAGAACTCGAAGGTTATCTTTGAAGCGACAGAGAGTGTGATAGCAGAAGGGAAATGCCTGACCTACGACCTCGGCGGAAGCGCCAGGCAGAGCGAGATGGTGGATGCGATAATTCGGAAGCTCAGATAGGCTTAATATTAATTTTAACAACGAACTCAATACGAAATCAATACGAACTCAGATTAAAAATTCGTTAATATCGTAATATTTGCAGCATTGGCTGTGCCACCTTCAGCATCAATAATTTGAATACGCCAATATGTTAAATAGGTTGAAAAACGAATCGATTATGGTTGTGATCTAACCGTCAAGACGGTTCGCGTGCGTGCCACGCTATAAAGGGCTGCATAGTCTATACTGTGCAGCCCCTTTTGTTTTATATAGGATAATGCACGAGCTTAGCCGAAAATCATCCCCATGCCGCTTGCTGCGTTCTCCTCTTCAGCAACAAAAGCAGCGGCAACGAGTTTCTTTTCCTCGCCAGAGAGCTTCTCAAGCCCCAGACCCTCGAACTTCTCTTCCGCGCGGTCGATGTCCTCTGAATTGGCTTTTATGTACAGGAAATATCCCTTGCGCTCCGACCCCAGGAGCTTGCAGCATTCCCGCACTGTGTAGCCGATGCGCTTGAAAAAATCATCCTCTAATACTTTTATTACATTCTTGCTGATGCTATCTTCATAGAAATAAACAGCTTCCATATTTCTTTCCTCGATGTCTTATTGGAGGTAGCGGTTAATAAATGATTCCAGTTCGCCCGTTAGCCTGTTCACTCAGGGGTTTTCATCGCCTTTGGTTGTTTTTTGCGGCAAATTCAGAAGCGCATGGTTCAATCTATTCTCTATGCTTTCGATCTCTTTCCACATGGCGCGGGTGAGGGCTTTTGATACAGTCTGCTGCGTGATGCCCAGGGTTTTTGCTGCTTCATACTGGCTTCCCTTTTCTCTGTATGCCTTTACTATCATGTACTGTTTTGCTGACCAGTTCCCCTTTAACAAGAGGAGTGAATTGATCTCACCGCCTACAAGCGCATCGATTGTCTCATTATCAGTTGACATATCGAACAGCAGATTTGATCTCTTGAGCTCGCCCATCATGTCGTATGCTTTATGGAACGCAGGTCCGTCCATCTTCGATACGTTCCTGCTCTCAAGCGAGGTATCTATGGAGCCGGATGCAAGGACGAAGCGCATCGAATGCGGGTAAATCTGCTCCAAAAAAGAGGATACTATCCCGTAGATATGCGATATGTTCAGCAGGACGCCTTCCATCTCGTCTATTCCCTTTAATATCTTAAAATCCGCATATATGTCGCCGGCATAGGCTTTATTTATTTTCCGGCATGCTTTTTCCAGCGTCTTCTGGAACGCCTCTTTATTCTTCATCCGGCGGGAGGAGAGCACGTCGCCGGAGAGGACATAGAACTGGGGGGTCATCTGGGTGTTATATTATCTTTAAAACTTATAAATACAACTCTATTCGACGTAAAAAATAATAACACCCAATTTAGCTGTGATTTTCAAAAACAAAAGTGATATTTCACAGTGTTAAGAGCTCTTCAGGCTCTGCGCCTCGCATTTTATTTTTTATATTCCTAATGAATTTTTTATCCCTTGTCACCAAAATTTCGCATCCTATTGTGTCAGCAGTCGCAAAGGCAATAGAATCGTAAGGATCAAGGTCGTATTCCATTTGGTATTCAAGAGCTTTTATCATTACCCATGAATCAGGGCTATAGATACGGACATTTAATTGCCTCAGATCGTCCAAAGCCTCATTATAGTCCATTCCCCTTACTTTAAAAATATGAACTACTTCCATTACAGCGGTAATTGATGTTATTGCTTCGAAATCGTTGTTTTCGATTTTATCAAGAATTTCTTTCGAACCCTTCCATAATTCTTTTCCGTTCTTTGGATCTATTTCCTTGTTCCACACATTAAGAAAAATATTGGTATCAATATATATTTTAGTCATACTGCTTTTCTCTGATTTCTTTTATGAAATCAACGCTGCTGATGCCTTTTGGTACTATGCCTTCAAATTTACCTACCATCTGGTCAGTAGCCCCAGTAGTCTCTTTATGTTTTAATTTCTTAAGGAATTCAAGGAGTTTGTACGCTTCCTCTATATCAACTGCCATTATCTATCACTCTAGTAGTTTATTTTATTGATAATAGATAAAGTAATCCATGAGGCAGATAGGTTTTCACTTCTCTTCTGATGTTTATATAGATTTACGTGATATATCCTTATATTCATTCTATATTGTTTCATACCGTCTCGTATAGAAGCTTACTGTGCTCACCTACCTGTAGATAAAATAGTGAAAAGCCAAACCCCAATAATAAGTTTTAATACCCGTCAACTCCTTTTAGCCCTGATGCTCAAACGAGAAAATATCCTCATCGAAGCCCTCCCGTACATACGCGAGTTCTACGACTCCATCATGGTAATAAAAATGGGAGGTCATGCAATCGTAGATCCCACCATAATGGACGGGATAGTGCAGGATATCGTGCTGCTCAAGTTCGTGG
>JAPMTX010000058.1 GCA_026552855.1 Candidatus Methanoperedens sp. | reverse complement strand
CTGCTGCCCGATTTAAAGGGTTATAAAATGCTTGAGCGGTATGAAGCGAAAGTTTCACGTACCGTTCTTAGAAGAGGAAGAACGAGCAATCGTTCTTCTTTATTCGGCAAAGAAATTTGTTGCTACGCTTTGCGTTCTGGTGTGAAAGACTTTTCATCGTCATCTATGAACACCGTTCATGGCTGACTTTGCGGTTTACGAACAATTGGCCGCAGATGAGCGCAGATGCGCCCTCCGAGGTGCAACTCGGAGCGTTCACCCCTGTTTTAATTATGCGAGGTTATGCTGATATCTGTAGTCTCTTCTTTCATGAACCATCACTGCCCCGGCACAAGCTCTACCTTTATCCATCCCGGAAGGCGGCGGTCAAATGCTTCATAAGCCTCAATTGCTGAGGAAAGAGGCTCTACTTGCGTGAGTACCATCTCCGGATCAACCGAACCGCTCAGGATTATGTCTATCAGCATCGGTATGTACTTGCGGTGGTTGCAGTTCCCCATATTGATCTTCAGGTTCTTGCCCATAGCTGCGCCTATAGGGAAGAACCGGGCTGATTCAGGATAGACACCGATAATAGATAGCGTTCCGGCTTTAGCCAGCGACTCCACCTCCCACAGCAGCGCCTGAGAGGGAGCGTCACCCGGCTTCCATACTTCGCCCTTCGGGTGAGTGTGAGGTGCCACCTCCTGTACTTCCCTCTTGAATTCTTCTTCTTTCTCTACTACTTTCTGTGCTCCCGGTCCCATGTGCGGGCGCTCAGCCTCAACGCCGACAGCATCGATGGCACGATCAACGCCTACTGTGCCTGTAAGGTCGTTGATCACCTGGATAGGGTCATCTTCGTTGAAATTGATCACTTCAGCCCCCTGTGCCTGCGCGAGTTCAAGGCGCGAGGGGATCTGGTCGACAGCGAAGATGCGCCCGGCTCCGAGAAGTTTTGAGCTTGCAATGGCGAATTGTCCGACAGGTCCGCAGCCGAAGACAGCAACGGTATCGCCCGGCTCGATCTCAGCCAGCCTGGCTCCGAAGAAACCTGTTGGGAAGACATCGGACAGCATGACCGCCTGGTTGTCGTTTATCTCATCAGGGAGCTTTACAAGCCCGGCATTGGCATAGGGAATGCGCGCTTTCTCAGCCTGCAATCCATCAAAGGGTCCTGTATCCTCCGGACCCCCGTAGAAGGCTGTTCCGGCTTTCGGTCCTTTTGGATTGGCATTATCGCACTGCGAGAAATATCCGGAGCGGCAGTAGGAGCAATACCCACAGCCTATGGTGGACGGTATAACGACCCTGTCGCCGACCTTTAAGTTCCTTATTCCAGAGCCTATCTTATCCACGAACCCGACGCCTTCATGTCCCAGGATGGTACCAGACTTCATACCCGTCATCGTGCCCCGCAGCGCATGCAGGTCAGTTCCGCATATAGACGAGGCTGTGAGGCTTACGACCGCATCGGTCGGCTGCTGGATATCCGGCTCAGAAACTTCGTCTACGCCGAGATCTCCTACCCCATGGAAGACTACGGCTCTCATAATCTACACTCCTCATTCAGTTTTGTTTGATTTATTCTCATACCCTGATCTCCTTACCTGTCTTATTCTACAATGTCACTGCCACACTCTTAAATCAGTCTCTGTTCACTTCGAGCATATACTTTACGCTATCATACAGGCTCACCGTGCCTGGTTTATAATGCTGCGCAGACGGAGATGCGGAACAGATACATCAGAGCAACAAATCATATCAACCTGAAGGTACTGTCTCTCTCATCAGGCATGCAACAATGGCTCCCGATATCGCCATAAGACCTGCCGTAATGTAAAAGCTTGAAGCCACACCAAAGGTATCCATCGAGAGACCGATAACAACTGCCCCGAAGGCGTACCCTGAATCCCTCCACATGCGGTAGACGCCAAGTGCTGAGGCGCGCCATTGCGGGTGCGAGGAATCACCCACCGCTGCCACCAGTGTGGGATAGAGAAGTGCCATGCCAATGCCTGTGACCGTACATGAGAAAAGCCAGAAGTAAAAACCTCTGCCAAGAACTGTCAGGAGTACACCGGCACCGCTTATCCACATTCCTGCCACGATGAGCCGCTTCCTCCCCAGCCTGTCCGAGACAGGTCCCACTGCAAGCTGCAGGAAGCCCCAGCTAATACCGTAAGCTCCCACCAGGATACCGATTTTATCCACGCCCAGGGAGCTGAAGAAGAAAAGAGGAAAGGCAGCCCAGACCATGACATCAACGAATTTCTCTACAAGACCTGCTAGGGAGCACGAGAACAGGCTCCTGTCCTGCCATGAGACGCGCTTTATAACGCTGGAAAAATCAAGTCTTTCTGACACACCTGCCGGTGCTCTGGAGGTACGCGTATAAGGCAGTGTCTCTTTCACCAGTCCTGCTGAGATAAGGAGAGCTACGGCAATAACAACAAGTCCGAAGTAAAAAGGCACGGGTCTTGTCCCGTAAGCTGATGCAAGGTATCCAGTGACCACGGTCGCTACCGCGACCCCAAAATAGCCGCCCCATTCGTCAAGACCAGCAGCCAGCCCCCTTTCTTCCTCGCCTGCCATATCGAGTTTTGAGGTCTGGGTCATGGTCCACACAAGTCCCTGGTTGATGCCTAAGAAGATGTTCGCGACCACCACCCAGAGCCAGCTCTTTGCCCATATGATCATCAAAGGGACGGGTATAGCTGCGACCCATCCCAGGATAAGAAGAGGCTTTCGTCCCCAGCGTTCAGACCACACGCCGCTTGCGAGATTAAGCAGCGCCTTAACAACGCCAAAGCTCACGATAAAAGAAAAGAGCACACTGAAAGAACCCACGTGGAACTCTTCCCTGGCGATTATCGGGACTACGTTCCTCTCAAGCCCGACAGTGATCCCGACAAAAAAGACCAGTAGAACCTGCAGGGAAAACTGTTCGAGATTAGCCTTGATACCTGGAGCCATGGGATTATTCTGCCTGTTCATACTTCTTTACCAGTGTTAATCTGAAAAGCCTGCAATACATATATGTACGTACAAATCAAAACTTATACTGAAGGGAGTGAAATAAATGGATTCAGGAGTTCAGCAATATGCAAATCCAGATGTGCTGGTTGAGACAGAGTGGGTTGAAAAAAACCTGAATAATGCTAGCTTGAGAATAGTTGAAGTTGATTATGACCGCGCGGCAAATTATGATACAGGACATATTCCCGGGGCTGTTTTATTCGACTGGAGAAATGATCTGAATCATCCGGTTACAAGGGATATACCCAGCAAGGAACAGCTTGAAAACCTGTTCAGCCGCTCCGGTATATCGAATGACACAACGATCGCTCTCTACGGCGATTTTAACAACTGGTTCGCAACTTTCGCATTCTGGATATTCAAATATTATGGTATAGAGAACGTTAAAATGATAAATGGAGGAAGGAAGAAGTGGTTACTTGAGGACAGACCTCTTAGCAAAGATGTCCCGGGCTACCCAAGGACGGATTTCAGAGCCTCTCAACCTGATGAGACACTTCGGGTCTACATGGATTATGTGAGACAGGCGATCAGAATGAAGGATAAGATCCTCGTAGACGTTAGAAGTCCGAAAGAATACAAGGGAGAGATTCTTGCACCTCCTGAATACCCCTCCGAACAGGCACAGCGCGGTGGTCATATTCCGGGTGCGAAAAATATCCCCTGGTCACAGGCAGTAAATGATACGGATGGAACATTCAAGCCGAAGAAAGAACTGGAAAAATTATATGTCTCAAAAGGTGTTACACCGGAGAAGGAGGTCATTACATATTGCAGGATAGGAGAGAGGTCATCCCATACATGGTTTGTATTGAAATATCTGCTTGGTTATCTCAATGTGAAAAACTACGACGGTTCATGGAGCGAATGGGGCAGTTCAGTGAGGGCACCTGTAGAGAAATGATCTGACAGTTAAATATTTGAATCGGGAGGATACCTATCAGTCATCAGGCAGCCGGGAGAGAATATGTTCATAGAGAAGGTTGTTTCAAAAGGTCTTGCCCATAATTCCTATATTGCAGGCGACGGCGAGGAGGCGTTCGTAGTTGATCCTAAAAGGGATGTTGATTCGTATATTAATATTGCTGATAGCAGGTGCTGCAGGATACGTTTCGTTTTTGAGACTCACAGGAACGAGGATTACCTGATAGGCTCGCGGGAACTTGAGAGAATTACAGGCTGCAGGATAATCCACAGCGGAAGGCTTGATTTCGGCTACGGGGAGCCTGTCTCGGAGGGCGATACGTTCGATATCGGAGAGATGAGGCTGCATGTGCTTGAGACTCCGGGGCATACCCCGGAGAGCCTGAGCTTTGTTCTTTATCCGCCTCAGGAGGAAATCCCCCTGGCAGTGTTCACCGGGGATGCGCTCTTTTACGGCAGCACCGGGCGGACGGATCTCCTGGGCGAGGGGAAAAAGGCTGAGCTTGCCTCCCTTCTCCACGATTCTCTCCATGGAAAACTCCTGTCCCTGGGAGATCACGTCATCCTGTACCCGGCGCACGGTGCAGGCTCTGCCTGCGGCGGCAACATCGCAGACCTGCCGACCAGTACTATCGGGTATGAGAGGTTAACGAACCCTGTGTTATCCCAGTCGAAAGAGGAATTCATTGAGAGAAAGAAGAGAGAGACTATTCCGTTTCCGCCGTACTTTTCAAGAATGAGGGACTATAACCATAGAGGTCCTCCCCTGCTTGAAAAGATCAGGGTTGAGCCCCTGGATGCCTCCGAGTTTGCAGAAGCGATGCCTGAGTGCATAGTAGTAGATACCCGCTCCCCCCTCTCGTTCGCGAGCGGGCACATCCCGGGCTCGTACAACATCTGGCTGGACGGGCTGGCTAAATTTGCAGGCTGGATGCTGAAGTACAACAGGGATATCCTGCTGGTGACAGAGAGGCAGGAGGACGTAGAAATTACAAGACGGTACCTTGCCAGGGTAGGATTTGACAGGACAAAGGGATACCTCTGCGAGGGCATTGAGGACTGGCAGGACCGCGGGATGCCGCTTGAGCAGAGCGGGGTTGAAACTGTTGCAGGTCTTTACGAGAAAATGAAAGAGAAGAAAGATATGTTCCTTCTGGACGTGCGGGAGAAGAGGGAGTATGCCGCAGGTCATATCCCGGGGGCGGTCAATATCTATGTTGGTGAACTTGAGGATAGGCTGAAGGAAGTACCATCGGACCGACCCGTAGTCTCCACGTGCTCGGTAGGTCACAGGGGAGGGATCGGCACGAGCATATTGAAGCGCCACGGCTATCGTGAGGTATATAACCTGCTCGGCGGTACGATAGCATGGAAGGAGAAGGGCTATCCAGTAAAGGCTGAGAAATCATAACGTACTTAAATACGCCGGCATATCAAGCTCCGGTATGCGAGAGTTCATAATCTACTCCAGGACAGGAAGGACAGATTCGCGCTTTGGCAGCCTCAGGGAGGCTGGAAGGCTGGATGTCGTTTACCAGTGCATACTGATGTCGCTATTTATGTCCCACGCGATACGCAGGGATGTGGTCTTCCATGCCGTGCTGGGAGGACCGCCGTCGCCGCCGCGCGAGCTGGTCGTAGACGGCAGCACTTTGCGGGACGCGCGCCTGGATGAGCGGACGTGGGAGAATATCCTTCGCAACACCCTCTCAGGCAAAAGCCATCCGGGCGTGAGCATCAGAAAGAACAGCCTCCAGAATCTCGCAAAAGAAAAGAGCAACATATTCGTACTTGAGGAATCAGGGGAGAGCATAAAGACCATAGACCTTGGTGAAAACCCGGTCTTTGTGCTGGGCGACCAGGTGGGACTACCGAAGAAAGATGAAGAGTTCCTGCTCAGGTACGGTAAAAAGGTCTCGATAGGAGGAAGAGCCTATCTTGCGTCAGCCTGCATCTGCATAATCAATTATATCCTCGACCAGCGCGAGTCCTTTGAGGGATAAGCTCAGAATTCCTCTACGATGCCTTTTCTACCTTTTTTCCTGATATCCCGGATAAGTTTCTGGTTCTCATGGAGAAATAAGGTAGCATCAGCCTCTATCTTTTTCTTATCTATCTTTTTCCCGCTGCCCTCACCGGGGCAGTCCACAACAGGTTTTAAGCGCATTATGGGCTCATCAGAGTACGAGACCTCGGTTATCTTGAACGGCAGCAGGCGGCAGACAAGCGGCTCGTTCTCGCGTATCGTGCATTCAAGCTTCTCTCCGAGGAAGTAGCACCTGCCGTTCTTTTCCTTTATCGTCAGTTCCTGGCTGGCATCGTCCAGGAAATCATCCAGCGTGTAGCCTAGCGCCGCGATCCTCCTTATATCAGCGACCGTGAGCGGGATACCCGGAGTGCAGCATTTTGCGCCGCATTTTTTATATTCGCACTTCCACCTGTCTATATTTTCAAGGATTTGGATCATGCACTGTAATTGGCTCTATTGTAATTTAAGCATACCCATATCTGGCGGGCATATTATCGCAATTGTATAATAACCGGCACAGGCTGCTTAAAATCAATCATAAATTTGATTTAAAAAGAATTATATAAGAGTTACAACATTATATATACTAAAGAGGGTACACTATGTCAATCCTTGATGTCACTGAAGACCAGATATTCCAGACCTTAGGTAAGGGAAGAGACCCGAACTTTAAGCAGATAGAGAAGGTAAGACCCGCAGTGGTCAAATCGAAGAAAACATATACGCTCAACCAGACAGTCAGGGCAACGCAGACGGTTAAACCAGTACAGCAGCAGGTGAAGGCGGAAACTGCTGTTGCAGCTGTGGAGACCCCCCCTCCTCATGGTGTTGATGAATCCATGAAAAACCTGAGCCTGGAACTGGGCGAGCTGAACAACCGCGTGAACGGCATACAGAAGATGATCAAATGGTACATAGTGCCGCAGTTCGTGGTCGTTCTGGCTCTGCTGCTGGCTCTGATCGCGAGAAGTTGACCGATATTTTCTTGTATTAACCCTCCTTTAGAGGGGATATGAAATTCGTCGTTCTCGTCGGAGATGGAATGGCAGATTACCCCATTCCAGAGCTTGGAGGTTTAACTCCTCTTCAGGCAGCGAATACACCGAACATGGATTTTATTGCAAAGCACGGCAGGTGCGGTGTTGCAAAGACTGTGCCTGACAGCATGACCCCGGGGAGCGACGTGGCAAACCTCTCCATAATGGGCTATGACCCTGTGCAGTATTATGCAGGACGCGGACCTCTTGAGGCAGGGAGCATGGGAGTAACCCTCGGTAAGGACGACATCGCTTTCAGGTGCAACCTCATAACAGAGAAAGACGGACTCCTTATTGATTACAGCGCAGGTCACATCTCAAGTGAGGAAGCCCGGATACTGATAGAGGAAGTGGATAAAGCGCTCGGAACCGGCTGCAAATTCCATCCCGGCGTGAGCTACAGGCACCTGCTTGTAATGAAGCAGGGTGAGGGTGCAGCCTGCACGCCGCCTCACGACGTGGTGGGACAGCCTGTTGAAGATGTACTGCCCCGCGGAAAAGATTCTGATATCCTTATAGACCTTATCAGGGCTTCAAAGCCCATCCTTGAGAGCCATGAGGTAAACATCAAACGTAGAAAGAACGGGAAGAACACGGCTAACCTTATCTGGCCGTGGGGTCAGGGAAAAGCCCCGTCCATGCCGCTTTTTAAAGACCTGTACTCGGTCACGGGCTCTATAATCTCGGCTGTGGACCTGCTCAAAGGGATCGGCAAATATGCAGGCTTGAACGTCATAGAAGTCCCTGGAGCGACAGGGTACCTGGATACCAATTTCTCAGGCAAGGCTGCATATGCTGTTGAATCGCTGCACGAGCGGGATTTTGTTTTTGTCCACGTGGAGGCGCCTGATGAGGCTGGTCACATGGGCGACATAGAGGCTAAGATCAGGGCTATAGAGGATTTTGATGAGAAGGTCGTGGGCGGCGTGCTGGACGAACTGGGAGCGTTCGGCGAGTACAGGATCATGGTGCTGCCCGACCACCCCACGCCCATCCCTGTCAGGACACATACGAGAGAGCCTGTCCCGTTTGCTATATATTCTTCTGTCGAGAGAGCGGATTATGTGGACAGGTTCGATGAATTTGCTACAAAAGAAGGAATCTTCGGACAGGTAGACGGGCACAGGGTGATGGGACTGCTGATGAAATGAATAGCAGGCGTGAGCAATAGGCACAAGTAATAGACATAAGCAGCATCAGCTTTCCTTGAGGTTCCGCCTCAGGAAATCAAGCGTCTTTGCCCAGGCATCTTTCAGAGCCTTTTCAAAATCGCGTACGCTGGAGACTGGAATGCTCTGATCCTCAGCACCGAAGAACCCGTATAATTGTTGTTATGTATATATTTATGCTGGCTTTGCCGGGAGAGCGTCCCGGATACTGAAAAGCAGTAAAAATTATGATGGGCGGTATGGGAGTGGGGGTTAGTGTATAAAAAAGTTAACCGCCCATCAATATAGTATATGGTCTCATAGCATATATAATTTACACCTGCTATGAGCATAAGCTCGTTGCATATGATAAATGTACAATAAACTCCGTATGCATGACGCACCGGCTGTATGGCATGATCAGTCTATTTATTCTCTGTGAACCAGGACCTTTCCCTTCGCAATACTTCCTTTTCCTCTTCAGGATTGGTGGGTATGATTATTTTCTTTATATCCGTTTTGAGGATATAAGCCGGGTGGAAATCGTCAAATAAAGGCTCAAACCAGATTCCATCGTCGTCGCTGTCCTTTATGTACCCTAAGTAGTTTGAGCCTGTTAAAGTCTGTACCTTTACAAGATTATATCCCGGCTTATTCTTGTAGTGTTCTAAAAGCGAAGGATTAGTAACGATTTCCTCAATGATCCGCGACATTTTTCCTCGACCGTCTTGAGACAGGAGATATGTTAGCCATGCCTCTGTTGGTTTTTTAATATATTGTTTGGTGTCCTGAAATAAAACTTTCTATTTCAGACTATAGATACAGTTCATCTTACGCGGTTAAATCGTAATGTTTATTTATCCAGGCTCTAATTAAATGTTACATTAATAGAAAAAGGGTTAGTGACAAGGAATGTTAGAGACGTCAGAAGAAAGAATAAGATTATTAAAAGCCGGCATTACAGGCAAAGATATAGAGAAGCTTTACGTGATTTACAATAATTTTAAAATTATAGGCGCACCTCTGCTGTTTAATTTGATCAGAGCCGAGACTGATGAAAGTGGCAGCAGCGTGGATTATGGGGTGCCTGAAAAATTTTATAAAGGATGTTGTCCTTAAGAGTCTGGAACTGCTGCTTCAGCATTTGACACAAATATAAAAAATGAGCCTCTTCTGCATGAAAACACGTATGGACATCGGAAATTTAAGACTGGAAGGGAACCTGATGCTTGCTCCAATGTCTTCAGTAACGAACCTCCCGTTCAGGCTGCTCTGCAGGAGATACGGCGCATCGCTTGTGTATTCGGAAATGGTCTTTTCAGAGGCAGTCCTGCAGCAAAGCGAAAAAAGCATGGCAAGAGTATTTACATGCGAAGAGGAAAAACCTCTGGGCGTACAGTTGCTGGGTTCGGATGCTGGATCGCTGGTCAACTCTGCCCGCATTATAACCGAAAGTTGCATGCCCCAGGTTATAGATGTGAACCTCGGCTGTCCTGCAAAAAGCGTTATTAACACCGGATGCGGGGCAGAACTTTTAAAGAAGCCGGATGACATCGGGGAGATCATAGAACAGCTTTCAGGGTCGCTGGATATACCGCTCACGGCGAAAATGAGGGTCTTGGGGGACGCCGGGAAGACGCTTGAAGTTGCTCATATAATCGAAAGAGCAGGAGCAGATGCGCTCATAGTCCACGGGCGGACGCAGAAACAAAAGTACTCCGGGAAATCGAACCTCGATATCATCAAAAGGATCAAGAGGGAACTTTTCATCCCTGTTATTGCGAACGGCGATATCGCCGATGAGAGGACAGCAAAGCATGTGCTTGAATATACGCAGTGCGACGGGCTCATGATAGGGCGCGCCGCCATAGGCAACCCTTACATCTTCAGGAGGATTGCGCACTATCTCAGGGAGGGAGAGCTGTTGCAGCCACAAACTCTGCATGAGCGGCTGGAGGATTTCTTTGAATATGTTGAGCTTTGCAGGCGGTACGGGATACTTACGTTCCGGGATTTGAGCGCAAAAGCCATGTGGTTCACGAAGGGACTGGAGAATATAAAGCCCGTGCGTATCCGGTTAAACGGGGCAAAAGATGAAGGCTCTATACTTGGGGTCATGAATGGGTTAAGAGGATTAAACTGAGAGCTGAAGTTAGTGCCAGCCTGGATCAAAAATTATAGAGAAAAAATAAGAAAAGCAGCAGCAATCCCTGCTACTGCGACTTGAGCTTCTCGCTTGCTTTTATGTCCTGCAGCACCTGGCTGATAAGCTTTTTGGCAGACTCAAGATGCTGCGTGCCGCTGCCCGCAAGCCTGGCGAAGTTGTTCTGGATAAGGACTTCGTTCTCCTGCATCAGGTAGATGTAATAGACAAGGATGCCCCAGTAAACAGAAGCGCCAAGGAGCACAGCAGTCCCGATGACAATAAGCTGGTTGTAAACCATGTATGTTGTCATGCCTCGCGGATACAGCTCCTGGATGACGAGCCAGAAGTTGTACATTATTATCAGACCAAAAATAATTGGCACGATCCCGATTATTAAAAGGTTAGTCTTACTGAGTCTCATTCAAACACCCGAACATAATATGTAAATTTAATATATAAATCTGTCCCTCACAAACGTTAATATACAGCCAGTTCGAATATTCTTTTACATGGGCACAGTGAGAGTAAAAGAAAAAGCACACGACTTTAAACTGGAAGACCAGAACGGGAAAGAGATACATCTGTCAGACCTCAAAGGCAGAAAAGTTCTCCTCTCCTTCCATCCTCTTGCATGGACGAGGGTCTGCGCCGAGCAGATGAAATCGCTGGAAGATAACCACGGCAGGTTCGAAGACCTGAACACGGTCGCGCTCGGTATAAGCGTGGATACCGTCCCCTCTAAAAGAGCATGGGCAGAATCGCTGGGCATCAGGAATACAAGCCTCCTTTCGGATTTCTGGCCGCACGGCAAGGTCGCGAAGCTGTACGGTATATTCGACAAGAAGGAAGGAGTCTCAGAGCGGGCAAATATAATCCTTGATGAGGACCAGCAGGTGATTTTCGTGAAAGTATATCCCGGCGCCCAATTGCCTGACATTGAGGAAATAATAACCGCTCTTGGGGAACGTAAGATATGAAGGTAATAACAATCCTGGAAGCCCGCGTCTCACCTGAGAACTGGGAAGCTCTTGAGAAAGCGTTTAAAGCAGGAACTGAACTCTTGCCACCGCAGCTTGTCCAGAGCTTCCTCACCCACAATGCAAAAGACCCGACGCTCTGGCGGATAATCTCGGTATGGCGCAGCCGCGAGGCACTTGAGGAGGTGCGAAGGACAGAAGAAACGCCAGCCGGTATCCTGGTATTCAGGGCAGCAGGGGCTGAGCCAGCCCAGTCTCTTTTCGACGTAATAGCCCAGGTCGGTCAGCGGACAAAAGAGGACAACCTTCCAGATCCAGACTGATAAAAGAAATCACGGCAATCAACAGCGTTTTTAGAAGTGTGATCTGGGCGTAAGATTTATAATAACCTCCTTCATTCAACTTCCCTTATAGCCCCACGGCACTACAGTAAGCAGTATAACGGATGTTTTGCCGCCGGGGCTACCGATAACAAGAAGGAGATGACAGTTACTATTAGCGGTGCAAAGAGTTCACCTCTGTCCGTGGATAGGATTCGAGATGAAAAACGAAAAAAGATTCACAGTTAAAGATAATCTGACAGAAGAAGAGATACGGTACGGTCTTCGGAACGTGATAAAGGACGGCTTGACCTCCCAGGCGATGGGCACGCTCACCGGCGGGATTTTCCTGGTAGCCTTCGCACTGAAGCTTGGGGCTTCCAACATGGTGATCGGGCTCCTGGCAGCGATCCCGTCCTTAGCCCAGTTGATACAGATACCCTCGGTATACCTGGTGGAAAAGTACAGGATAAGGCGACCGATCTGCGTATATTCCTCTGCGTTAAGCAGGATATTCTGGCTGCTTATCGCCCTGATACCGTTCATGTTCTCACTTGAGACAGGGCTTGCAGTCCTCATCGTGGCGCTGCTGCTGCAATCCGCTCTGGGAGGGATAGGGGGCTGCGGATGGAACTCATGGATGCGGGACCTTGTGCCGCACGACTGTCTCGGGTCGTTCTTCTCAAAGCGCATGAGCCTTGCAGCCATACTGGGAAGCGCTCTCAGCCTGGCTGCAGGGTTTTATTTAGACCGCTGGAAGAACATGTTCCCGGAGAATGAACTTTACGGCTATTCCATCCTCTTTTTCTTTGGATTCCTTGCAGGCATGCTCGGCGTGTATTTCATAGCGAGGATACCTGAGCCGTCCATGGCGCCGCTCGGGGAGAGACTGAAACTATCAAAGCTGATAACGCAGCCTTTCCAGGATACAAATTTCAGGAACCTCATTATGGCTCTCGGTCCCTGGAACTTTGCGGTCAATCTGGCAAGCCCGTTCTTTACTGTATACATGCTCAAGAGCCTGCAGTTGAATATGTCGTTCATAATCGCTCTTACGGTACTGAGCCAGATAACGAACCTGGCTTTTTTGCGTATATGGGGAAGATTCTCGGACCGCTTCAGCAATAAATCAGTGCTCACTATCTGCGGCACGGTGTTCATGCTTACCGTGCTTGCCTGGACGTTCACAGCGCCGCCCCAGAAGAGCATATTGACCATACCTCTGCTGATAGCCATACATATTTTTACAGGTATCTCCAATGCAGGGATTTCCCTCACTTCCGGGAACATAGGGTTCAAGCTTGCACCGAAAGGAAAGGCGACAGGCTACTTAGCCTCAATGGGCATAGTTAACTCCCTGTCAGCAGGCATAGCGCCTGTCCTCGGAGGCATCTTTGCAGATTTCTTTACCAAGCGCCAGTTCTCATGGACTATGACATGGACAGGACCCGAGAATGAAGTCGCCTTCCAGGTATTCAACCTGCATGAGTGGGGCTTCTTCTTTTTCTTCGCATTCCTGATAGGGTTATATGCCATCCACAGGCTGACCAAGGTAAAAGAACCCGGAGAGGTAGAGGAGAGAGTGATCATCTACGAGTTCATCTATGAGGTGGGAAGATCGATTAAGGCTATTATCATGATCAGGAACAGGCTTCGGTACACGTCGCAGTTCGCTCTCCTGGTCGTGAGGAATTCGTTCAGGAGGCTGAAGTAGCAGGATTGAAGGAATGTGCTTTGTTCAGAAATCGAACAGGGAACTCTGGGGTTTTACATCTTTTTTAATTTCGGGCTCATCCTCAGGCACTTCCCCGGCAGGTTCGCTGGATTCTTTCATCTCTCCTCCAGCCCTGAACCCGCCGAATAGCTCTATCTCCTGCCCTGTCTCTTTTTCGATCAGGGACTGAGCCTCATCGTATATTTTCTGGACTTTCTTTGTCACGGATTTTGAGCCTGTGAGGAATGCTATCTCCTCAGGCTCAAGAGCCAGCAGGGCAGCGACCGCAGGCGCGTATCCGTCGTCTTGTACCATCGTTCTGAAAAAGGGGAACAACTGGGAGCGGGTATAGCTCATCGATACATGGCAGTGCGTCCCGATCTTTTTTGCGATAGAGTCACGCGTGTTCCTCATACCTTTTGTCTGTCCGAGCTTTCTCCACAGTGAAGGGGGTTGGAACTTCACGAATGCAGTATAGTGATGGGTGCGCGCGACCACCATGCCCGCAGTCATAAGCACGCTGGCATATCTCCACATGTTGTAGTTCTGCCTCCTGCCTACCCTGCCTAAAAAGAGGGATGCTCTTTCAAGGTAGCGGTATCCTTCGTTGAGGTCCTCGGCTTTTGTGTATTCAAGCGGAAGGTTCTCATCCACCCAATGAATGAAATCCTCAGGGTTCTCATCCAGATTAAAAGTGGCTCTGTGAGCCTCGATGATATCCTTGCCCTTAAAGATTTTTACAAGTACCTTGAAGATGTTCTCTTTCGTATCCCGCTCTCCAGTAATAATATCCTCAGGCACAAGCCTCGAATTCCCCTGCGCGATAGCCTGCAGGTCGTTTATTGCGCTTCGCAGGTCGCCGTTAGCGTTCTCAGCAAGCTTCTCAAGTGCTCCGAGACCGCACGTTATGCCCTCAGCCTCAGCAATCCTCTTTAGCGCCGGGATCATGGAACGCGACATTATGGCGCTGAACTGGATGGGTTTGCACGCGCCTCTCAATCCTGCTGACATATCGTAGAGTTCGTTCGCGATCAGGATGATCGGCTGGCTTGTTTTCTTTATCAGTTCCACCATCGCCTTTTCCCCGCCCCTGTCAGCATTTCCGTGTATGTTATCAGCCTCGTCCAGTATCACCAGCCTTTTCACATTGCTCCCGTCAAGCGTACTCATTTGTGAGGCTGAGCCGGCCACTCTCTCGATAATATCAGCAGTGCGCTGGTCGCTGGCGTTAAGTTCGATCACTTCCCAGCCCATATCCCTTGCAAGTGCATGCGCCGCTGTGGTCTTGCCTATGCCAGCCCTTCCGTACAGGACGACAGCCTTCTCCTTCGGGATGCCATGCAGCCACGACTGCGCCCAGGCTTGAAGCTCTCCTATGGCTTTGTTGTGACCCACAATCTCAGATAACGTCTGCGGGCGGTATTTTTCTGTCCAGTCAAGCGATTTCATGATTTACCTGTAGTTCGAACTGTATTGCTTAAATATATATTTTTATAAAATCAAAGAATAATTATTATTATATATATGCTGATATTAACTGACAATATTAATCGATGATAGAAAAACGTATCGTAAAATCAGTATAAGTAGATATTTAAAGTAGAATTATTCAATTAATTGTAGCTTGACATTGTCACATTAACCATTCAAATATATTTAAATATTCTTAACCCCCATATAAATTTGAGGGGATATATATTAAGAAGTTTGTCAGACTGTTGAGAGTGGATATAAGGCAA
>JAPMTX010000057.1 GCA_026552855.1 Candidatus Methanoperedens sp. | reverse complement strand
TCCTCATCTGGGTAAGATGGTCAAGGAGCATGTAATCGTAAGTATCCCTCAGGGATTCGTCAGGCTCAAGCTGTGCAGCAGCCGTGAATTCCTGGATCACGGTCATCTGTAGGGCTATGCTGGATTCTATAAGCGACATCTTCGGGTCAATAAGAGACCCCAGCATCGAGAGATGTTCCTCCTCCTCAAGGCTTATCCTGGCGAATAGTTTTTTAAGTTCTTTATCCTGTGTCTGAACCAATGCCTGGTGGTAATGCTCCCACTGGTACTGCTCGACAGCACAGCCTGAGTTAATTTCGACCGTTTCAAGTGGATCTGCCTTAGCTTTTTCCACAGGTCTTAAAGTCCAGCCGCTGATCTTCTTCTCGATTTTATCAAAATTTTCCATCTCGTTAAATAACTTCGACATACTGCCACTTCCCATTTGAAGGTATGTTATGATGCTATATAAGTATAACTTCCGCCTTAGCAGGCTTTATTTACAGAGAATCCAGATATATACCTGGTGAGAGTCTGCAGTATAGCGAGCTTGTTGATTTCTACGAGAAAATCCAGGCAACCACTAAACGGCTTGAGATGACGAAATACCTGGTAGACCTTTTTAAAAGGACGCCCGGCGATGTGATAGATAAAGTGGTGTACCTGACTGAGGGCAGGCTGTACCCGGATTTCGTCGATATAGATATTGGCATTGCTGAGAAGATCGCGCTGAAGGCGCTCGCCATGGCTTGCGGGCTTCCGCCTGAGAGAGTGGAACATGAACTCAGGCATAAAGGGGACATCGGCACTGCAGCCGAGAGCCTGCTGAAAGAAAAAAAGCAGGGAACGCTTTCCAGAAAAGAACTCTCGGTGGAGGAGATATACAGTTCGCTTGACAGGATAGCAAGAACGAAAGGTCCTGGAAGCGTCGATATGAAGGTAAGGGCTCTCTCAGGTCTGCTTTCAGAGGCAAAGCCTGTGGAGGCTAAGTATATCCTGCGCACGATCACTGGCAAGATGAGGCTTGGCATTGCTGATATGACGATACTGGACGCGCTGGCGCAGGCGTTCGCGGATAAATCTGCAAGGCAAATAATAGAGAGGGCATACAACCTTACCTCAGACCTTGGGGATATCGCAAGGACGCTTTGCACGGAAGGCTTAGAGGCAGTCAGGAAGTACCATGCCAGGGTGGGAAGACTGGTGAGGATGATGCTGGCGCAGCGCATGGAGAGCGCGGGTGAGATACTTGAGAAGATAAGGAGACCGATATGCGAATGGAAATACGACGGTGAGAGGATCCAGATACATAAACTGGGGGATGAGATATCGCTTTTCTCAAGAAGGCTTGAGAACATCACGGCCCAGTATCCCGACATAGCAGACCTTGCAAGGCGCAGCCTGAAGGTGAAAGAAGCTATAATCGAGGGTGAGTGCGTGGCTGTCGATGCAGATACTGGCGCAATGCTGCCGTTCCAGGACCTGATGCACAGGCGGCGCAAGTACGGTATCGAGGAAGCGGTAAGGGAGTTCCCTGCGCACATATACTTGTTTGATGCCCTGCTCATTGAGGGTGAGGACATAACGCAGAAGCCGCTGATAGAGCGCAGGGAGAGGCTCAGGAACGCGATAGAAGAGACAGCAGGGTTCAGGCTTGTGAATTATCTAATCTCGGATAACGTGAAGGAAATAGAGACTTTTTTTGAGAGTGCGATAGAGAACGGGTGCGAGGGGCTTATACTGAAAAGCGGGGACTCGACCTATCAGGCTGGAGCCCGCAGCTGGCTGTGGATAAAGCTCAAGCGCAGCTACCAGTCAAAGATGATAGAACCGATCGACGTGGTGATAGTTGGGGCGTTCATGGGACGGGGCAGGAGGTCGGGGAGCTACGGGGCGCTACTGGTTTCGGTCTACGACAGCGAGAGGGACGTTTTCCCGACGATAACCAAGGTGGGAAGCGGCTTCACGGACGAAGACCTGAAGAATATGCCTGAAGTCCTTGCGCCCTACAGGCTGGAGCACAGCCACGCAAGGGTTGAGAGTGGACTTGAAGCAGATATCTGGTTCACACCTGCAGTTGTAATAGAGATAATCGGTGATGAGCTTACCCTGAGCCCTGTGCACATGTGCGCCTATAACAGGATACGGGAGAACGCAGGAATTGCGGTCAGGTTCCCCAGGTTCACGCACAGGTGGAGGATGGACAAGGCGCCGGAAGATGCAACTACAGTGGATGAGATAATCGAGATGTACAGAGCCAGGTTGAGAAAGATAGAGTTATAGCTCTACATCTCTTATAGGGACAACGAGAACGGGTATTTTTGAGGTACGGATAACTTTACTGGCAACGCTGCCCAGGAGCAGTCTGTTAACCCCGCCTTTTCCGAACGTTCCCATCACTATCAAATCTATTGAGTTCTCTTCGGCGTATTTTATTATTTCCTCAGCCGGATGTCCTTCGGTAATAATCTTCTCTGCTTCCATGCCAATAGCTCTTGCCCTGTCTGCCACGTACTCAGTAGCTATTTCGCCCTCCTTTCTTAAAAGCAAGTACGCGTATTCTATCGGGGCTGATTCGGGGAGCGAGTCGTAAGCTCTGGTATCGATCACATAGATAGCATATAATTTAGCCCCTGTACTTTTTGCGATCTCTATCCCGTACTCAACCGCCCTTTTTGTATAATCCGAACCGTCCGTGGCGATCAGTATTTTCTTGATTGATTTACCCGCCATAAACCCCCTTACTTGAAATTAACTCCTGTAAATCGCAGTTCACCTGAACTCAAAGTGGTCAGGCCATTTCTCAGGAGGCTTGACCGGAGGAACTGCAGGGTGCTCTCCGGGAACGTGATATACTTTCGGCTCCTCCCTCTTTTTAAACGTCCGAAGACCTGCTCTTATCAGCGCGATGACCGCATCTTCTCTTCCTTTGTAGACGCCCCTGGATACCAGGGAATCTATATCAGCCTCCAGTTCCGGGGGCAGATCGATCGTAATTTCTCCCATGATTTTAATTTGGTCCGGGATGTCAAATAGGTTTTCATTATTAGCGCAGGTGAGAAATTGGACGGTGCTCTCCTCCTACTCGGCGCAGCAGCTCATCCTGCTAACGTCCCTCCTGAATGATTGCGCCGCAAGTTTGACAGCCTCTGTCATCGTCGGGAAAACATGCACCGTATCGATAATGTCGCCAATGGTCATGCCGTATTTTACCGCAAGCACACCTTCGTGTATCATATCAGCCGCAAGTGAAGCGAGTATGTGCACGCCGAGTATGCGCTCCGTACTATCGTCTATCACCATTTTAACAAGCCCGCGGGTATCTTTTGTCAGTACAGCCTTTGGAACAAGCTCCACCGGGATGGTGCTGCACCTGCATTTAATACCTCTCTCCTCTGCCTTCCTTTCGGTCAGCCCCACGCTTGCTACCTGTGGCATGGTGAATACCGCATGAGGGATCGCTGAGAACTCCATCTTCCGTTCTCTGTTAGCTATCGCATTCTCGGCTGCTATGAAGCCTTCTTTGCCTGCCACGGTCTCAAGCATGGGCTCACCCAGCACGTCGCCCGCTGCCCAGATATGGCGCGCGGAGGTCCTCAGCTCCCCGTTCACCACGATCGCATCGTTCCTGTCCACATCAACGCCCGCTTTTTCAAGAGCCAGACCTCCTGTGTCTGGCTTCCTGCCTGTCGCCATCAATAGTTTTTCAGCCTCGAATTCCTTTCTTTCTCCCTCAACAATGGCTGTTACTATTATATTCCCTCTCTCTTTTCTTACGCTCTCAACTAAAGTGCCTGTCTGAACGTTTATTCCCTCATCCTCAAGATAGGTTCTCAGGTAATCTGAGATTATGCTCTCTTCCTCAGGTATTATCCTGGGACTTCTCTGAAGTACAGTTACTTTAGTCCCGAAGTGAGAGAACATCTGGGCAAATTCAAGACCGAGAGCCCTTCCCCCTATCACTATCATCGACGAAGGAGGCCGGGGTAGCTCCATAGCTTCGATATTGGTGAGGTAATCAACTGTACCCAATCCATCTATCGGGGGGATATGCGGGTACGAGCCAGTCGCTATGATGAATTTATCCGCCTGAAGGATCCTGCCGTCCGCTTCCACTTCGTTCTTTGAGATAAAAGCAGCCTGACCTCTCACTAACGTAATCCCAAGCGCGTCAATAACATCGATGTACCTTCTCTTCCTTATTGCCTCTACTATCTCTCTTTTTTCCCTTATTATGCCGGGGAAATCGAGGGATGCTGAGATCTCGATCCCTTCATGACCCCGGTTCTTATAGTAGCTTATCTCCCCCACGCTGAGCAGGTGTTTGCTGGGCACACAGCCCGTGTTCACGCATGTGCCGCCCACAGTGCTCCGCTCTACCATTGCGACCTTTGCCCCTAACTCTGCCGCCCTTATCGCTGCCGCGAACGCAGCTGAGCCGCTGCCGAGGGTTATCAGATCATATTTTTCCACCTGAGTAAAGTTACCTCCCAGCCTTTGCAACCTCATTGAGTAAGTTCTCTATGCAAATATTACAATCCCTTGCATGATCAGCGATATCCGCAGCCGATATTATCCCTATCAGCCTCTCGCTCTGTACGACAGGAACTCTTCTAATCCCGTTATCTCCGATAATCCGTGATACCTCCTCTATTTCCATGTCAGGACTGACTGTAATAGGATCTTTGGTCATGAATTCGCTCACCCTGGTCACTTTAGGGTCTTTCTCTGAGGCTACTACCTTTATAGCAATCTGCCTGTCGGTCACTATACCTTCCAGACGAGCGCCTTCTGCAACAAGTACTGTTCCAAGGTTCTCTTCTTTCATGATTTTAGCAGCATCCTTAGCTGTAGATTCCGGATCAACTGTGACCGGATTTTCTGTCATTATCTCGCTGACTTTCATATTATCACTCCCCATTGAGAATCTGGATAGATTTGAATAAATAGCTTTTGGTGAGGAACTACAAAAAAGATTATAAGAATGAACACGCATTTTGCATATCTGATGGCTGAAAATGAGGTACTTTATGAAAAAATTGATCCTTGATATTGCAGGAATGCGCTGTGGAGCCTGTGCTGTCGGCATCGAGCTTGCGCTTGTAAAAAAGAAAGGGATCAGGAGCGCAAAAGTCTCTTTAAGTGAGAGAACAGCGGTCGTGGAATACGACCACGCAGTTATGACCGCATCTGATATCGGGTACGGAAGCTATGGCACTTTTTAAAGGGGAATCAGTACCTTGCATCGTGCAACTGAAGCACACGAACGAGGTCAGCAACCGGCATGACTGTTGTAATCAGAGGTACGTGCTCTATCTCGGCTATTTTAGCAGCTATTCTGTCAACCTGAGATGCAGAAATCCCGTGGATTACGATCAGGGCGGGTTTTAAATTAGTCACCCTGATGGCTACCAGGGGCGATCTCCCCGTGGAAACTCCTGTGAATATCATGGCTCTCTCAGAACTCATTCCATAGAGCTTCAGGAACTCGTTGCCGGAGAGGTGGAGAATAGCCTTCAGACTGTTGACTATAGTGTATCCATACAGCGGTTTTATGTGTTCGCGGCTTGGAGTGTATACGATTTCTCCTTTTACCAGCCTTATCAACTCTCCAACAGACATAGGTAAGAGGTACTCGTGAATATCGTATATGGCATCTGCACTAAAACCCTCTTCCAGTATGCTTTCGTAAGAGCTTGTCTTCGCTCCACCCCGCCCTGCATCCATATTCAGAAGCGCATAGACGATCTTGTTAACAACAAAAATACCTGGGCATCTTCTCCTGCCGCTCTCGTAGTCGCTTATCACCGATGGAGAGACCTTAAGATAGGCAGCAAGACAGGATTGGGATATCTCAAAGCAGGTGCGCCATTTTTTTATCACTTCGCCGGGTCTATCTGAGAGCGTTATTTCTCCAGCCATTTTCTCTGCAAGTTTGTGTCTGATAGCCTGATAAGAATCATCGACATCAGGAGATGAAGCCCTTGCATTGAGAGAAGAAGAGGCTGGGGCGGATGCAACAGCAGCTTTTTCTGTCATGTTAAATAAGGGAATGTCGTAAGGGCTTATAAACTAATCGCCTGCTTTTACTTTATAATCCTGTCATACACGTTGCTCCACGACAACTGCGAGCCAGCAGCAACGAACATGGCGCACGCCACTGCCTCAGCTATCTGCTCGTCCGTCGCGCCATGTTTCTTTGCGCGCTCTGCATGTATCTCGGTGCACCGCTCGCACCTCATGAGCACAGAGGCTGCGATTGATATGAGTTCCTTCGTGCGGGCATCGAGCGCGCCCTCTTTATAGACTGAATCTCTCATCTCTGCGAATGCTTTTGCGACTTCCGGTGTTTTTTCGTTAAACCACGACAAGTTATATTCCTCCAATTTGAATTTTCCACATAATATCACGACACGTCAGGACCGCTTTTGCTGAACCAGACTGCACCTGCCCTTTTTGCCACATGGACGAGTCCCAGCATTACAGGTACCTCTATCAGAGGTCCAACCACAGCTGCGAACGCCTGACCTGAGCCGATCCCGAACACAGCGACCGCCACAGCGATGGCAAGCTCGAAATTGTTGCTTGCTGCCGTGAAAGCAAGCGTGGTGGAATAATCATAGGAAAAACCCATCCTGTAAGACATGAGAAAGGAGATGCCGAACATGATACTGAAATAAGCTAGCAGCGGGATCGCTATCCTGATAACATCAGCGGGAAGAGCCACTATGTTCTCTCCTTTCAGCGAGAACATGACTATGATGGTAAACAGCAGACCTATCAGTGCAGTGGGACCAAGCTTTTTCATGAACACATTATCATACCACTCCTTCCCGTTCTTTTTAAGCAGGATGTACCGCGTTATTATCCCGCCTATAAACGGGACCCCAAGGTAGATGAACACCGCCCTTGCGACCTGCTCAATCGAGATATTCACGACCGCGCCCGCGCCTGCACCGCCTATCCACGTGGAGAATACGGTTATGAACGCATATGCCAGTACCGAATAGAGGGCTACCTGGAAGAGTGAATTCAATGCGACAAGTACGGCGCACAGGTCGTTGTCCCCGCCAGCCATCTGGTTCCAGACAAGCACCATGGCGATGCAGCGTGCAAGACCGATCATTATCAAGCCCATGCGGTACTCAGGGAGGTCGGGAAGGAAAATCCACGCAAGGGCGAACATGAGCACAGGACCGATAGCCCAGTTCTGGATTATGGACGCGCTCAGGGCTTTGCCCTGTCTTTTCATTTTCGGGAGTTCCTCGTACCTCACGCCTGCAAGTGGAGGGTACATCATCCAGATAAGACCTATGGCTATGGGAAGGGAGACCTGCTCTACGCGTACGGAGTCGAGCCCAACTGCTACCTCAGGGTACACTGCCCCAAGGATCACTCCGCCTGCCATGGCAAGAAGGATCCACACGGTCAAAAATTTGCTCAGTATGCCAAGACCGCCTTTATGGGTCCCTCCGCAGCCTGTTGTTTCTTCCAAGCGATCACCTTTCATGCGAACCTTTCTACGATAATTTATGTTGATTCCCTATTTATCTTAGCCAAAATAAATATGATACCAGGATATCAACAAAATTTGATATGATAATCCAACAAAAAAGGCGCGGTCCCGTAATAATGCACCTGTCTAATCATAACAGGGTCGCTGGCAGGATTTTTTTTGTTTTTTGAGTATATTATGAAAAATATTACTTGATTTTTTAACAATACTGTAGAGGTTTGAAGAGTACTTATCCAGCGAGAACCATATGGAAAGCTCAGGATTATATTTTGATTTGAAAGGCCGAAGCCTGGGGTCGCAGCCGTTGTCGATATTCTCGTAATAATCGAAGCCATGGCTGCAAGCCCATTTTATCGATTCCCACTGAGCCAGGTCATTGGGAGACAGTCCTTTCAGGTTGGATTTGATAGTTCCCATCCAGAGGCGCATAGTGTCTTTATAGCACAGAGAGATCACACCCCCGACCTTTTCCCCGTTACGACTGGCGATAAAGATCTTCATATTATCCGGATGGAACTCTTTGTATAATTCCGTCAGGTATCCATTGTAATCCGATGGGCGTGAGCCCAGTTCTATTAACCTCCTGTAAAAAGAGCTGTATATGAACTCAAGGTCTTCCATGCTTCCCTCTTCAACCTGTACCTTCTCTCTTGCAGTCCTGTTGATATCGACCCTGAGCTTTCTATCGAACTGCTCCCATACATGCTCTGCTCCACCCTTGAGATTGATGCGGTAAGTATGCATCGGCTCCACCCCATAACCTCTCCATTTGAACGGTCTGAAATCCGGAAGACCGGGGGATGAGCGGATCCGGACGTACTTACATCCGAGTTCCGAGAAAAGGAACCTGTCCACATCCTCCTGGAGCTGGATCAAAGTGGATTCCTTTTTATCCTGCTTCATAGCCTCATAGCCCGGTATTACAGGTCCAAGATAGAAGAGATAGGCGTTCGGCGGGGGCGAATAGGCAAGTTTGATAAAGCCCTTTTTCTTTAAAAAGATGGGATAAATCCCCTTAATGGTCGTGCCCCTGTATGCCATGAGAGGATACAGGCATGTCCTGGTTTGCTTCTCCACTATCTTGAGCCATCTCCATGTGTGGAAGATGGTACTGTGGGGGCAAGCCCCTACTATCCTGTCCCACTCCCTTGCATCGTTTTCATTCACTGTTTTCAACTCTAACGACAAAAAAGCCCCCCTTTTATCCTTACAATCAGATTACAACCCTGCCAGCCTGAGGAACGATGTAATCGCCTCATAGGTAGACTGGCAATACCTTACCCCGCTAAACTCACTATTGTATTATTGCACTCCTGCGTACTTAAATATAGCGATACCGCATATGGTCGGGAGAAATAAGTAAAACTGTGTCTCTATTCTCGCGTCTCTATTCTCTAATCATCGTTTTATGCGATGACATGGCGAGTATGGAATTGACCAGTTTTCTGCCCTCTTCTACGTCACTCACCTCTCTGATAGTGACTTTTCCACTAGCGAAAAAATTGACCTCGCGCCTTCCCAGGCGTACCATTACAACACCAAGGCTCTCTGAGTAGCGCGCATTCAGCGTTTCTGCAAGCTCCCTGAGGTCCGGCGCACTATCAAGATATGCGATTATCCGAAGCTTCCACGGGTCAGAGATGCAGGGAAGTACAGCTTCTATCTTTTCTACGTACATTTTGCTCCCGTATCCTCGGATATTGGACTATCGTTCCTGCCACATATCCATTTCTTCTTCTGAGGGATACCTGCCTATGGATCTTACAACATTGTTCACCAGCACGACAGGAGCTTTAAGATTTTTTCTGGCTCTGAGTTCGGATATCGCAGGGTACTTTTCCAGTTCGTCCGGGTTGAGCAGTACTGTTTCAACATCAACTCTTTCGCCGAACCTTGATTTTAAGTTTTTAATAAATGAAACGCAGCGGGTCAGAGAACTGTTCTGCTGCCGGGATAGACCGCAGCAACCGCAGCTTGACGGCTGATCCAAAAAAATCCTTACCTCAAGTTTATTCATTTACCCGCATGTTTGAAATGATCGCACTTAAAGATGATGAGTCTATATCAAGAAAAATTGATACGATAATAGATTGTATATGTTCCTATGAAATGCTGTCCCGCAGATAAGGATATCAACAAAGAATGGGTTTGCAGGCTTGAGAGCGAATCGCGCAGCATATCCAGGGAAAAGGTAGTTGAGGTAAGCAATTTTTGTAAAGCCTTAAGCCATCCTTTAAGAGTGAACATAGCCCTGTTATTATGCAGAAGAGATCTCTGCGTATGCGAGATGGTCTCCACGCTGGGAGAGAAGCAGAACCTTGTGTCCCATCATCTCTCCATAATGAAGAAGTACCATGTTATCAGTTCCTACACCCAGGCGAAATACAGGTATTACAGGATAGAAGATACTGCGGCTGAGTTTTTAGACGCTAAGTTTTTAGGCTCCGCAGGTAGAAGTGCGGGAGGCAGAAATAAGCCTCCAGCCAAGGTCTCGTGCGAATAGGGCTACCCTGAGATACAGTACAGCGGGCTGAATACCAGAAACAGTGTATTAACTCTCAGAGATGATCAGGCAGCCATCTTCTCTGCATATTTGATAACATCCTCAGAGGGCACTTCGCCGGCATTCACTCTCGTCATGTAGTCGAATGATTTCCAGTCGTCGGGGAGCTTATCTGCCCTTACGAACCTCATGTTGTACGGCTGCAGATCCACCTGCGTGTCTATGATGTGATTGACGTAGTCCTTATTGGGCTCAAGCACGATCAGAGGCTCGATCGCCTCAGCTTTGAGCACATCCCCGATGTCTTTATTCTCGAACTTTTGCATGAGTTCATAGCACATTATAAAGTGCGTTATCTCAGCAGCGAAGAAGTCCTGCCATATCTTCCTTATGCGTTCGTCGGGCTCAGTCTGCATGCAGGAGTAGTAGTTGTAAGCCTCGTTGAGCTGCATTAGCGTCATTTTCTCAAGCGGTGATTCATTCGGGTCGCCGATAAGCTCGTACTGCGAGACGTGCTGCTCTTCGATCTCGGCTATCTCTGCGTAAAGCTTGCGCGCCAGGTCGTTCCTGTACATAAAGCCGTGGGACTTGTAGAAAAGTTCGGTCTGCTGCTCAGCCGATACGATAGTGTAATAGTTCATCTTCGTCTTTGCGCTTGCCTCATCCTTATTGAAATGCATCCTCATCTCATCGTCCGGGTGGCGGTGCTCTATGACCGTCGGGCGACCGGGTTTGATATCGGTCTTTCCCTGGGTTATGGATCCCGGGTCTTTGCCCTCAAGCCTCTCCATTAACTTGCCGTAGCGGAACAGGTGATCGAAATCCTCTATGAGCGCGAAGTCCAGCACCTGTTTGAAATAGCTGTCCTCCTCGTTCCTGGCGAGATTAGCTGTGAGATCAACAGCAAGCTGCTCGTAACCGAGAGTAGTCTCAAGTACTGTCTGGTCTGCCGGCGTCAGCCAGTTGACCGTTTGCTGCTGCTGGGAATCGACGCGGCGGATAAGCGCAAGCTGGCGCTTTATCTCGTCATTATCGGTCATTCTTGCCACGGCATGCGACATGAGAATGCTGTTGTTTTCGATGCCGTTCATCAGGATGACGCGGGCTCTGGTATATGCATCCACCGAGTTTTTGTTGTATGGCGGTCTTATCATGCTGTTCCAGTTCATGAACTGGTCTTCTATAGGAGTACCTTCCTCCTCAAATGGTCTGAATCTCATCTCTTATATATCCCCATCAGTAAATCTGAGCCCGGTGTATTTAAAACTTAGTATACTGCGACGGGTAAGCGCATGCCGGTTTTAGTGATTACGACTATTGGAAATAAAAATTTAAGGAAAGTATTGAACGCATATCATGCAGGCGAACAATCGGGACAGATATACCTTTCCAGTTCATTGATGTCCTGTATGAACTCAAATACTGTCCCTCTGCACGACTCGCATACTTTCCATTTCATAATTAGCTCTGGCTGAACCCTGCTCTCCATTCAGATTACCTCCTAATTAAAATGATTATTCATGGTATTTATACCTATCTGGAGCTGCGTAGAAACATTCCAAATTATCCAATATCTTCTCAGAGAATCACCAGTATATCCGCCACCGTAAAAACCAGCATGCTCAAGCTCACAGCCGCGTTCACGTTGAAGAACGCAACGGGAATTTTGTTGAAATTATCCGCCTTAACGAGCGTATGCTCGTACAGGATGAGCAGCGCGATAACCACAAGCCCTGCCTTGAAAACGATACCGAGCTTCAAAACGACCATCAGCCCGACCAGCATCCCCAGCATCATGACATGCGATGCGAACGATATGTTGAGCGCATTCTTCACACCGAACGCGGTAGGTATAGAGTAAAGCCCGTTTCTCATATCAAAATCAAGGTCCTGGAGGGAGTATATCGTATCAAACCCCCCGACCCAGAAGGTGACTGCGAACAGAAGCAGCAGCATAGCAAGCTCAGGCGCGCCGAAAGGGATATTGAAAGCGCCAGTCACGGCAAGCCAGCCTCCGACGGGCGCATAGCCAAGGTTTAGACCGAGCACGTAGTGCGAAACAGGGGTGAATCGCTTAAGATAGGGATAGATGATAGACGTGACCGGAATGACAATCGCAAGCGCAAGGCACAGCGGATTTAACCTGTAGGCTGAATAGAACAGCAGGAAATAAGAGACCAGTATAATCCCCCCCACTTCATACAGCTTTATCCTTCCGGAGGGCAGCTCCCTGCCAGCAGTCCTGGGGTTCTTTGCATCGATATCCCTGTCGATCAGGTTATTCAGCGCCATAGCCGCACTTCTTGCGCCCAAGAATGCAAGCCCCACCCAGAACAGGATGCTGAGCCGGGGAATCCCGCCGCTGGCAAGGAACGCGCCCAGGTATGCGAACGGAACGGCGAATAACGTGTGCTTGACCACAACAAAATCAGCATAAAGTTTCAGTTTTTTGAACATCGCAACTCTTTTCTTATATCAATGATATTACTCCCATGATAGGAATGATTAATCTTTATTTTATCGGCTCGGCAGGGAGCGGCAAATCCACTCTCACAAATGCCTTCATCGGGTGGATGCAGCAGCATGGGTACGACGCGATAACTGTGAACCTCGACCCCGGTATCGAGAATGCGCCCTATGTCCCTGATATTGATATCCGGGACTGGATAAGGCTTCGCGATATCATGCGGGAATACGGCGTTGGACCGAACGGGGCGCAGGTCATAGCCGCTGATATGCTTGCCATGAACATCAAGGAAATGAAAGAGATAATCGACAGTTTTGAGACCGAGTACGTTATTTTCGATACTCCAGGTCAGATGGAGTTATTCGTGCTGCGCCAATCGGGGAAACTCCTGGTTGAATCCCTTGGCGCAGATAATTCGATAATCGGCTTCCTTTACGATCCTGTTATCTCAAAGACGCCGTCTGGCATCATCACTCTGATGCTCCAGGCTGCTTCAGTACAGGTCAGGTTCAATGTACCTTTTTTGAGCATTCTTACAAAATCCGATCTCCTTGAAGAAGCAGAACGCAAAAAAATATTGACATGGAGCCGTGATTTGATTGAGCTTGACGATGCGATACATGGGGAATTCCCCACCGTGCGGAGCCAGTTGAGCATAGAGTTCTTATCAGCCCTCAAATCATTCGGCGCCGAGCAGCAATTAATTCCTGTCTCATCTACATACGGTTACGGTATGGAGGATATCTATAATGCAGCCCAGAAGATATATCATGGAGGCGAGGACCTGAGCAGGGGTTGATTAAAGACTGATTAAATGCAAACTAGAATCAGATTATAATCCGGATTCTTTCCACACCTGATCAATTCGCGCCTTTACCTTCTCATCCATTTCCAGGGCATCGGGCCATTCCCTTTCAAACCCCTCATCTCTTCCTTTGCGCGTTGCATCTATCCCCATCTTGGAGCCGAGATTGGGCAGGGGCGACGCATGATCCAGGGTATCGGTCGGCGCCCTATCGATTATTATTACATCCTTTGCAGGGTCTATGCGCGTGGTCGTAGCCCACAGCACTTCCCCCATATCCTGCACGTTCACGTCGTCGTCAAGCACGATAATAGTCTTTGCGAACATCATCTGCCCCATGCCCCACAGGGCGAACATGACCTTTTTTGCATGACCCGGGTAGCGTTTTTTTATGGATACGATGCACAGGTTATGGAAGACAGACTGGACAGGAAGGCTGATGTCCACCATCTCGGGAAGCTGCGCTTTCATAAGAGGAAGGAATATCCGCTCAGTGGCTTTTCCGAGGTATGCATCCTCCATCGGCGGTTTGCCTACTACTGTTGCGTGATATACCGGATTTTTGCGGTGGGTGATGCAGGTTATATGGAACACCGGGAACTCATCTGCGAGCGAGTAATAACCTGTATGATCCCCGAAGGGACCTTCGGTGCGGCGCTCTTTTGAGTCTACATAACCTTCCAGTATTATTTCAGCGTGTGCGGGCACGAATAGGTCAACGGTCTCGCATTTTACAAGCTCAACGTTCTTTTTTCGAAGGAACCCGGCGAACATGATCTCATCTATGCTGTCGGGCAGCGGGGCGGTCGCCGAGTAAACCACGGCAGGGTCGGCGCCGATGGCTACCGCGACCTCTATCCTGTCGCTTTCCTTGCTCGCGTCGGCGTAATCCCTCGCGCCGTGCTTATGGATGTGCCAGTGCATGCCAGTCGTCCTGCCATCGTAGACCTGCATCCTGTACATCCCCACATTCTGCTTCCCGGTTTTGGGGTTTTTTGTGAACACGAGGGGCAGGGTGATGAACCTGCCGCCATCCTGGGGCCAGCATTTCAGCACCGGAAAATCATCAAGCGAAAAACCATCTTTGAGTATTACTTCCTTGCAGGGACCGGATTTTACATATTTGGGGGCGAAGGCTGTGAGCTCAGCAACCTGCGGCAGCATCTTTATACCTTCCCAGAGGCTTCCGGGCGCTTCAAGCTCAAGGAGCTTCTGTATCCGCCCGCCTATTTCATCAAGGCTGTCCGCGCCCAGCGCCAGGCACATGCGCTCCATAGTGCCGAAGGCATTGGCGAAAACAGGTACCTTGTAGCCTTTCACGTTCTCGAACAGGAGCGCAGGACCGCCGCCCTTTACAGTCCGGTCAAGTATCTCGGTTATCTCAAGCTCGGCGCTGACCCCGGTCTTTATGCGCCACAGCAGCCCTTTTTTCTCAAGGAGTTCTATGAATTCGCGCAAATCCTTATAAGCCACTATACGACCTCTGCCACCGCGCTCTCATCTGGTTCGTATTTGATCTTAAGCATTGAGCTGGCTTTCTCAAGGCAGGCTTTATGGATGAACCCGAGCTGCTTTTTTTTCCAGTTCTTGGATTCATCGCTCATCCCTTCCTGGGGCTCGTAGATGATGAGCATGTTCTTTGCGTCCTCAGGGAACATCAGTTTCACAAAATCGTTGCATATAAGGCATTTTTTCCAGCGGAGGTATTTTCTGGATGTCATACGTGCTATATTGCGTTACGGGAATATTTAAATATTGCGTCACGGGATTTTCTTATGACTTCGTACTGCAATAGTTTAAATTTCTCATTTAAATAATAAAATTTGTGT
>JAPMTX010000108.1 GCA_026552855.1 Candidatus Methanoperedens sp. | reverse complement strand
TACAAATCCCTTGATTGGCACAATCACATAGCTGAATCTGAATACTTAAAATTAACGGAGCATCATGATATATCCATTCAGGTATAAGTAGAGATTAGGGAAGGTGATGAAATGGCGGGAGCGGATGTTGTTAAAAAAGAAGGGATACCGGCAGAAGATGGGAAGTATCAGTTTGTGCAGATAGAGACGGAACGCGGGAAAATCGACTGCCATTACTATGAGGTGAAAGGAGCCACAAAAGGAGTGATAATGGTCGGAGGGGTGGGAGAGGCGGTTTCGATACGCCGGCAAAAGGTCTGTATCCCCGCTTATGCGAATACCTGAAGGGATTGGGGATATGCTCTCCCTGAGGGTGAAATTCAGAGTCCCTAACGATCTGGCAGAGGCTACGTTCGATACGGCAGCCGGAATAAATTTTTTGAAGAGCCGTGGGGTCAGGTCAATAGGGTTGATCGGGCATTCCTTCGGTGGAGCAGTGGTAATTCGTGCTGCTGCTAACGATCCGGCAGTACGGACAGTAGTAACGCTGTCGACCCAGAGTTATGGGGTTGATCCTGTCGTTCGGCTTAAAAATGGAACTCCGATCCTTTTGATACACGGCAAAGAGGATAAGGTACTGCCTCCCAGCTCATCGGTTTATACCTATGGGCTGGCGCATGAACCGAAAAAGCTTGTCCTATATGAGGGTGCAGGGCATTCTTTAGACGAGGTAGCAGATGAAGTTTATGAGGAAGTAAAGAACTGGATTTTAGCCAATCTAAAATGAAATCCTAGGCGACTACTAACTACCGGAGTTCCCGTCACCGCAGGTGTTGCAGATTGGCAGAGCTATTAAGCCATTATGAAGCTATTCTTACATGTACTTATAATAATTCAGCCTGCTCTTTGCCTGAGCCCTTGAGGCAGTAATAATTCCATCTCTGAGCCAGGCTCTTCTGGACCGGGCAGCCCGGGCAGATGCAGCCGTTCCCTTTTTTTATTATTTTACTTCTCCCAATCTCACAGAACATAAGAACCGTCTCCCCAGTTCCGATGTACGTGGGACAGGCGCCGCAGATGCACATCTTTGTAAGCTCTGCTATTTTTGCATCCCTCTCCTCAGGAGACATCCTGTCAAGGGCTTCCATATTCTGTTCGAAAGTCATTTTCGCTGGCATACTAACCCCCTGTTCACATTAGCGTATTTACCATTTCTGATTATTTGTATATAATATTTCCCCGGAAAATTTGCGGCTGCTCAACAGCATCAATCTTTACAGATACAAGGCATCTGCCTGCATGTAGGGCACCTGTGAGGGTATTTTTTCAGGAACGCCTCTTCCAGGTCTATCCCGTACAGGTTCGCAAGCGAGCCTATCCAGGCGAAGGTATCTGCTATCTCCTCTTTTACCCCTTCTTCGTTCTCCCTTCTTACAGCCTCTGCAAGCTCTCCTACCTCCTCGACAAGCCATAGCATCGTTTTATCCTTGCCCCTGCGCCTGTCATTATGCGCATACATCTCTCTCATGATATCCTGGAATTCTTTTATTTCCATACAGCGGCGCGTCCTGCGCCATCACCTCTCTTACCTCGTTATTTATACGTGCTCATAAACCCTGTGTGAAAAGTTTAATTTAAAGGAACGTATTATAGCCGTCCATGGACGAGAACACGGTGAACAGGACAAAGGCTGCCATTAACGCGCTCATTGATGTAGAGCAGTTGTGGATAGAGAACACTCCCAATTATGATCTCTCAACCCAGGAGCTGGTCGTTCTCAAAAAGAGGCTTGAGCGGGCTATGGAGAACATCTCCAAGATATACGAGGAGAACAGGGCAAAGATGCAGGCGGCTGAGGATGAGATCAAAAAGATGCACGAGGGGAAAAAGAGGAAGTAGAGGTTTTTTTTGCGGTCAGGGCGAATGATCTATGGGGTTTAAAGGCGCATTAAAAGCAGCAGAACTATTCTTACGCTGCTCTGCCATACTCCATAATCCCGATTGTTATTTTAACAGTTGGCTGAAATCAAAGGGCTTACCCTTTTTATTAAGGCTGTCTTTGTCTATTGGTTTATAGTTAGGGTCCCTGCCTTTGCCAAGTACTTTAAATATCTTATCTTCAGTAACTTCAAGAATATTCACAACTTCACCACATAACCCTATAACCTACTAATTAATAAAAGTATGGCTAATTAAGTTATAAAATATATCAATATATTTAATCCAATATATTTAAAATTGATTGGTATATTTAAATTCAATCCCTAATCTATGCTAAGGTATTATCCTGATGTACAGGAGGATCAGGCACAATGAG
The DNA here is from genome assembly GCA_026552855.1 of Candidatus Methanoperedens sp. Lineage (GTDB taxonomy): Archaea > Halobacteriota > Methanosarcinia > Methanosarcinales > Methanoperedenaceae > Methanoperedens. The sequence goes on along the minus strand of JAPMTX010000108.1, from coordinate 849 downwards.
ATAATGTGCCATCTGGCGACTTGGGATGAGAGCTGCGAAAATATTTCGTAAGTTATATTACCAGGAAAAAATATAGCTAAGTTGAGCTTTTCCTTGCTTAGAAATCTACAGGAGAAGCTTTATGGGCAAAAAACGATAACAAGCCCGGTACCCTTCAAGTACGGGGTATAGTGACTGCAACGATAGACGTCTATCATGCATCCGTCTCAAACGGAGAAATAGGGCTCAATAAGAATTCTGGTTTTCTAGCAAGAATATTCTAAATAATCCAGCTTTTCAATGCTCTCAATCTTAGCCCTCCTTTCTATAAAGCCATCATGCATCCTGTTGATGCCCCCGAATTCATTCGGGGGTCGTATGACGCGTGCCTCGAAACACAAGAGAGAAAGCCAAAATAACAGGACACCTGAAGAAAACGCTGGGAAAAACGCAATATACAGCGTAGTGTCCGCAAGGGTTAAAATCCCACCATGCGGAGCTGCTCCCGCATGAAGAGAAGGGAAGTGCGGTACTGCGAAGTACCGTGCGGAGTTCCCGTATCTGTGACCACAGCCCTGAACACATGTGAACCAATGGTAGCCTTAGTACGATGCGACACTCTGTCACTAAGTGGAAGCAAGAGCGGAATAATGAATACTGGGGTGATTACGGCAGGGATGGTCACGAACGCTCTCCTGTGCGACCGAGGGAGGTCTTGCAGAGTCCTCCCCGATGTTGAATCAACACCCTACACGTTCCTGGGTCACTGAACTCAATTGAAGGGATACAGGTAACAGAGGCATAACCTTACGGGAAAACCAAAGTAATGCTCTGCAAGAAGTCGGAAGAACTCATAGTAGCGATGACGGG
>JAPMTX010000056.1 GCA_026552855.1 Candidatus Methanoperedens sp. | reverse complement strand
ATAGGCGGATGATAACAGACTCAGGGACACCGGTGTTTTTACCCCCGGAAAGTTCTGAAATTGCAAGCAGCAACCTATTGATTTCACTTACATTCTGAATCATACTTCGGACCAAGATGTTTCTTTAATGCATCAATCACAGCGTTAAAATCAGCAACCTCTTCTTTTTCCCCATCACTAACTTCATTAATTGAAATTTCAATATTTGAGACGTTTAAATCATCATTCAAAAAATTCAACATTTGTTGTAATTTTTCCTCAAGTCTGGAATTAACGACCTCTTCTATGGTATTCTCAGATATTAGTAGAGTATAGATGATTTTTTCATTGGGCTTCAGCCCGATGCGGTGAATTCGATCTAGCGATTGTAGATATTGGGCTCCATTAAATGTCCTGTCGAAGTATATTGCATTATGGCACGTTCGTTGTAATGATATCGATTCTGCAGTTGCTCCAGGATTTGCAATCAAGACATTATTTGTTGAACTTGTTTTGAAATCCTCAATAAGCCTTTCACGATTGTACTCTGCATTCTCATCTTCATCACGCGGAACATCTCCAAATATGCAAATGGGAGAAATATCTTCCAATTTTTTCCTTAGCATTTCGATATTGTGTATAAAGGAGGTCCAAATTATTACTTTATGTTTATTTGATATTTGGTCCCTAACAAGTTTTTCTGTTAATTCAAATTTGGCTGGGATTTCATATCTGGGATACTTCTCGATTAGCTGACTTATTTGCAAACCAGAGGGGTCCATTGGAGGAATATCGAATTCAGACGAATATTTAGCTAATAAGGTTGGATTTGATGCCGCTTGTAAAAGACGAATTAACGTCGCACGTCTCCATTGGTGAAGACTCCTTCTATCCTCTGGGATTTTTACCAATTCGCGTAAGATTTTTACAGCAATGGCATCATAGATCGTTTTTTGGATGGGGCTTAAAGGAATCTTGATTCGAATGAATTCTGGGATAGGTAAATCTAAATCACGTTTTTTAATCCTACAATAGAGTGGAGAGAGTTTTTCTCTTATCTCCAAAAGATCCTTATCATTTTCGATGTACGATTTAAATTGTTCTCGCTCTAAAAGTAAATTTTTTTGAGGCCATAAAAAGGTCATTTGTGTCCATATATCCAAAATACCATGTGGCATCGGTGTTCCAGTTAGGATCACTCTCCTTTTTGCAAATGGAGCTAATTTAATTATTTCGTCTGCCCAATGCCCCCCCTCAAATCTTTTTATATTATGAGATTCGTCAAGAACCACCATTACCTTGTATTTTCTTAATAAATCAATAATTTCATTTAAATCATTGTAAGTCATATGATATGTGGCAAGAAATAGTTCATAGTCATCTGCAACGCGGTATTTTCTATTTCTTTCTGATTTTGTTCCAGTAATTCTAAGGACTTCTGGAATCTCACCAAAACATCCAATATATTCCTCTTCCCAGGGCCTGAAGGAACTTCTCGGACCTATCACGAATAATTTATCGATTAAGCCTTCAGATTTCAGAATTGAATATGCTGCATATACAATAGTAGTTTTACCACTCCCTGGAACCGAAAAGTTTGCGGCGTTTTCTACATCAACTATATGTTCAACAGATTCTATTTGATAAGGCTTTAACTTTCGTATAAAATTGGGGATATCTAATGTTTTTGGAGGATTTTCATGTATTTGCTTGCCGTTTTCTATAGCATTTTTGAATTTTTTTTCTTCCTCTGAGACACATTTAATAATTTTGCTGATCTCAGCATCAGTTGTATTGTTTATGTTCTTAGAGTGTAGATATGAAATTACATCTAAAATAATTTGAGGTGCAGTAGAGTAATCAAAATTAATGGAATATTCTTGCTTTTCAGGATTATAATCAAAGTTCAAAGCAGAACTTAAATATACCCTATATGCCCCCTTAGACAGAACGGGATTATCAGCAACATTTAAAACTATTTTGTGCGATATTATTTTTAGTTGAGACATTTTATTTAGTCTCTATTAATTTTGTAGCTATCTCAACAATGTTTTTTAAAAGTCTAATTATTTCTGTATCTTTCAGATTTGGATTTTTTGGATCAATACTTTCTAGATTACTCAAAGCTCTTTTAAGAAGTGTTTTAGGCTTGTCTGATTCCTTATGGGCTTTATAAGTATCTACAAGATCCTTAAAATCCTCTTTAAACTCTCCCGCTATCTTTATAAGAGCTTTTGGCTTTCTCTTTTTGTGAGTTTTTTTTGGTTCGACTTCTTTTTGTTCTTCTTTACCTTCTTCTTGGACCTTCTGTGTATCTTCAAGAAGTCTATCAACTTTCTCAACTGATTCCATTAAACTTTCTTTGATATTTTTCTCTGCCATGAGATTTTTTATAATACGAACATCCATATGTGGAACATCCGCAATAATAAGTTGGAATCCTGTGATGGTTGCAGAATAAATTTCTTTTGCATTCATATTTTTCTTTCTTAATGTTGAAATATCATCTTGCAAATCAATAAAATGCTCATGCAGCCTTTTTACTTCTTCATATTCGCCCGGTTTTTCGATATACTCTAAATAATCCTCAATCAATTTTAAACGATCCAGTCTTTCCTTAATATCATCCTCAGTAAAGCCCCCGAACAGTGAACTGGCAATTTGTTTGGGTGTGAGACCGATTTTTATGCCCTCTTGTACCTTAAGTAATTCATTAATAGGACCATACTCTTTCCGATATGGCCTGGATAACTGAAGATCTATTTCTAATCGGTATATTTCTTTTTCATCCACATTTTGGGGAAGTCTTGCAACTGTCAAAAAGCCATATTTGGAATCTGAGGTTTCTTCGAGTAAATCCTCAAAAACAGCCATTCTTCTATTGGCGTTAATCACAACACCATCAAAAGTTATAATTCCGGGTTCCAGTTGACCAACTTTTATCAAATCGTCCTTTAAAAGTTTTGTTGCATTTTCATCTTCTCTCAGTAGCAATTCTTTTATGATTTTTCTATCTTCTGCGTTTGAAGGGTCTAGCTCTCGTCTTATCTCGTCTTGTTTATGTAATATCTCTGCTGCAAATCGCCCATTTCGCTTATTATAAATCAATAATTCTATAGGAAGTTTATATACCTCTAATGGTCTTCGTTCACCTTTTAATTGAATGGCCAACTTATTATATTGTAAACAGTCTTTTTCATTGTCTCTAATGTAAGAGTCAATCTCATCTGCTTTTGCAGAGCTTATTTCCATATACTCACCTCACTCGAATGTGAAATTTCGTCAAGCATTGTTATCAAATTCTCAGTTGATACTGAATATCTCGTTAAATGAGCAACAGCTAAGGAGAATAAAAAACTTTTTTCATCAGCTTTATTAAATTCAATTCCACCATCATCAAGTCTCTTTTTCCATATAAGTAAATTCTTATCTATCCACTTTTTAAGACCTTGATGTTCTAAAACCTTCTTTTTATTTGACCTCATGGAACGGCAACAGAATACAGAATCCCACTTAATACTTCCACTTGTGCTATGGAAACCACTCCGACCTTCTGAACGTACAGGAAATATGTTTGTTACCTCAAAACCATTTTCTGTCAAGGCAATTGCTAATGACATCCAGGCTTTTATATCTTTATGATGATAAGTAAAAACCATTAATCCATCTGATTTTAATACACGTTTACATTCTTGGAATACTTTTACGAGTCCATTGGCATATCGATCATGTTCCTCTGTCGTTTTTCTTGATACAAAAAGTGCTTCTTTATAAGGCGTAGAGGGTTTATCCCATATTTTATATTCTTTCAGATGGTCTTTTAACCACACATAGTAAAAATCTGCCAATTCAGAATATGATAGATTATCGTAATAGGGCGGGTCTGTTATAATCAAATCTATAGTCGAATCTTGAAGAGAAGACAAATCTTCTGAAGATTTGTTAATAAGTAAGCATCGTGTATCTCCATTATACCAGTTCTGTGGGTCCGATGTTACCATTACTTCCAAGTTTTCTTTGGTATATATTTTCTTAAGTTTTCCATTGATATATGAGAGTTCATAAGGGTTAGCACAATATTCTTTTCCTCTCAACATTTTAGAAATAGCCGATGTAAAGCTACCTCTGCCAAATTTAATACCCCACACGTTTCCCTCTACGGGTCTTGTCACCATTCTATAAGCATGTAGTCCGAACAAAGGGGTTAATTTTCTGTAACCAAAAGCATAAGAACATAGCATATTGTTGCTAGCCAGTGAATCGGAAAATGCTAATAATATAAACTCGCGGACATTAACATCCATTATTTTTAAGATTTCATCATAAATTAACGAAAGACTAAGCAGTTGCCTTTTGTTGAAAAGTTGGTAGTAGTGAGTATATCCATAACTTAAAGGTCTGGGGTCTTTCCTATTTTCTGTGGGGATAGGATTCCGTGGGAAAAGTAGGCTTTTTTCTTTCTGATCAAACATTTCGCATGCTTTATTGAAGAGTTCGTTATCATAATCAGATGCTGCTTTAAATTCACGATTATTCGTAACAGGATGTAAATATTCTAAAGCAAAGATTTTTTTTGAAATTGGCACACCCGGCTTTGATAGATCCCTTATTGAACCATGAGATTGACAGTTTGGGCACTTATAAATTGCATTCTTAACAGGTCCTTTATTTATTTCGATAAAAATTCGGCATGTTTTACATTGATACCTCTTTTGATCTATTGGAATCTCCCCTATTGTGTGACAATCCGGGCAAAAAACGACTTGGTATTGCTTTTTATGCGATTCGTATAATTTAAAATGAGGGTGAGCTTCAAAGGTAAAATTACAATCAGGACATTTAATAACATCGACCCAAAAATGATAAATAACCTCAGCAAATTCGCCATTTTCTAATTTGGTTTTATAAAAAGTTTTTATTGTTTCTTCTAATTTCTCTTTTATTCTCTCAAATTCCTTTTTTACAAGTACCGTATCACAAATTTCCAATTCTTTTTTAGTAATAAACCAGGCTACTGGGTCTATATCAACTCCAACAGTTCTAAATCCACATTTTGTTGCCTCAATTATAGAAGTTCCACCACCCATGAAAGGATCTAATAAAGTTAGATTTTGTTGTCCATCATTTTGATAGAAGGATTTCCACAAAGTTTCTATTCGGGTTCCAGACTCATGTTGAGTGGATTTTAAAAACATGCGGAAGTTGCTTCCTAATCTTCTTGCCCACCATTTGTGGATTTCATAAACAGGCCGTTTTTTATTACCCTCGCATAGAGCGATGGGATAGAGTTCTTCTACAGGAAAATCTCGTTCAATTCTTGCTGGTTCAGGCATACTCATTTTTATTAGTCCCGTTCGATTATCCTCTGGTATTAATTATTATACTTATTCTATTTATATTATTTCCCTTCTCTTCTTCAACTCCCCCACCGCTTCCGCCACCCCCGCCCCGTGCTTCCCTTCCGTGACCAAATCAGCGACCCTCTTCAGCGCAGGGTGAGCGTTCCCCACAGCCACACCGAAGCCTGCCACCTCAAGCATCTCAACGTCATTGGGAGAATCTCCTATCGCAACAAAATCTTTCGATTCAAGCCCCATCAGTTCAGCGATGCGCCGAAGCCCCGTGCCCTTGTTTATACTTTTGCCCTTGATATGCACGGCAAAACCCGTATCAACGATTTCGATGTCTGGAAATGCCGCCTTAAGCATCTCCCTCGCTTTTTCCACATCGAAATTCCTGCGAAGACCCACCTCTGTTTTCCTGTTCTCAGGGTCGAGTTTCTCAAGGGCGAGATGCCTGCTGAGGAATTCGAAAGCTTCCTCACATCTCTGCTTGTAGGTAGTATCGTATTCAACGATGCCGCACTCGACAGCGCCGCCGTTCTCTGCTATCACGATGCCCCCTGTCCCGATGAGCTTTGATGCGGTCCTTGCAGAACACAGCACGTTCCCGGTAGCGATAACTACAGGCACTTCAAGGCTCCTTAGAGCCTCGACAGCCCTGCAGTCAAGGCTCCTGTCCTCGAACGTTAGCGTCCCGTCAACATCTACTACTATTGCTCTGTATACCACATCCTTAATACAGCCTTTTAATCCTTAACCCCTTCTGTGGTAACCGAGAATATCGCCTCTCCCTCTGGCAGGTTTGGTGAGTCTACGAGCCTTGCTATCCTCTTTTCTCCTTTGGATTTGCGCAGGTACAGCCTGAACGTGGCAGTATGACCCACGATATGCCCGCCTATGGGTTTTGTCGGGTCTCCGAAGAATGCGTCGGGCTTTGCCATCACCTGGTTCGTCACAAGTATTGCGGCGTTGTACAGGCCTGCGAACTTCATCAGTTCGTGCATGTGCTTGTTGAGCTTCTGCTGCCTGTCTGCAAGCGTGCCGCGCCCCACGTACTCAGCCCTGAAATGCGCCGTGAGCGAATCGACTATGAGCAGACGCACGGGTTTATCAGTATCCTTTAATTTGTTCGCAAGGTCGTTGGCTGTATCCACGAGCAGTATCTGGTGGTTTGAATTGTACGCCTTTGCCACGTGTATGTTCTTCAGGAACTCCTCAATGTCGTATTCGGTACCGTTCCTTGCTGATAATCCTTTCACCATCTGGGTTATCCTCTCAGGTCTGAAAGTGTTTTCAGTGTCGATGATTACCACGGAACCGTCAAGACCTCCGTTCTCAGCCGGTAACTGTGTGTTCACAGCCATCTGGTGCCCTATCTGCGTCTTCCCTGAGCCGAACTCTCCGTAGAACTCAGTGATCGCCTGTGTCTCGATGCCGCCGCCCATAAGCTCGTCTAAAGCCTTTGAGCCGAATCTGAGCTTTCCCACGAGCTTCCTGCGCTCAAGCACAAGGTCGCCTGTCTCAAAGCCCCCGACATCCGCTGCCTGGCGCGCTGCGTTTATGATTTTCTGCGCAGTCGATTCACCGATCTCTGCAATGCTGGCTAATTCAGACGATGATGATACTGCTATGGCTTCAATCGAGCCGTAACCTGCTTCTTTCAGTTTCTCTGCCGTTGCCGGACCTACGCCCGGTAGATCTTCTAATCCTTTCCTTTCTGCCATGTTAATTCTCCAGTGCACATTTTATTTTATCCGGTGCACAGTTATCAGTCTATTAAGCACTGCTAGGTTTTAAACCTTACCAGAGCGGTGTGAAAGTAATATTTGCGCTGCGCATATTCTATATACCGTAATATATATTTTGTAAAAAGATCACTTTCTTAAGACCTGTACCCTTGTCCTTGAACCTGCGCTCAGTTCCACTTCCTCGTTCCTGCCCGATTTCGCATATGCGTCGATAATGAGTATCTCGCTCCCTATATCGAGCTCTTTGATAATATCAGCATGCTCGCCCCACAGCGCCACGCGAATGCGCCCTGTCTCATCAGAGATGTATATGTTCGAGACCCTGCTCTTTGTGCCGTCAGCGCGATCAAATTCCCGTATCTCATCCAGCCCTGAGACGTGTCCCTTTATGGTGTACGCTGAATTTATCTCAATATCTGCTATCGGTGTAATGGTCTCGGAGTAATTGACCGCAGCGCTGCTTTTCATTATGCTTCCGCCAGAGCCCAGTTGAAGTTCCGTCTGGTTGCTGAACGTATTCTCGCGGGCGTACCCGTTCAATATCTCAACAGTATCTCCTGGCTTGAAGCCGATATTCTCAGCTTTTGAATCCCAGAGAGTGACCCTTATCTTCCCGGTTTCATCCCCCAGCGTTATATTTGTCACTTTTCCCGCCGTTCCGTCCTTGCGCTGGAAAGTCCTCATAGTTCCTATATCTATTACCTTTCCTGTAACGTTCAAGCCGCTCATTCCCGGCTTAATTTCGTTGATCTTCAGCGGCTTTAAATTCACAGCCACTTCCTTATCAATATGCTCGATGTTCCCGCCCCTTCCCACATTGATCTCATGTCCCTTCAACCCTTCTTTAACATATCCTTTCACTTTAAGATTCTGCCCGGCTTTTATATCCCCGATTTTAACAAGGTCGGCAGCCTCGTCCCACAGCGCAGCCCTTATCGTGCCTGTATCATCTGCGAGAGTGATATTCACAACGCGCCCCACGCCCCCGTCTTCGCGCGAGAACTCGCGGATGTCGCCTATCGAAAGCACTTTTGCATTAAGAACAACGCTGCCCCTGTCGGCGGTAATATCTTTTATCTTTACCGTCTCGTTCAAACCCATCTCGCTTGCGACAAGCATTGCTGCCGTTTTGGTGTCGCATAGCCCGTTCATCATGTTCACTTTGTCTTCAACTTTTGATTTGAACTCATCGCGCGTGAGCTTGCCCTCAAGCCTTCCGTACACTTCCTCTATCTCTTCGAAAATCACCATGGCTTTCTAAAAAGAGAGGTTTGGATAAAAGGTTTATGGTTTCGTGCTGCCCCAGGTCAGCATAGTACAGATATTCCTGCGCATACCCACAGTACCCTCCAAAATACTCCCGCGCGAATTCAGCTATGCTCTCTCTTATTTTGCTCTTCTTCACGCCTTTAAAATGCTCGCCATAGTATCTCTTCATGATATGTTCGATATGCGTATCCACTGGAAACGATTCAAGCTTCTCGAACGCAAAGAGCAGCACACAGTCTGCAATCTTGTTCCCCACGCCTTCTATCCTCGTAAGTTCACTGCGCCCCTCCCTGTAAGGCAGGTCTTTTATCCTGTAGAGGTCGAACTCACGATTTGCTACCATACGCGCCAGGTTCAGGATGCGGGGGGTGCGAAAACCCAGCCTGCACTGCTCCATTTCGCTGATATTTACTTCCGCAAGTGCTTCCGGGGTCGGGAAAGAGTAATAGCCCCTCTCTATCTCCCTGCCGAAGCATTCGCTCATGCGCTTTATCGATTTTTTTATGTTCCTTATGGCGTTGTTGCTTGAGCAGACGTAGGAGACCAGACACTCCCAAGGTTCCTGACGGATGAGCCGAAGACCCCGGTACTTTTCAATAAGCGAACCTATAACTTCATCTCTGTTTATTTCCGAGTATATCCTGTCCATATCATCATCAAGCCTGAAGTAATGCCAGATAAAGTTTTTATCAAGTATTGAATCCACCAAAAGCTCGTTTCCTTCCTGCTTTGCTCTTATTACCTCCCCGTTTACAACGCCTGTCCACCAGTCGTTCTTCTCCCACCTGAAGACCTGACCGCAGGAGAGGGTATGGTTAAGGTTAAAATCGCTGGTATTGATACGGTACATACTCAGGGATACATTGCATTATTGAAAAACATTACGATTACGGTTTTATGTATGTAAGATAATATATAAAAACTCATGAACTTCAGGACAAAGCAGTACCTCAGGAAAAGGTTCGGGGATTATTACCAGAACGCCGGGCTTGTCCTGCCCCATGAGCTTTTAAAGCGCGAATGGGGATTTATTTTCTTTGACGAGCTGCCTGAGGTGGTAATGCGCCGCCACAAGGCTTTTTTCTCCGAGGGCGAGGCGCTTGAGTACCTGCGGGGAATGGTGCCGGCGCATGCGTACCACTCTGCCGCGTATTATAAATTTCCGGGCGCGGGTACGATGAAGGAGAAACAGTGGCAGGGCGCTGACCTGATATTCGATCTTGATGCTGACCATCTGCCCCTCAAACCCAGGTCTTATGCGGATATGCTCTCGAATGTAAAAACCGAGACCCGAAAGCTGCTCGATTTCCTTCTCGATGATTTCGGCTTTTCAGAAAGCAATATCAGCATCGTTTTCTCAGGCGGACGCGGGTACCATATCCATGTGCGCGACCCCAAGGTACTATCGCTTGAAAGCGCGGAGAGGCGGGAGATTGTGGATTACCTGAGCGGCACGGGATTGCTGAGCGATTTTTTATTCAAGCCATCAAAGCATATAATGCGTGACGATGGAAGATTTAAGAAAAAAGAGCTGGAATCCGCGCGAAGGATAAGTTCTTTCGATGATGTAGCCGGGGGCTCTGGATGGGGGAAACGCATCAGCCGGTATCTGATTCATTTTTTAAAAGATATATCAACTAAAGATAGCGCTGAAGCTCTAAGTGAAGTTACCGATTTGATCACAAGTTATAACCTGAAGCATACATTCTCTGATAATGTCCCTGAAGATGTTATAAAAAAGGTAATACAGATCAAAAGCGAGAACCGTAAGATTGGATTGCAGAAAATAGCAGAGGAAGCGGGAACTCGTGAGGAGAGGATAAGGGATATCCTGATAAAAAACGACCTCTGGGATTTTAAGCCCGAAGCAACCACTAAACTGAAAGAACTCCAGAGGACTGCCCAGAACAGGGAAGCTCTGGATATGATAGAGAACAAAGGCATTATCAGCGACTCCTATATTTTTGATGCGATTATACAGAAAGCACTTGAGAACAACAGCATACATCTGGGCAGCGCCCATACGGACGAACCCGTAACAGCCGATATCAAACGTCTCATCCGCATGCCTTCCTCGCTGCACGGCGGCTCCGGGATGCGCGTCGTACCCCTCACTCTGCCTGAGTTCGAGAAGTTCGAACCGCTGCGCGATGCCGTGGTGTTCAGCGAGAAAGAGGTGCAGATAGAGGTCATCCCGCCCCTTAAGCCACAGAATTCCCTTGTCGAGATGAAAGGAAAAAGTATTAGCGTGAAGGAAGGCATCAGTAGCCTGCCTGAATATGCGGCAATGTACCTCATGTGCCGCGGAGCAGCCGAATATGCCTGATTCCAGCATTAACCTTAACAATATTTTACGGGAGGAGCGTAAATTAAAGAAGACAAAGGTGCAGGAATCAAAACTTGTTCCCCTGGAAAGCGATTTCTACTCAAAAATATCCCGGCAGATACAGGATATCGAGGATGAGAAAAAGAGGAGCGAGGATATATACAGCACAAAGTACGCCATCATAGAGGACGAGCTTAAAACTGCAAGGAAAGCCCTTGACGACCTTATTAACCTTCGGACCGCCAAGATCATCACAGGAGCTTCGCTGCGCGCATCATCAAAACAGAGGGAAAAGACAGACTTGGATGCAATGACACAGGAGGAGCAGAGGTTCTACAACAGGCTGCTTGAACTGATGACAGAATGGTGGGAATGGCAAAAGGGGCTCATTAACAAAGCCAGGGTGAAAGAAAAACAGCCCTCCCCTGCCCCGCAGGAGGTCCCCCGGGTGGAAAATAAGCCAGAAGAAAATGATGAAGGTATTGATGGAGGTATAAACCTAGAAAGGAAGGCGCCGCAGGAAGCTGTCCCGCAAGAAAACAGGCAGAAAGAACCCTCCTCTGAAGGCAAAAAGGATATAAGTAAAGAATACATTGTGGTGCGTTTGCTAAAAGACATTCCGACATTTGTTGGAGTCGATGGACGCAACTATACTTTAGCGAAAGAAGACGTTGCTGTTTTATCGGCTGTGAATGCTAAAGCATTAATCAATCGTAATGCAGCCATCCAAATCTCGGTTAAAAGGTGATAATCATGAAAATGCCCAAGAAACTCAACATGTACTGCCCCCACTGCAGAGCCCACAAACCGCACGTAGTGGAGAGGGTGAAAAAGGGACAGGCTTCGTCATTGACACGTATAACAAGACAGAAGTACAGACATACAGGCATAGGCAACTCAGGCAAATTCTCAAAAGTGCCTGGTGGGGATAAGCCCACAAAGCGCATAAACCTCAGGTACAGATGCTCAGCCTGCAAGAAAGCGCACATCAAGCCGTGCTTCAGGGCTGGCAAATTCGAACTTGTGGAGTCTTAAATATGGAGCCGAAAAGCAGGTTTTTAAAGGTCAAATGCACAGATTGCGAGAACGAACAGGTCATCTTCGGTTGCGCAAGCAATACTGTAAGCTGCCTGGTATGCGGGAGAACACTTGCTGAGCCTTCGGGCGGCAAGGCAGTTATCAAAACCCAGATAGTCGAGGTACTTGAGTAATGGAAAGAAGCGGCTGGCCTGAAGCTGATGAACTCGTCGTATGCACTGTTAAGAAAGTAACTGATTTCGGCGCGTTCGTAGAACTGGACGAGTACGGGGGTAAAGAAGGCTTGATCCACATCTCGGAGGTCGCATCAGGCTGGGTAAAATACATAAGGGACCATGTGAGGGAAGGTCAGAAGATCGTATGCAAGGTTCTCTACGTTGATACAGCCAAGCATCATATCGACCTGTCGCTCAAAGACGTTAACGAGCACCAGCGCCGTGAGAAGATCCAGCAGTGGAAGAATGAGCAAAAAGCCGAGAAATGGATACAGTACGCAGCTAAGGTTACAAAAATCGGCAATGATGATTTAAATAAAATAATCAGCACGCTCTATGAGAGGTTCGGGAGCGTTTATGCAGCTTTCGAAAAATCAAGGATGAGCGGAACCTCATCACTGACCGAGATCGGTATCAGTAAAGAATTTGCCGAGATGATAAAGAAAGTTGCAGAGGAGAACCTGAAAAAGCCTCAGGTCGATATCGCCGGTTATGTTGATCTTATAAGCCCGCTGAACGACGGAATTGAGCACATAAAGAGAGCACTGGTCGCGGCTGGCGGGATCAACGACGGGGAGGAGGTCAAAATAGATATCATGTATACCGGGGCGCCGAGATACAGGATACACGTAGTAGCGCCTGATTATAAGAAGGCGGAGAACGTTCTCAAAAAATCCGCACAGGTCGCCATTAAAGCTATAGAAAAAGAAGGGGGAACTGGCAAGTTCCACAGGTACAGCGAACAAAATACCTGATCAAAAGTACAGGCTTATGGTATCGAAAATAAGAAAATGCATTTGCGGGAGATACACTCTAAAAGAGATCTGCCCTGTATGCGGCAGGGAGACAAGATACTCCCAACCTGCGCGATTTTCTCTTGAAGATAGATACGGAAAATACAGAAGGCTGGCGAAAAAGAGGTAATTATGATCAAAACAACTATTTTACGCGAAAGAAAACCACGGCTTAAGAACCCTGTCATGATCGAGGGGCTGCCCGGAGTCGGGCATGTCGGGAAACTTGTCGCAGAGCATATGGTAGAGGAGCTGGGCGCAAAGAAGGTACTGGAGATATACTCACCGCACTTCCCGCCGCAGGTCATAGTAGAAGATGACGGCACCATAAGACTTGTAAAGAACGAGGTATATGCCTACAAGTCGAAGGGCAAGCATGACCTCCTGATACTTGTCGGCGACCACCAGAGCACCTCGAACGAAGGGCATTATGAGCTGTGCGGCGTGTTCCTTGATATTGCTCAGGAATTCAATGTAAAAAGGATATACGCCCTTGGAGGATACGGCGTTGGGCAGCTTGTTGAGACCGAGTCTGTCCTCGGTGCTGCGAACAACATAGAGCTCGTGAAGGAACTTCAGGGATACGGCGTAGAGTTCAGAGCCAATGAGCCCGGAGGAGGCATCGTAGGTGCTTCAGGATTGCTCCTCGGTCTGGGCGCACTCCGCGGAATAGATGCCGCATGCCTCATGGGCGTGACCTCAGGTTATCTAGTTGACCCGAAGAGCGCGCAGGCAGTGCTTAAGGTGCTCTGCAAGATACTTGAGATCGAAGTTGATATGCAGGCACTGGAAGAGAGAGCATCCGAGATGGAGAAGATAGTGGCAAAACTGCGGGAGATGGAAGAAAGTAAGGCGCCAGCCACATCAGAGGAGGATCTGAGGTATATAGGTTAATCCTGTATGCCGTGCATTCTCTGCGGGAGCAAATCAGTTTTACCTCTTGAATTTTCAAAACCTGCCGGGATGCCGGGAAACCGCACATTCATGCGCTGCCCGGATTGCGACCTGATCTTCGTTCCAGGGAGTTTCCATCTTCCGCCTGAGAACGAGAAGGCGAGGTACAGGCTTCATAATAATACGCTCTCAAATGAGGGATATGTCAGGATGTTTTTAGAAAAAATCTCCCTCATCCATCAATATTGTCCCGGTATTAAGTCGGTTCTGGATTACGGCTGCGGTCCTGAACCTGTGCTGGCGCAGTTGTTGAGGAGAGAGAGGTTCGAGTGCGACGTTTACGACCCGTATTTCTTTCCTGCGCTTCCTGAAAGCTCCTATGACCTGGTGATTTCTACCGAGGTTTTTGAGCATTTCAGGGACATAAGGGCGGAGTTGTACAGGATTCGCTCATTTCTGAATCCGGGGGGATTTCTTGCTGTTATGACCTCGTTCCATGATGCTGTCAGGGATTTTGGGGACTGGTGGTATGTGAGCGACCCGACGCATATATGTTTTTTTGGGATACGGACGTTTGAGTGGATAGCTGAGGAGTTTAGATTCAAGAGAATTTATACAGATGGAAAAAATTTTATAATCCTGCAGGCAGAATAATTCAAGTATTACTCACATTTATGTTCAGCACCGCGTTCATAAAACCTGCTGCATTTCGGACATTGTACTGTATTATAAAACCAAAGGCAATTAAATATATTCTTCCATTTCTCTTTTTCTGGCAGCGACTTAAGTTCATTGAACTGTCCATGTTTTATTTTTTCATATAGGTCCCCACGGTATAGATCAAAGATTGAACGAACATAAGAACCAAAATCCAGTGCGGACTGTACAGCCATGTTATAACAACCTAATGAAAAAAGTATAAAAATAACTAATAGAACAAACGAATAGAGATATTCTCCATTGTACGCAAATACTATTGAATAGGCGATTGCTGCAAAAACGAAAATCCATGTCAGTTCAACAAACATATCCACAAAAGCACGCATTTTGTCCAGGGTGGTCTTATTTTCTGAGGATACAACAAATTGAATTCTGCTCCAGAAAAAGACCCCGCTCATTCCGTATTTCATTTTTGGATAGGTCATCATTGACTTGAATACATTGCCTAATTCTGTCGGCAGAATAAGTTCTTTTAAATCTTCATCTTTTTTGTTTTCGTATATGTTTAGCTTACCATTTTCATTCTTTACTATAAATTCAGCACTTATACCATCATCGATTTTGAGGTTTATCTTAGTTTTTTCATTATTAAGTCCTAACGAAAGATAATTTTTTTCAGTAGTTACTCTTATGTTTCTGCCGTTGTCGATTTTTTCAATTTTTGCAGTTTCAACCCAACTAATACCAAATTCTTGTTTTAGAAACTTGATGAGTCTTTCGCTGTCGTTTCCTGGAACTTCATCCCAGCTAAACAAATACTTGGACTGCACCCCAAAAAGTGGACAGGTAGTTAAGAAACATTCTTAACAAACATCTACAGAAAGGGTGCAAATATGAAAACAAGGAAAAAATTCACACGAGAATTCAAAATATCGACT
>JAPMTX010000147.1 GCA_026552855.1 Candidatus Methanoperedens sp. | reverse complement strand
CTGTACGTGGCGCAAAAAGTAGCGCAGGAGGCGCAGAGCTATGAAGAGAGGTATGCAGAGCATCCGTACATCAACGCCATCTTCAACGGCTTTGAGGTAGACCTCGTGCCTGCCTTCGGCGTGAAAAGCGCGGCGGAAATAAAATCAGCCGTTGACAGGACGCCGTTCCACAACAGTTACGTCCTGTCCAGGATCAGAGGACTTGAGGACGAGGTGCTGCTGCTGAAGCAGTTCATGAAAGGTGCAGGCGTTTACGGCTCTGAATTGAAGACGCACGGCTTCTCTGGCTACCTTGTGGAATTGCTGGTAATCCATTACGGCTCGTTCATGGAAGTTCTCAAAGCCGCATGCAACTGGAAGCCGGGTATAACCATAGATTTAGAAAAGCACGGCAGCGTTGTGCACAAAGACCCTCTGGTCATGGTCGATCCCACTGACCCGGCGCGAAATGTGGCTGCTGCGCTATCCCTTGATAACTTCTGCAGTTTCATCGATAAAGCCTGTGAATTCCTTGAATGCCCTTCTGAAAAGTTCTTCAGCCCTGCTGTTTACAGACCCCTTGACGATGCGGATTTTAAGAGCACCCTGGGTGCAAGAGGGACATCTCTGATAGCTGTAGAATTTGAGACTCCAGGTGTGGTAGAGGATGTGCTGTTCCCGCAGCTCTATAAAATGGAAGATTCGGTGCGGGAGATGCTTGAGGGATATGATTTCCGCGTATATAACAGCGGCACCTGGGCTGATGAAAAATCCATTGTGATCTATGAGCTTGAATCCTCAAAGCTTCCGCATGTTAAAAAACATACAGGTCCGCAGGTATGGTTAGGCGAGCACGCCCGCGCGTTCAAATCCAAATACAAAGGTTCAAATGCTTTTTCCAATGTGTATATCAAAAACGGTAGATATATGGTGGAGATACCGCGGAAATATACTGAGGCTAAGAAACTGCTTGAATCCGAGCTTCCAAAGTGCGGTCTGGGGAAGCACGTGGCTTTAAGTATTAAAAAATGGTATCATATCCTGGAAGACGATCAGATACTGGATGTCAGAGATATTGAGTTTAGAAAATTCCTTATGAAATTTTTCAAAAAATAGAAAATGACAAAGATAAAAAAATCAATCACGAAATATTTACCGATAATACTTGTTTTATCTCTTTTTGCAGTTTTCGGTTGCATCGGGAATTCCCAATATAAAGATACAACGCCCTCGGAATTGTCATCAAATCCAGCTGCTTTCGATGGGAAAAAAGTATGTATAAGCGGATCGGTGGAGAGTACAGATATTGGAACAGGAAGGATTTCCAATATTCTACTCGGAGATAAGGCGAATTTCAGTTTTTATAAAGACAGAGTCACCGGTGATGCCGCGCTTCTTGCTGAGGTATGCGGGGTGTACCATGATTCTCAAATAGAACCTGATTTTGTGCGGGCAATCCTTTCAATATCTACGGAAAAAAGGGTATATCGCTCAAACGAAACGCTTAAAGTTCACATCG
This sequence comes from Candidatus Methanoperedens sp., assembly GCA_026552855.1. Taxonomy (GTDB): domain Archaea; phylum Halobacteriota; class Methanosarcinia; order Methanosarcinales; family Methanoperedenaceae; genus Methanoperedens. Next base: position 44,007 of record JAPMTX010000147.1, on the reverse strand, counting down.
ATTTCAACTCAACAAAAGACGGAGAGGCAAAGCTTCAGGTAGGAGGGATAAATAACTTATTTGGCAGGCAGATGGTGAGTGAAACAAGAGATATCATCCTCAAAAAAGGGTACAACGTGTTCGATTTTGAGTTCACTACGCCTTCGTGCGAGGAATGTTCCGCCGTTTCTCCGGGAGCACATCAACTCAATGCTGCTGTTTATTTTGAAGGGAAAACCTATGAGATTAACAAGCAAATCATTCTTGAGAGAGAAGTTACTAACATTACCGGCGGACAGAGCGGCAATACATCTGCCGAAATCACGCAGACTGCACAGACAGAAACTAAAAAAACAGACAATACTATAAGCGTTGAATACTTCTATGACCCTGCGTGCCAGAAATGTGCAAAAGCTTCACCCGTGGTTGATAGCGTGGTGAATTCCTATGGCAATAAGGTTATCTTTTCAAAATATAACATTCTCACCGACGAGGGACTGGCACTTGCGAAAAAATACCAGCTTCCTAGTGTGCCTTCGGTTATCATCAACAAAGACAAAGAGAGGCTGATCGCATACGGGGATTATAATGGGGATACAGCAAAGCTGGAGATACTTTTAAAAGAGGCGATCGATAATGCCTCTATATCCTCAGTGTCCAATGAACCTGTACAAAAATCTATTACGCTCTCGCTGCCCTCGGTCCTTGCGGTCGGCTTCCTGGCAGGGTTTAACCCGTGCCTCCTTGCAATACTTGCTTTCATCGCGTCCGTTACTCTGGCTACTACGGGAAGAAGGCGTAATGTGCTTCTTATCGTACTGATGTTCAGCCTGGGTATTTTCACAACATACCTGGTAGTTGGCATAGGTCTTCTCAGCATCATTGGGCAGTCACCAGGCTTGCAGATAACTATACGGAATTTCCTTGTTATCCTGATAAGCCTCCTGGGAATATGGCATGTGTACGATGCCTATCATCTGCGGAAAAATACGGAGTCCTCCTTCTATACCCCGAAAGCCTTCATCCGCCTGACCGAGAGCGTGACAAAAAAGGTTAGCCTCCCGGCTGCGTTCTTTATCGGTGCGCTCTTCTCTCTCATAAAAGCCCCGTGCGTGGGCGCGGTTTATTTTGTGATACTTAACATGGTCAGGGGCGGCGAAAGCTCAGGGCTGCTCTATCTTGCAGCCTATAACCTGGGAGTTGTGCTGCCTGTACTTATCCTTGGTGCTGCTATAGCTTTCGGGCTTAACCCTGAGAAAGTGGAGACGTTCAGGAAAGAGAGGAGGTCTGTACTGCGCCTTATCACAGGAATAACGCTTATTGCCATTGCAGTTTTGATGTACGCAGGGATAATCTAGCTCAGAAGTGAGCCTGTAATCGCATCCAGGTTGTTCAGCATCGCGTTCATATCCCCGTTCACCAGGGTGGGCGTGACTTTCAGGTTCCCGTTCACTATTATGGTCGGGGTCTCATCCACCTGGTAGGATTCAGCAAGCTGGATATTCGCTTCAGCCTCATTCTTCGCATCTCCGTTCTTCAGTGCTGTTGCGAACTCATCGCCAAGCCCCACGCTCCTGGCGATATCCACAAGAACAGCCTCGCTTGCCAGATCTTTTTTATCAACGAACATAGCATTGAAGAGAGCGTTCTTCATCTCCTCGCCTTTTCCCATTCTCTCCGCAAGGATATACGCCTCTATGCTCTTCCTGAGTCCCGGATCCTGGGGCACAGCTCTCCACAGCATGGGCTTGTAGGTGATCTCAACCCTGTCGCCGTACTTTTGCTTTATGGACGGCATCTGCGGATTGAGCTGATTACAATGACCGCAGTTGAATTTCAAGAACTCGGTTATTTTGACTTTCCCAGGCTCGTATGTGCTCGGCTTATTGAGTTTGGCGAACTTGCCCTCTGACGGGAGTTTTTCCTGGGGCCTCTCAGGTCCTGCGCCGGTAGAGATATATAAAGCCACTGCCGCGATGAGCAGTACAGCCAGTCCTGCATAGATAAGGGTAAGGTTAGATTTCTTTTCAGGCTTGACAGGTTTGGCGCGCTTCTTTTTAGCCATCAAATGGCTTATTGGGTTAACCTCTTATAACCGTTTCGATTCTTTACCGCGTAAAAAAGAACGGCAGCGCGGAAGCGCAGCCGTACAATTAAACTACTTCTCTGGCAGTGATTTCAGGTACTCGACCAGGTCCTTCTTCTCCTGCTCTGTCAGACCGAGCTTGAAGAAGTTGTTGTAATGATTCACCACGTCCATCAGCGTAGCGAACCGCCCGTCATGGTAGAAGCGCCCTTTGTTCTCAGGTTTCATGAACAATCCGTTCTCGCGCACGAATATACCGGCGAGGTTCATGGTCTTATATACTCCATCTGGCGCTCTGTTTGCCTCAAAGCCGTCGATACCTATCTCTTCTGGCTTATGCAGGTCCCATCCTGGCTCTGTCCAGAGCGGCTCAACATGGCAGTTATTGCACTGTGCCTTTCCGCTGAAGAGCTCATCCCCGCGTTTAGCTGCAGATTCGTTAAAATCCACACCCGGCTTAGGCTTTGGCGCAGGTAGAGCGACCTGGTAGAAATGAAGGGCAGGAATTTTGGAAGTGATCAGGTCATCATCTGGATTGGTCCGTATGTGTCCGAATCCATTTTTAGCTGCTACTGGGAACTTCGAAGCATTATCCAGCCTTGGATCAAAAAACGTCCCTTTTCCATGCATTTCAAGATTGGCAACAAAGGCATTCCAGTAAGGTATACCGCCCCATGCGCCGGTCCATGTATGCTGGCTGAAGCCTGCCATACCGAAAGCGTTCGGGATAAGTGTAGCGCCCGACACATTCGTCCCGGTTACAACGCCATCAGTGACCTGTTGGGGATTAAATGCTTTGCCGTCCAGGTTAAGCTCGGCATCGAATTTCCCAGGTCCCCAGCTATTGAGCACTGTTTTCACAGTAGCTACATCCGTGCCCAGGAGATCAGCAAATACTGTCAGGTTCGGAGAAAGTGCTACGATTGCGCCCACGTTGAGGTCATGGTTAGCCCAGCCGTCAAGCCTGTGCCCGATGCCGGGAGCCAGTGAATCATCAACCGTGGAATGGCAGAAGGCACATGTTATGCCTACGGATTCAAGGTCTCCGCTGTTATTATTGAAGAATCCTTTTACTCCCACCACTGCATTGAGTTTAAGAAGAGCAACAGTTGTAGCCGGACTATTCAGATCTACCTTTCCAGCCTTCAGGTCCTGGATAAGAGGTGCGGGAAGAGCATCCGCATCAACCTTCAGACCCACATCCAGCGCTGTCTTCGGGCTTACGCCCGCGCCCACGCCTCCAAGTTTCTCACCTTTGATCGCCTGGTGGAGCCTGAGCGTCCCGCCCCAGAAATCTTCATCGCCGAACGTATCAAAGCGGAAGACCTGCCTTCCCTGATCTACCTTCTCCTGTATGCTGTTGTTGATCCGAAGAGCGAATTCAGTCCCCTCCCCGCCCGGAACTAAAGGTACGACGGTTTGTTCAGGTCTTGGCGTAGCAGTTACAGTACTTGCGGCAGTCACAGTATTCGTTACAGTTCTAGTACTCGTAACAGTCCCGGTACTGCTTATAACCCTGTTAGTACTGCTTACAGCCCTGTTTATACTACTCTCATTTCTGCCTATAACCCTGCTCAGGCGGTCATCTGCACTACCTATATTATTTAAAGTTGTATCTTTTATTTGTTTATTCTCTACTGATGGATTCTGTATAGCAGGAAGAACAGATAATGCTGCCCCTGCCGCTGCCATAAGACCCACTATAACAAATATCACTATAGCTTTGCTCAATCTCCTCATAGTATCTTCCACTTCCCCTAAAGTTAACATATCTAGCACTGGAATCCTCAGCAGATAAAACCCTTAACCCTCCGCAGATATTATCTACTTTGCCGGAATCCGTGTGCTTTAATTTATATTATATTTCCGTCGCCTTAAACCTTGTTCATCCTGTATATAAAACTTAAGAGGTCTGATTGATCACACTATAATCTCTGCCCCTCTTCCTATCGTTGTGATGAAAGCCTCGCTCCTTATATTGTTTTCTCCAAAAGCCTGTACCATAGCCTGTGCTATTTTTTCCCTCTCATCCATCCGGCATACTGCGAGCATGGTAGGTCCTGAGCCGCTTATGGTTATACCTGCAGCGCCTGCATCAAGCGCACTTTCTTTTACCTGAGCGTACCCTTTGATAAGCCTTGAGCGTATCTCCTCGATCACCCTGTTCTCCATGCTCTTCCCTATAAGCTCAATATCACCCCTTATCATGCCGACGACCATCGAAGCTGCGCTCCCTGTATTAAAGGAGATATCCTCAAGAGGGATTTTTTTGGGAAGGATTGAGCGCGCCACCCGCGTGCTCACTATTATATCAGGATGTACTGCAACTATCCCTATGTTCTCCGGCATAAATGAGAGCACCCTGTTCTTATGTACTATCACGAAGCCGCCGCAGATGGCTGGTGCCACGTTATCCGCATGAGCTACCCCGGATGCTGCTTTTTCCCCTTTTGCCGCTATCTGGACCAGCTCTTCTTTCGAATATCCGAGATCGAACATTTCATTCAATGCGAACGCCACTCCTGCCGCTGGCGCAGCGCTGCTCCCGAGCCCGCTTGAAAGCGGGATATTCCTGTGTATTGTTATTTTCACAGTCCTGCAGAGTATGGATGCAACCACCCCTGCCGTATTCTTCTCAGGGTTGACAGGTACGAACTCCGAATCTCTCCCTGTAACTTTTATCTCGATCCTGCTGCTTTTTTCGATCTCTATTATATCAGCAGGTGTTCCTACTGCAATGCCGAATACGTCAAATCCTGCGCCGAGGTTTGCTGAGGTAGCAGGAACCCTGACTTTCAGGTAATCCCTTCCCATTATCTCTTGTACCCGATGTTCCGCAGGAAGGATTTCCTGTCCTGTATATCCTTTTCACCCTCGATACCTTTCGGGCTCTCTCCATCCACTACGCCGAGTATTCCCCTGCCCAGCCCGGTCTGCGCTATAATGGCTTCAACAGGGTTTGCGGTGGCGCAGAAGATGCTGCACACCTCCTGCATGTTCTTTATCGCGTTAAGCACGTTTATCGGGTAGGCATTTTTCATGAATATAATGAAACTGTGACCGCATCCCAGTGCGAGCGCATTATTTTCAGCCGCACTCTTTAGCTCTTCATCGTTGCCTTCGCTCCTGATAAGGCACTTCCCTGAAGCCTCGCAGAACGCCAGTCCGAACTTTATGCCTGGCACTGCGCTTATGAGGGCTTCGTAGAGATCCTCGGCGCTTTTAATGAAATGCGTCTGCCCGAGTATCAGGTTCGTCTCCGCTGGCGCATCGATTTTTACAGAGATCAATTCCATAGGTATCTCCCTTTTTTATTATTGGTTTTTTAGTATTTATATACGACTACTGTTTGTAAGGATTAAGTTTATGTATGATGTCTCTCACTTCGTCCCTAGAAGCAGCTTGTATATCGAAGCATATCTCTACTTGAAATGCCGATATCAAAGACATCACTTGTCAGTTTTGATGGAGCGAATAATTTGGTCTATATTAACATTTCTCTCCACTAGAGATATAATGCTCCCAAGCCTGCAGCCCTCAACATCTACCGTTGGATCGCTGGGAATTATTCCAACTATGGGCACGCCTGTCAGTTCGGTTATTATTTTCGGGTTTGTTTCTTCTGCCATTCCGCCTCTATAATTGTTCATTATTACCCCGATTATATATATCCCTGAGTTCTTTGCATGTTCGATGGTCAGCAGAGTGTGGTTTATTGTTCCAAGCCCTGCGCGTGCGACGATTACAGCGGGTATACCAAGATATGTTATCAGATCAGAGATGAGGAACTTATCTTTTAAAGGCACGGCTATCCCTCCTGCACCTTCCACAATCACTATATCGTGTCGCCTCTCAAGCTCTGTGTAGGCATCTTTAATGAGACTTAAATCAATATCCCTCCCTTCGATTTGCGCTGCTACGCCTGGAGCCAGTGCTTCCTTTAGAAGTACAGGACATACGAGTTCTACCTCAATCTTATCTACCGCCGCCATCAGGAATTCAGCATCCTGAGAATAAAGTTCGCCGTTTTTCACAGCAGCACCGCTCTGAACAGGTTTCATCACCCCTACATTGTAGCCCAGCAGTCCCAATGCCCCCGCCAGTCCAGCCGCAACTGCCGTTTTTCCTACGTTGGTGTCGGTTCCAGTGACGAAGATTCCAGTCATAACCTACAGGTTGAATTTCTCCTTGATTACCATAATTGCGTCCAGAGCGTCCATTATATCCTGTCCGCTGTGTGTCGCCATAAGTGATGTCCTTATCCTTCCTTTTCCCTCAGGTACTGTTGGAGGGCGGATTCCCTGCGCAAAAACCCCAAGTCTCTCAAGCTCGGCTGCAGCTTCCATCGTTGTCCTCGCCTCTCCTGTCATAATGGGTATAATCTGGGTCTGGCTGTTAATTACCATTCCCATATCTGTAAGACCCTTTTTATAAACAGCCACGTTCTGCCAGAGCTTTTTCGCGGGATTCTCTTTCTCGACAATATCTATGGCAGCTTTTGCAGCAGCGATTGCTGGTGGAGGGAGTGCGGTTGAATATATGAAAGAGCGCGCCCTGTTGCTCAGGAAATCTATTAGTTCTTCGTTTCCTGCTGCATACCCTCCCATGCTTGCAAGGGCTTTGCTCAGCGTTCCCATGTTTATATCCACCTCTATGTTAAAATAATCGCAGGTACCCCTGCAGTGCTTTCCCAGAACGCCTGTAGCGTGGGCATCATCCACCATGACCATGGCATCGTACTTCTCGCCAAGTTCAACTATCTCGGGCAAAGGGGCTATATCCCCATCCATGCTGAAGACGCCGTCGGTGACGATGAGTTTTTTGCGATGTTTCGATGTGCGCAGTATTTTTTCTATGCATGAGGCATCGCCGTGGGTATAGATTTTCACATCGGCGCGGCTCAGGCGGCAGCCATCGATTATGCTTGCATGGTTCAGTTCATCGCTGAGAATAAGGTCGCCTATGTTCATTATCGCGGATATTATTCCAATGTTTGCCATGTATCCCGTACTGAATACCAGCGCGTCCTCAGTATCCTTGAACCTGGCTATTCTTTCCTCAAGGCTTTCATATAGCCCGATGTTCCCGGTTGTGAGCCTTGATCCTCCTGCCCCGGAGCCGTAGTCTTCTACAGCCTTTATTGCTGCTTTTTTTACCTCTGGGTGGGTCGTTAAGCCTAAATAATTGTTAGAAGAGAGAAGTATGAGTTCTTTTCCCCCTCTTATTATCCTCGGCGTCTGGGCACTTTCGATAATGCTGAACCTGCGGTACAGTCCCTTGTTTTTTATACCTGTGAGCTCTTCCTTCAGCCAGTCCAACTTCATTGTACGAACCTTGGCATTATCTCAGCCGAGCCAAAGACACCGTATATGCGGCGCGCATGGAACTCAAGCCCGGCTTTCATCCATCCGAGAGCAGGACCCACTACATTGGCTGCCATTGTGGTCTCATCTCCCAGTATGAATCTATGGCTTGAGACTGCACCATCAAACGTCCTGCCCGTAAGGGTCATGGTAGTGCTGACCGGTTTTTTTGGATTTTTTGTATCTACCACGCCTCCCACTTTTACTTTTTCCTGGGATACGACCCCTGCTCTCTCAAGAAGCACGTCGTCAGCGTGTTCCATATTGCTGAGGTGAAGTATGCCCTTTCTCTTATCAAGTTCTTCCTTGATCTCAGCACAGGTCATGTTTGCTGCTCTATCAAGGTTAAAGCCTTCAAGGTGTGCAATATCCTCGCGTATTGTCGCCCGATAAGATTCCCAGTTGGCTACACCCACGCCGAAATTGATATCCACGCCTGTTACCTCCATGAAAGAGTTGGCTGCAATCGCGGCAGCGCATGTGAGCAGTCCCGGAGTGGCGCCTGCGCCTGTGATATACGTAATTCCCGCATCTCTCAACCTGTCATCCAGCCCGAATATTGCCTCAACAGCCTGCGAGCGCTTGAGAGCATCCACCATCACGCCGCTGTAGCCGTGATCGGCGAACCTTGATACCACATCGGGAATGAACTCATTTGTCAGGTTTGGAAGTGCAATAAAAATGCCGTCAAAGTTCCCTGAATTTTTTATTATTTCGGTTATAGCATCATCTGTTCTATTACCAATATCGCCCGGCTTTTTGTTCTCAAGAAGCCCTGGATTAATTCCTTCCAGGTCAATAACGTAGCCGGTTTTATCTGCTATGGCTGTAAGCTTCATCTCTTTTTTTCTTGAGAGCATTTTTACAGCCGCCATCCCGAGACCGCCTGCGCCCAGAACAGCGATATTTGCTGTCTGGTTTTCCACTGGTTCTCTTATTTTCAATACCTGATGCTGTTTCATTTATTTATCCTCCTTATATTCTATCCATAGAAATCTCCTTTAGTCCGCCGAACTTATTGACCAAAACCGGAGTATTCTCCATCTCATGAACATAATTTCGAATATCTATATTGTTCACGAAAAATACCCTTCCGCCGTGATTATCTCCCTTTTGTTTCAGATACGGGATGCGTACATATCCTAGTTCCCTTGAGGCTACATAGCCCGCGGTATAAGAGGGGTCATCAGACCAGCAGAGTTCAGCGATGGTTCCCTCCACTGAGGAGACCTTTGTGGCAAGAACAAGAGCCTCGCTTATATAGGTGTAATACGACATCAGTCCTGCATCAGCAATCGTATGTTCAAGTTCTCCGGATGCTTCTCTGCTGATATCCATGCGCGAGGCTCTGATGCCTCGATGTTTATCAGGTTCAAGGCGCTCACCCAGCATGTTCATAATGACCGCCCCTCTCATATTCTCTCCGTCGGCAGGACCGCCCTCTAAGAGAGCAAGGGCTTTTTCTATGCATAAAAGCGGTATTTTGAGGGTGAGCAGCAGTTTTCTTGCAAGAGCTTTGCCTTCTTTTGAATCCTCAACCTGTGTCAGGATAAGCGGTAGTGAGTTCACGCTTTTGATAGGGGTCCTTAATGCTTCAACCGATATATTTATGAACTCAGGTTTTCCTCTCTCGTGGCACAGCGCCCGTTCTGCCAGCATAGACACAGCCGCCGATATGTTCTCTTCCTCAACGATGCGCTCAGCTCCTGAGATGTGCTTTTTACTCCTCTCTGCCCTCATCCGCACGCTATACATGAACTCCCCCCGGAATAAGCCCCAGGTGCTGTATCATCCTGATATCCTCTTTAGGCGCTCTGCCCGGAGTTGTGAGGTAATTCCCCAGGAGAAGACCGTTGGCGCCCGCAAGAAGACAGAGGCACTGCAGGTCTCCCAGGCTCTTCTCCCTGCCTCCGGCGAGGCGTATATTCTTCCCTGGCAGGATAAGGCGGAAGACCGCTACTGTTTTCAGCACTTCCAGAGGGCTTATCGGTTCCGCATTGTAAAGCGGCGTGCCTCTTATGGGATTCAGGATATTGATGGGTACAGAGTCCACACCCAGTTCTCTGAGCGCGAAGGCAAGCTCGACTCGGTCTCTTGCTGACTCCCCCATCCCAATTATACCTCCGCAGCATATTTCAATACCTGCCTCTTTTGCGACCTGCACGGTTCTTATTTTTTCATCGTACGAATGCGTGGTGCATATATTGCTGAAAAAATTCTTCGATGTCTCCAGGTTGTGATGTATCCTTGTTACGCCAGCTCTTTTGAGCGCATTTGCTTTCTCTTTTGTGAGCGTGCCCAGGGAAATACAGATCGATAGCATGGTCTCTTTTCTGATTCTCCGTATCGAATCCAGTATCCTGTTAAAATCCTCATCGTTTGCTTCTTTCCCGCTTACGACTATGCAGAACCTCGCCGCTCCTTCTTCCTGCATCATGAGAGCCATATTGAGGATCTCTTCCTCATCCATGAGAGAGTGAGGGGTTATATCTGCGTCGTTATGCACGGATTGGGCACAAAATTTGCAGTCCTCAGGGCATAAACCGCATTTCGCATTGATGATAGAGCAGAGATCTACCCTGTCCCCCAGCCCTGAGCGGACTCTGTTCGCAAGGGAGAAAAGCTCCATGCACTCGTAACCTTTAAAGCCCATGAGCGCCACTGCCTCTGAGAAGCTTACAGGAATACCATCTTCGAGTTTAGAACGGATATTTTCAAGCATAAAACCTTATGATTGTAAACTTTTTGTTCGAGATGGTTTACAATGCATTAAATTTTACGCTCTGAAAGGTTAAATGTAGAATAAAAGCATTAGTTTATCATGAAGCTAAATTGTTTAAAGAATCAAGCTATGATCTATATCGCCGATGCCTCCTTATTTATCACCGGAAAAAGACTTGAAGGAGAGGTAATAACCGTTCCATCCGTGGTTGGGGAACTCAGGGACGAAAGCTCACGCACGATCATGGAACTGATGAACGTGAGGGTGGAGCCTCCACTCCGGAGCTTCAGAGAGGAAGTGAGGGTAAAAGCCAGAGTCACAAAAGACAGCGAAGAGCTTTCTAGCACAGATATCGACATCCTGGCAAAGGCGCTTGAATATTCAGAGCGCGAGGAGACAATCCTTGTAACTGATGATTTCGCAGTGCAGAACACAGCCATCCAGCTTGGGATAAAGGTCATGCCTGCTGCGCAGAGGACGATAAAGGACGTTCTTCTCTGGGAGAAGCTCTGCATAGGGTGCAAGCGGCGGTTCCCTGAAGGGGATGTGTGCCCTGTATGCGGCTCTCCGATGAAAAAGGTGAGGAAAAGCAAGGTGAAATGAATACCATGCAGATGCTTTGCGCTTTCGCATAGGTCTACTGTTGATTTTTCGCCGATAATCTCTCCGCGGCGAGTTAAATCAGAAGCACATCCACAAGCAGAAGCTCCGCATCCTTTTTCGCTCCAACGCTCAGTTCCCGCTCCTCCGTAACCTTGGCAGCACCGAGCGCCGGTACAGAGTTCCCGTTCACCTCCACAGGTCCTCCCTCAATCACGTAAAGGTATGCTCCGCGACCTTTAGCAAGCGCATGGTTTACTCTCTTACCAGCCTCAAGGAAGCAGGAATACACCGCAGCGTCCGAGACTATGCGCAGCGCGCCGGGGTCAGTATTTGAGACAAGGGGCAAAAACCTGTTCGTCCTCTCCTGCTTCTCCACCGCTTTCTGCTCGACCGAAGGCACAAGTCCATGCTTTGAGGGGTAAAACCACATCTGGATGAAGCGCATCGGTTTATCCGGCAGGTTGTTTATCTCGGAGTGCCACATCCCTGTGCCCACCGTGGTATGCTGCACCCAGCCCTTTTTAAGTATCCCGCCCTTCCCGCGCTCATCAGCGTGCCTGAACTCCCCCTCTGCGCAGTACGTCACCACCTCGTTGTCGCGATGCGGGTGGAGAGGCCATACTGCGCCGGGTGAGAGCGTGTCGTCGTTGAAGACGCGCAGGGTGCCAAAGTGAGTGTTCTCAGGATCGTAGTACTCACCAAAGGAGAAGTGCCACCTTCCGTGGAATGTGCCGTTCTCTATTTCTCCATAAGCCTGGTAGATGGTTTCCGGGTTGCGGATGGTTATCATTTGTACTCCCCTGATGTTAGTTTGATTCAGCTCTCATAAATAGCTAACGTGACTGGTCATCCGAAACACATATGTATCGTTAAGAGAGATACCCTATTAGGAGAGATATGATGAATCATTTAATAATTTATTCGCATCCGAATCCAAAGAGCTTCTGCCACGCGATTTTGGAAACTGCGGTAAAAGAGCTGAAATCAAAAGGACACGAGGTAGCTGTGAGGGACCTGTACGAGCTAGGCTTTGATCCGGTGCTGAAAGGCAGCGATTTCGTAGGGTTCCAGTCCGGCAATATGCCGCCCGACATCAAGGCTGAACAGGAGTACATCGCGCGGGCGGATGTTATCACCTTCATCTACCCTATCTGGTGGACAGGCTTGCCATCCATGATAAAGGGCTATATAGACCGGGTATTTTCCCTGGATTTTGCTTACGCTGCGGGAGAATGGGGGCCTGTCGGGCTGCTCACGGAGAAAAAGGCTGTCATTTTCAACACAGCAGGCGCTACTAAAGAGATCTACGATGAATCAGGCTTGTTTGATGCCATGAAGAAGACATCGGATATGGGCATCTTCAATTTCTGTGGGATCGAAGTGCTGGAGCATAAATTCTTTACCTCGGTGCCTTCTACTGACGATGCAACAAGGAAAGGCTATCTATCTAAAGTAAAAGAGGTGATGGGCAGATTTTAATAGAGCGCCTGAACTGATATGAAGAGTTTAGCGGAGCAGTACGTCTGTACAGTATGCGGTTATAACATGGCAGGATATCTGCCTGATAACTGCCCCTTCTGCGGCGCTACGAAAGACAGGTTCATAACTTCGCAGGAATGCTCTGCCCGATACGGGGTGGTCGAGACGCCTGTCTTTCATATATGCCAAGTTAATAATGAAGCCTAAGATTTAAAGTTGAAATTTGCAAGTAACCTGTAAAATCTACTAAGTTTGATAATAAATTTTCCAGATGTTTATAAATAAGGTAATAAGAGCCAATAATAATATACCGATTCCAATCCAAAAACTCCCTCTTGTGTACGGATTTACTACATCGAGCAAATCTAACCCAGTTTGTGCTTTTTCTGCAGCCCTTTTATACAGAGCTACTGATATTTTATGTGAACTAGATCTGGCCATTCTTGCATCAGATTGATGTTTTAAAGATTCCTTCAAACATGCGTTCGCTTTTGCTTTATCCCCATTATAGCTAAATGAATTGATGCGAATTTCGAGAAGCCCGATTAAAGTTTCAGTCGCTTGAACCCAAGCTTCAACTCCGCTATTCCTGAATAGATACGTAGAATACAGCAAAATATCATGGGGGCTTGATGGATCATCTAATGTATAATCTTCAATATCCTCTGTCACCAAATTTCGAGAGGGGAATTCTCCAGAATTTACTCCTCGTTGGACTGATAACAACCTATCCATTGCATTTCTATATCGCATCCACAGTTCAGCATCTTCAATGGGAACCAATTCTCTGGTTCTAATGATTTGTTCTTTACTCCAAGGGAACTCATCAGAAATTATTTTATTGATACCCTCTTGTAGCTCCGTTTTAGTAGATGGATCAAGAATCATAAATATTCAAAATAATTTTTTCTCAATTTTTGCTCTAAGCACAGAAATCTCATTTATGAAACTTGGCCGACCACTATTACATAATTTATTTCCTACTTTTAAGATGGCATCGTCTTCCTTTAACCACCTATGGAATCCTTTCGAATAGATATCTGAACTCTTATAAACAAAGATCTTACCCTTCTTACGCTCGTAATTCTCCTTTCCAAAAAGGGCATCAAGTTCAGAACTATTCAATTCTATCTTTCCCATACCTATATTTTCTCCATGAGCTTTAAAACGCCAAGGGTTTTCTCAATATAAACAAGTCCCTTTTGCATCTCTGTAACAATTGCATCTCTATATCCTTTTTGTATTTATACATTCCTTTAGCATCTTGGTTATATCTGTGATTTCTGTTTTTACATTATTTTCTTGTAGTTTTCCAATTATACTCCCACTTTTCTCTGATAGCTCTTCTGCATAATCCACCATCTGACCCAATGCTAAATCGCCTCAATATATATTTTGCATATTAAAGTATTTAAATGTTTTCTTTATAAATAACGAATTATTAATGGAAACAGTGTCCAATCCTAAATTCCGGTGATTTCTACCTTTTTTGTACCTATTTACGATTATCTGAGCACTTGACCCTATATTCCTCACATCTCTCCGTTATTTTTGTCATTTTTAACAGTTTCTCTGTATAGCGTTTTTTGCAGGTTATATGATTGTCAAGTTTCGACTGTATTAAATAATTAAGCATATAATTGATTGTATATTTATCACTGTTTTATTTTGTTATATGAAAATCACAATCAGTTGCCTTTACAATATTTCTAAAATTGAACTTTCGAAATGAAAGATATGCGGAATCTGGGCTTGATTATAACTACGGGCTTTATGAGCGGTAGACGAAATGTTAAACCTATGATTATCATGGAAAGTTTTAAATAATATTATGTTAAATCAATATCATCATGTGGTATAATTTGATTAAGGTGGATTATAATATTGGCAAGGAAATTTGAAGTTCTCTCACGAGAAAACCATATCGAAAGTATCAAATTAGCTGATTACGCTACACCATACCCGGAAACCTCAAAAGATGAGAAAAGAGAGATTGCTGAGGAACCGTGTCCTTCCAGAAATGCATTCATAAGGGACAGAGACCGTATCGTTCATAGTTTAAGTTTTAGAAAATTACAGAACAAAACACAGGTTTTTATTTCAGGATTGAATCCTTCGATTCGAAACAGGCTTACTCACACAATTGAAGTATGGCAAATATCTGTTTCAATTGCAAGAATGCTAAGAGCGAATATACATTTAACAGAAGCAATTGCATTAGGACATGATTTAGGTCATACACCATTCGGTCATGCTGGTGAATCTGAATTGAACAGTATAATGAGAGAAGCGAGACTAAATGGATTCTCCCATAATGAGCAGAGCGTAAGGGTCGTTTCGTTATTAGAGAGCCCCCCAAATCTAATTCCGCTAAATTCAAAACAAGAACCATTTGGCTTGAACTTGACATATTTCACAAGAGAGGGGTTTTTTAAACATACAGATCGGTTTTTGAATAAATGCAAAGATAAAAAATTATGTGATGAATTTGGAAAGTCTTATGGCACCATAGAGGCACAAATTGTACATGTTTCTGATGATATTGCACAGCATACCCACGATTTACATGATATTTGGAAGGTCAAAGTGATAGGCGATCAAGAGTTAGACCCCATTCGCTATGATTTCGAGCAATTCTTTGGAGATAGACTATTTAATGGGGAAGAGAGAGATATTTCTCCAATTATTGGCAGTTTAATACAGGATGTAGTTACTACAAGTTTAGATAATTTAAATGATAAATATAGAGGTAATTCAGGAGAATATAAATTTATTTGGTATTCAGATGTGGGAAACGCATTCTCAGAAGATATTAAAAATCTTGTTGATGAATATGCGATTCGCGGGGATAAAGTAAATCAAATGAACTCCCGGGGCAGGCACATAATTCGCTCCCTTTTCGATAATTGTATTAGAGACCCATATTGCTTACCGAAAGATGTTAAACTTAAATTTCCAAAGATTATCAGAGATAAGTTAAACGATACAAAGGAATATAAAAAAATAGAGATCAAGAAAGGCAATGATATTAGGATAATTTGTGATTACATCGCATCATTAACAGACCAAGAAGCAATAGATATATTCCATTCAACACTAATATGATTAAAAAGATGGAGGGAAAAGGATATGGATCTAATAGAAATGGAAGTAAAATCTGTTGGTAAAAAAATTGAATATATTAAGCCGGATGGAACAACTACCAGTAGATTATGTGCAGTCAAGGCTAAAGATAAAAGCGGTAATGAGCACAAGGCTTATGCCTGGGGTAATTTATGTGATGATCTTAAGGTTGGCACCAAGGTTTTAGCTACACAACGGGTTCCTCCAAAAAATGAGAGAGACGGCGGTCGCTTTGTAATATATAAGTGTTTAAAGTAATACGGTGAAGACCTTATAATATAAAGCGTATTTATGCACATTTATGGCGACTCCCTTTAAGAAATAGTTACGCTTAAATGATGAACTCATGAACTGTTAACCATCTTAATTGAACATCTACTAGAGGATATATAATCATTTCACACCTATTACACACTTGGGATTATATATAACACACCAGATATTATAATTTTAAATCAGTCCTACGAATATTATGCAATTTATCACCATAATATGCACATTGCAGGAGGATACAGAGAATTAATGCGGTTTGCCTTAATCGAAATGTTTTTAAGCTTATTTATCTTTAACTTAAAACCCTTTAGAATAACAAAGTAGAAGTGTATATAGAATATATTTGATATGGATATGGAGCATTTAAATTTATGGTTGAGATCGCTGACCCATTGACTAAAATATTGGACGTCTCAAAAGAAGAAGATACTAAATTAATAAAGGATTTACAAGAGATAGCTAATGATAATAAATGCCCTGTTTTAGCTCTAATAGCTCCATATGTAGGTAAAAAAATATCTCCAACAAAAGAAATAAGTGCTTATATTGGTTTATCCGAAGAATTTGGAGTGGAAACAGTTTTGAGAGAGATAAAAAATAAAGCGCCGGATTCTGATAAACTTATCTTACTAATTAACAGTCCTGGAGGGCTTGTGCAATCATCATACAAAATTGCACGCGCTCTTAGAAAAAACTTTAAAGATATACGAGTGTTTGTACCGCATATAGCTGCAAGTGGAGGGACGCTGGTAACTCTTATCGGAAATGAAATTGTTATGGGTCTAATGAGTCAATTAAGCCCAATTGACCCTCAGAGAGATTATGGCAATGAGACTATATCTTGTGCCAACGTTCCGAAAAGCTTCCAAAGTGTTACAGAATATTTTGAAAATAAATCCGAAGATGATGCACACCATATACTTATAAGCGGCTTGCAGATAAGTTTGATCCAGTCTCAATGGAAGAGAGCCTGGCGGTCTGTACTATGATGGAAGATTACACCACGGAAATATTGATAGATAGTGGTTATAGCGAAACTGACTCAAAAAATATTGCTAATAAATTAGTCATGGGTTATAATACTCACGAAGAAGTAATTAATTTTGATAAGGCTAAGAAATTAGGATTAAAAGTTATCGAGGATACTAAATATCCTAAAGAATGGAGTACGTTCAGAATGTGGTTAGGTAAATATTTACTAATCAGTGCAGATAAACATGTTATTAGATATCTACTTCCAACTAATGAAGATATGAATAAAAACCAAGAGGTAGGACAATGAATCTAGGAGAGCTATTAAGAAGTAGTGGGGATACAACACAGAAAAAAAGATTAAGCGACAGACACAGCGAAAATGAAGTAGTTACTGACCCCTTACTTCTTAGGTGGATGAATAATATAAAAGAAAGAAGGGGCGGAGCTTAAAATCGCTGCCAAAAGGATGATTGGAACTTCTATCTAGCCTTTTATATTGCCAGAACCATCCGGTGAACTATGCTGTAGTTGGCTATATAGATTTTCGGCATCTAGTAGTTTAATCAAGAAACTGGAGAGCATCAATTTGTAACAATTGATGATATTACGGGTTACTATTAAAGTTAGAAGGCTTTCATTCAACGGAATAGAGGCATACCATATCGACGGTCATAGCCGGGTTTTACATGCTATTTCTTCAAGGACGTATTCTTCGTATGCGATTATGTCTTCGCTGACGGAACCATGAGGTTCAATCCCTATGGACCTGGAGCAAAAACAGTAGAAGGCGGGCGACATATCAGGGAACTGCT
This sequence comes from Candidatus Methanoperedens sp., assembly GCA_026552855.1. GTDB lineage: Archaea > Halobacteriota > Methanosarcinia > Methanosarcinales > Methanoperedenaceae > Methanoperedens. The sequence goes on along the minus strand of JAPMTX010000147.1, from coordinate 26,592 downwards.
CGCAGGAAGGGACTTAAAGAAGGTCTGCGGCGTGGACTACGTGATGGATTTTAATGACTGGCTCAGGAAATTCGATGCCCTGCTCGTCGCGAACAGGTAAAAAATTACTTCAGCGCCCTCTCAAGGAAATCCCCTATAAAGACCCCGATAAGGAACTCGATGGTTATTATGACGATCGAGACGAAAAACGCAAAGCCTCCAAGCCCTGCCAGGAATCCGCCTATTACCCCTCCCGCGATTCCCCCGATAAGCCCGCCTGCAAAGAACCCGACTGCTGTAATGATAATTCCGATTATCAACCCTATTATCAGACCTTTTTTCAGTATCTGTAAATAATCTTCCGTTCCCTTTCTGGAGTAGCCGTATACTATCCCGATTAAAACGATAATAGCAGTTAGAAAGCCTACCATTTTGGTTCACCCTGAGCCTAGGATATCGCATAGTTGATTTAAGTAGATATATTCCTGCCGGTACTCACCTGGAAACGCCATTACCAGAACAGTCGAAACCTTTAATTACCATTATGCTAATTACCATAATCATAATTAAAACTAATGCCTTGAGGCATTGTTAAAAATTTTCCAAATATACGCATAAAGGAGGCAAGAGGTAGATAATGGAACTGCTAAAAACCGGAATTCTGGGACTGGATAATATGCTGGGCGGCGGTATTCCGAGCGGACATATTGTGACGGTATTAGGACCACCAGGTACAGGCAAATCCACCTTTGCCCTTCAATTCATCTACGCAGGATTACAAAACAGCGAAAACTGTATGTATATGAGCCTTGAGGAGAGCGAGGAGAATATTATCAAAACAGCATCAATTTTAAACTGGGACATGCAGCAGTATATCACGAACAAAAAACTGACGCTGGTATATCTTAGTAAAATGGACCTCAAGGCTACGGTAGACCTCATTGAGAATGACCTGCCAAAGCTCTTCAAGTTGTACAAAGTAAAACGTCTTGCCATAGACTCTGTAACATTATACGAAATGATGCATGATTCTGATTCTGAACGCCGCAATCACTTATTCAATTTAGCCCAGATAGTAAAGGAAATGGCAATAACAACTGTTATGATATCCGAGGTTAGCAGGGAGAACCCATATTATTCAAGGTATGGTCTGATAGAGTACATAGTAGATGGCGTCATTATACTGAAGCAGGTCAGGCAATCTGATAAGGGAGCTGTAACTACAGTTATAGAGGTCTCAAAGATGAGGCATATCGAACATTCAAAAGAGGCGAAACCGTACAATATAACTAAAAATGGTATCATGGTGCATTCAGGCTCCGAGGTTTTCTTGTAACTCCCTTTCCGAGAAACAAATATACAAGTCCATCCCAGGGCAAAAACAAATATATACCCCTTAAACGTACTGATTGGCAAAAAGGACACCCAAACCAGATGAACGCCATTCAAACACGTATTAGCAGCTTCTTTTCAGATAGCAAGAACTGGGCTATGGTCTACCTTTTCGTAATCTACCTGGATGCTCTGATGACGATCATAGGGACACATCAGCCCGGTCTCGCGGAGGCAAATCCTGTTATAAGGTACTCACTTCTTACAGGGGATTTCAGACCGGGTCTGCTCTCCGCAGCCTCCATACTCCTAGTGATGTTTCTTATCCTGAAAGGCTGGAATGTAAAGGTAAAAGAGAAACACAATCCACCCGGAGGAGCAATCAGGATCTTAAGGCTTGCCGCCTGGCTTATGATCCCGGCGTATTTCTATTTCACATCTTTTAGCTGGATGTACCTGCTGAGCTTTAAGAGCACGCCGCCGTTCTACGAATACTTCCTGGCAGTGCTGGAGAGGCTCCTTTAGGCTCAAAGTTACCGATGTTCATACCAATGTTCATATCAATGCTCACGCCTTTGCCGCGAAACTTTCAAGCGGCACGAGGCTTTCAAGCTCAGTGCCGCCCTGCGCATAAGTCCTGGTGACTTTTTTGGTGAGGTTCTTGCAGTAGCCGCACTTATTGCATACCTTCTTGCAGTTCTTCCACTGCTGCTCCAGAACGCCGTCAAGACTTTTATTGGGTATGTCGAACAAGTCCTTTAAGTCCTTGGGGCAATCGAGGAGGTCCATCAGGTTCCCCTCATAGCTTTCGCTGTAGTACGCGTTCACACAGTTAAGAATCCAATCCACGAAATGCGTCCTGCCCCCGATCTTGAGTACGTCCGTGATATCCCTGTACTGCCTGATATCCTCAGGTCTTATCCACGGCGATTTGATGATCTGTTCGGGATGGGAGATCCGCAATTCAAGGCATTTAAAGTAATAGTAGTCGTCCAGCACGTTTGGTCTTGGCTCAGGTCCGAAGGCGTGCGAGAAGAAGTTAAAGTGAGCGTACCTGAAAGGACAGCGATATAAGCATCCCTCGTTCACCAGGAGCTTCAGCTCACAGTCTACCGAGTCGCGAATGGCGTGGAGCACATCGAAGTGCCTGTTAACATTCGAATCTATTACTATCGAATCCGCGCCCAGCCCGACAAAGAATTCCGCCTTCTGCGGCGAATCCACAAAAGCGAGCACAGAGACCACGACACTGATTTCATCAAAATCCCTTGCAATGGTCTCGACAAGATAGGGGTCAGCCACGACTATGGAATCCACCCCGATATCATCCACCAACCTCTCGATATACCAGTGGTTTATCCTGAAACCCTCAGGCGTGAGCTGCCTCCCTCCCATGCAACTTGAGTTCAGGACCATCTCCATCTTAACCCCGTGCCTGTGGGCGTACTCAGTCTGCGCAGCTATATCCTCAAGCTGCGGGGAGGCAAGATTGCTCCTACCCGTACCTATATAGTCGGGTGAGCCTGCCATGAATATAGAATATATCCTGTCCTTTGCTGTCAGCAGTTCCTTAAGGCTGTTGAGGTGCCCTGGCGAGGGGACGAAGAGCTTCATGCTCTTCCTGTTATTTGCAATCGTGATAAATGTTTTGTCCTGTTACCCCCTGATAATCCGGAGCATAGATCTTATGGTTTGACTGCTGGTAACGAATCTTGCCAATGGCACTACCATTTTAATCGGGACCGTGGATATCTCTGCCTTCACGTTCCAGTTCAGTACCGACTGCGTAAAATCGGGTGTGAACCTGATATTATCCCTCACCGCGGACGAACCGCGTACTGAGTGCATGAGCCCTGTAAGCATTCCTGTACAGGCAGGTTCGTCTAACCCGAAGGTTACATCGATATCAAGGTATTTTAACCTGAAAGCGTGGATGAGATCTCTGAGAAGCCGTAGCGCTGGTCTGCCCAGATTAAGGATTTCACCGATGGGCGGCATGGGTCTTTTGATTTTTTCTGGTTTTTTGCCCTCCGGTTTTTCAGGTTTTTTTCGCTCTGGTTTTTTACGCGGTATGCGAGCTATACATTTCCCAAGGATGAGAATCTCTATCAGCCTGTCTCTTAATAGATACCTGAAAAGGAATATTACCCACCTTATACTTAAGCTCCCGTCAGTCTTTCCTCCTGCTCTTACAGAATGGATATAAATTGCCACAGGAGATAGCAGAGCTGCCAGTACCAGTGCTGCGATAATTACCAGTACAACAGCTACTATCGACAACTTCGGGCTCTTTAGTACATGTTCTCAGGTCTTTTCTGTCTCTTCTTTTCTGCTCTCCTCCCTGATTGTCCTGTACCTCTCCATTATCTCAGGTATCACCTCGGATAGCTGCGCAATCACTCCCTTTCCCTGTACGGCGAACACCCGCACATCTTCCTTAGATACGACCAGGAATGCGACCGGCTGGATGACGGCACCTGCCCCTCCGCCGCTTCCCGTACCTACGTCCCCCGCTTTTCCCTTCCCTTCACCGCCGCCGCTCCCGAACCCGAAGCTTACCCTGGTGACCGGTATGATCGTCTTCCCTTCCACGGTTATGCTCTCCCCTATCACAGTCTTGGTGGAGATCATGGTTGCAACCCTGTCAGTAACAGTTTTTAAGATATCTTCTACCTGCATATCATCTAACCTCCATATGAATTGGATTTCTATCTTATTAGTAGTTTTCGCAGGCAATAGTTTTTTATCATATAAGCTCTTTTAAATATATGTAACAAGGGGGAAAAAATATGAATTGCGATATATGCGATGAACCCACACAGAGAAATACGCCTGTATGCAACAGGTGCCAGAGAATCATAGACCAGGTCATAAGGGAGGTCGGTCCCGGTGTCTGGGAGAAGCTCGATGACTGTAAGTACATCTATCCCATGGTCAAGCGGGTAGCAGAAGGGAGCCTCAGGACGCAGGATATCGTGAACGAGCTATTGAAAGGAGAGGCCGATTAGATATCGTTCACGATATCTTTATTCTTTTGACGCAGCATTCCCTTCCCGCAACTATATCAACTTCGCTTCCTCCGCATTCGGGGCATTTTATTACAGGCAGGATAAAGTGAAGTTTCTCAAAGAATTCGATGGGACCGCTATAAGAGCATACCCTGCAGCTTATAACAGGTCTCACCAGCCTGATGTCGTAAATTGCACCTTCAGCCACGGTCCCGGCAGTTATCGTTTTAAAAATGAAACTAAGCTGGTCGGGGTTAAGCGCAGTAAGCTCCCCTATCTCGATAAGGACCTCGTTCACCTTTCTGGCATTGTTCTTCTTTGCCGCCTCAAGCACCGCGTCTATGATCGCGCCGGCGATAGATATCTCGTGCATCAGCCGCTTATTCCCTTACAACTTCTATCTCGGATTTAAGCTCTATGCATCTGGCTGCTGCGTACAGCAAAGATGAGAACGCGCACACAGTCCCTATACCTTTACCTATAAGCTCCCCGTCCTTTTTCACAAGTGCAGTGATATAGGTATCAAGCCTGACATCCGTGGTCAATCTCTTTCTCTCAAGGGCGGTGAGAAGATTATTTGCCTCCTCGCCCGTGTTTTTCCCTTTTTTGCAGAGCTTGACAGGGCAGACTTTGCAGTATTCCCTGAAGAGGGCTCCCCATTTGGGTCCTGCTATCCCCGCATGCACCTCAGCGACCACGCCTGCATAGGCTATGCAGCACCTCATCGCCCTGCCCAGCACCTTTCCTTTCTCCACTATCTCGCAGCATACCCTGTCGTTCTTATAGAAGAACAGGTTCTCCATCCCGCGCTCGTATTTATCCTTTCCCGTGTTCCTTTTGTCTTTCAGTTCTTCTTTTATCTTCAAAGCAAGCTTGGGCGCGCGGGGGATGGTCGCGGCTGTGCCGCAGGTGGGGCAATACGATATCGGTCCGACTGCTATCTCGTTATCGTCCTTATCTATAAAGGCGACCTCAACGCCCCAGGAGTTGCGCCTGATGGCTACCCTTCCACCGCTCTTCCATACCTCGTTATAAGCAGAAGCGACAGGTGTAACGACCCTGCCGTAGCCGTAGATATCTGCTACCTTCTCCATATCGATAATGCACTGCAATGATTTTAGGAGCCCGGATTCTATATGCTTCGGGAAGTAACCTCCTTCCACCATCGCGAACAGGATTGCAGGCGGCCATGTTATGCCTTCCCCTTCCCCTGCTATGTTCCCTTTATCATCAAGTATCCTTGAGCCTACCCCGTCAGGTCGCTCCCATGTAACTGCTTTCCCGCCAAGGCTTGAGATCTCTTTTAACACCTTGTGGGTCGTACCGCAGTTCCCATCTTCAATCCGCAGTTTTCCTTCAAGGTTCCTCCTTACATGCTCTACGAAATCCATAGCGATTCCTTGTTCGCAATATTACGAATTATTATTACTTAAAGGTTATCAATGTTCTTTAATTACAATTCTGATGCCGCAGGGGGTATTTAAATTTTTCAATGATCACGGGTTGACTACCGTTATTTTCTGCTGCGGCAAACGCGGATATTCTTGGATATAGAAAGTATATGTCCCTGTCTTATTGAACGTGTATTCCACCTTCTCGCCCTGGTAGCGCATCAATCCTGCCCTGCCGCTCCATAGCCCCTCTTTGCTGACGAGGGTGAGCGGGAAATCGTAGCTGTCGTCGTTCATCCACCTGACCTTATCGCCAATATAGATAGAAAAGTTCAGTATATCGAAGTCGGACGGCAGTTTGAGTGAGGTATTGTCCCTGACCGCCCTTACCCTGTAAAAACCATAATCACTATCAAGCCAGATAATGTACTTCGCATGCAGGGCCGGAGTTAGCGACGGAGTTAGGGATGGTGTGGGGGCTGGAACAGTCGGAACCATGGTCTGTTGAGGTGTTTCTGTTGTGACTACTGTCGTAGTGGGAGCAGGAGTTCCAACTGGTGTCTTCCCAACACATCCTGTAAAAAACAGTAATAGGGTAACGAGGACTATCGGGATTATTCTTGTTATTTCCATTCCCACACCACTACTGTAATTAGTACTGCTTACAAATAAAATTATCGTTCCTGGAGCGGAATAGGTTATATACAAAAGTGAACTATCAACATGTAACAATGACTATCCAGATAGATGACCAGGGCTGGGGTACACCCATCGGAGGAGTCGGTATCATAGTCCTGCGTAAAGAGACCGGCGAAACGTACTATGATATAGTGCCGATAGAGCATTTCAACACTGATACGTTCAAAAAGAAAACGTACCTTGCCTCTGCAAGGGGTATCGTGGAGCAGGGATTCATTAAATTGAGGATACAGAAGGACGAGGAGATAGAGATATGCTCCGGCTGCATTCACGATAAGACAGCAGAGTGGCTGAGAGTCGAGGGTTATAAATTCACCGTGACAAAAATCAACGGGCTGGCTCAGAGGAAAGGAGAGGAGCTTTTTATCGAATACCTCCGCGGGCTCGGTGTCCCGAACCCTCCTTTGATAGTGGAGGAGACCGTGGATGAGTACAAGGCTCAGTTCTTCTACCTGATGGACTGGGTAAGGAAAGACCCCCAGGGCAGGAAGCATCTCTGCAAGACAGGGTGGAAATATTTCATTAAGTTCTTTAAGAAAAAGAACAATTAACCCTTTGCTGTATGAGAAAATGTATCTTCGTCGCCTCTTTGAACAGAAATAAGATAAACGCTGTACAGGAGGTCTTTTCTGATTTCAGTGTTGAAGGGGTTGCCAGCCGGTCTGGCGTCAGGGAACAGCCGCTGAGCCTTGAGGAAACCGTGGAAGGCGCGGTATTCAGGGCAAGATCGGTTTTCAGGGACTGCGAATATGCTGTGGGCATCGAGGACGGCATTGCTCCTGTTCCGGGAACGAACAGCGGATATATGAACTTCTGCTGCTGCGCCATCTACGACGGCAAGAGAATTTATCTCGGGCTTGCGCCTGCTTTTGAATACCCTCCTGAGCCGGTTAAAAGGGTCCTGAATGAGGGCATAACCATCTCGCAGGCGTTTGAGCCTTTAACGGGCAAACCAGATATCGGATACGAGGAGGGCATCATCGGCTGGCTCACTAAAGGGAGGATGAACAGGAAGGATTATACGAAGCTGGCTGTGGAGATGGCGAAGGTGCAGATAGACAATGCTGCGCTGTATGGCGATTAACTGCAATGGCGCTGAACAAATATATCATAAAGCTCGCTATATCCGCCGATGATGGGTTCAAGATTAGTTTTCAGGCTGATCTTCTGGAGTAAATTCCTCTTCGTTTATTAAGTTGAGCAAGATTAAAATATAAATGTTTGAGTTTAAAACTAAACTCTTTCTCTTCATCTTTAATCTCTTCAAATTGGTTATTATCTGGAGATATCTCAAAAATTTTATCTTCAGTAATCCCGCCCTGCCACATATTAGGATGGAGCGGCTTTACTGTATTCCTATTGGCTTGTCTAGCTTCTTCTGGCGGAATAAAGAAACTTGATTTTATGTCTCCTTCATTTTTTGTATTTGCATATACTGCCACCAGTTTGTAATTATTTGCATTTTCCTTAATGCCTCCAACAAAGCCTGATGCAGTATTATAACTCGGAACTACCAGTATATCTACATCCTTTAGCGCCTCGTTATCGAATTCAAATGCATCATAACAAAGCTGAACGTATATATTTCCATAAGGACTGTTTAAAAATTTTAAATATGCGGTCCCTCTATTTTTAATTAATCCTAAATCTTTTTCGAATGGGCTAAGCTTATTTTTATAATAATGATATATTTTCTTCTCCTCTTTAGATTCATTGAAAATTATAGGACAAACATTAAACAATTCATTGTTAACGTATGACCCTGCTACAATAATACAATCATTTTCAATATCGAACTTTCTTATCGTATCATATACATAGAAGGGTATAGAATACTCGGGAAAGATGATTATATCAGATCCTGAGGCTAAAATACGTTTTAATACATTGTTTATTGCAGTTTTATACTTTTCTCTATATCTATCTCTATCGATTATCTTCTCATATTTGGTCACCAAATCTTCGTAGCTTTCATAGACATCTATTGCTTTACCTCCTAACTTATTACAAAGATTTTTATATTCATTTAATATTCTATTACGCCTACCCTCTTGATCCAGTAATTTCTCCAATGCGAAATATTGGTAAAGGCTTAGATCGACTCCAACCAATGTAATTTTAATAAATGATTTAATGGCTTTGCTATCAAAATCGATATTTAATTTTCTATTCCTTTGTCTGGGAAGTATATATCTTATACATTTGCCGCAGTTCTGCTTTATACAGTCCCTTTGTTCCTCGCACATTTCGCAATCTTTGCTACAGAATCTCCTGGGAACAAATGGATAAAAACAGGGTTTACATCTGATGTTCTGTTCAATTGCCCTCGAATAATATCCCTGATGAAAGATGACATGATACTCTATCTTTTTGCAGTATTTTTTCAAAAAATCTTCAAATAAGACTTCTAACTCGACCAGATCTTTGACCATTAAAACACACATAACAGTCAGAGGATCCCTTATAGGCTCATAGACTATACATAAAATCTCGTATTTCCTTATTTTCTCGTTTATTTCGAATATAATTCCTTTTTTAGATTCAAAATCTTTTAGGTATAATTTCGTATATGCCTGGATTAAGGCACCATTTTTAAACTCGATAGTCGGCTCAACTCCTATACTTCCAAATGATGTAAATCTTTGTAAATAATCGTCTATTGAAGGTTTATCTTTATTTTTAATTTCATACCTCACATAATCTTCTCTAGGTGTGATTCCCTCTTCGGCTATCATCAAATCGTCTCCATCCAAAATAGGCGAAAAGATGCTTCTCCCTCTTACTATATCTTCAAATTGAGTTATCTGCGTAGCGTTAATAAGAAGGGATTCTATTAAAGGAATATCTAATGCAACTAAGGAATGTGCCTCTTCCCCCTCAACAGGACGACAAATAGTATTTGTAAAACTTGTAATCAGCTCTCCCCAATTCTTTAGAAAATCATCAATTGTTTGGTTCAGTTCCTCTATATTCATACAATCAAAAGGAACCATAAAATCATAATCTCCTGTTATATGGTACAATTTTCTAGCAAATTTTGTTGGTTTAACCCCCAATAATTCTTTTTGTATAACCTTCTCCAGTTTGTCTTTTTGAGTGGGTTCCGTCCCTGCTTTAAAAAAGAATAAAGTTTTCAGCCAAGCGTTTTTTTCCAACTTTACCGAATACCGATCTATCAGCGAATTATAGTGTACTAAATCATCTCTGGAATATTCAGATTTCGTGATATCAGGGTTAAGAATATATTTATCCAGAGTCCCATGAACAAAAGGGACATTCATTTTCGTTAATTCCTTTACCAGTAATTCCTTTTGGGCATAAAATGTTTTCTGAACGAAACCTCTTGTGTTGAACATGATTCGTGCTATAGCGTAATTAATCTCTTTTTTTGCATCATTAGCTCTTTTTCTCTTTGTCTCTATATTAGAATCTATAATCGTTCCGTTCTCTTTTACAGTGTATAATACACATTTTGTGGATGTGCTCAGACCTTCGCTTCGACAAGAGGTCAAAAAGTTATCTACGCCGTTTACATTCTGTGCGTAAATCTTTACGATAGCCTGGAATTCCCCAAAAACATCATAAACTTCTGCGATTTTATAACCTTCAGAGTTGGCATTTTCAGTCATCTCATTAATGAAATACTTTATGTCTTTACCTTTAATAAAAACCCAGAAAATTATTTTATCTTTCGGGTTTGAAACTTCATTTCTCCACCTAACCCGCTCTGCAAATGAATTATATTTAATTTTCAACCGGTAAGAGGACCCAAAATCAAAAACATCCTTTATATTACTCTTGCAAATTATTAACCAAGGATCAATACCGCATACATAATGTATTGAAATAATTTTATCGTTGGATTTGAGTCTATCAATCTCTTCCTTACTGGCGGCGCAATTCCAAAAGAAAATTAATTCATCACTGTTGTTTGTATTCGCCATAACTTACTTCATTTTTACTCGTATTTGGCCAGTTAGAGCTTAAATCTATATACACCCTTACTGTTGCCCTTATATTAAATTTACCCTAAGGCAATGGGATTACAAATTCTCCATAATATAAATCGAATATATCGGGATGATTAAGAAACATTTAAAGCCAATAAGCGCAATGTAGTTCGTAAGGATACAAATGAATAAAAAGCATCGTTTTGTACTTGGATTTTCCATTATTGGAGTCCTGCTGGTCTACCTTGCATTTACGTCCGGCATTATCTCAAACCAGTACGAGGTCAGCGAAGCTGTCGCAGCTAAGCAGAACCTCACGGACAAGATCATTATAGTGAACGGCTCCCTGGTCACGGGTACGGATAAGTGGGACGCGCTCAACCGCACGCTCACGTTCAAGATGACGGATAGAATCGCAACTATCGATGTCATTTACACGGGCGAGAAACCCAACATCCCTCCCGGGTACACAAATATCCAGGTAATAGTGACGGGACAGTTTGATGGCGATGTGTTCAGGGCATATAAGATGCTGACGAAATGCCCATCCGAGTACGAGGGCGCGGAGAAGGTTAACAAAAGCAGTTAATGATAATAGTTAGTGGTGATGCTCTTCCTTCTCAGCTTCTCTTCTTCTTAACGTCTCCTCGCACGCCTCAAAGCAATTACTGCAGATGGCTTTATTTAATTCCCTGCGGTAGGGCTCCTGGAAGATGGGTACCTGGACTGTAACCTGGAAAAGAGGCACGTTCCTTGTCCCGCATAAGTCGCATTTCTCTGCACCGTTCACGGGCATCCTGTTAAGGTTCGCCTCATGACAACTGTGGAGGCACTCTTCGTTGATACCCCGCCACGTACCAGTCGGGTAAGCGGCTTTAACATCAGGTGCGTTCACTTTCACAGGGCACAGTGTTGGTCTTGCCACACCGCATAGATCGCAATCTGCCATTTTAGCTCACTCCTAATACTCTTGCAGCATCCATAGCCCAGTTAATGAACGGCTCAGGATACAAGCCTATACCTATAGTCCCTATCACAGCCAGCAGGATAGCTGCAACATACGGCGCAGGCTCCTTTATCTTCTCTCCGACCGGGGGCAGCACGTACATGTACCTTATCACGCGCGCGTAGTAATAGATGGACAGCGCGCTGTTCAGGATAGCAATTATAACGACAAGCAACAGCCATCCGCTCGCCTGTCTCACAGCCTCTATCGTAACAGAGTAGAAGAGCACGAACTTACCGATGAAACCTGCGGATGGAGGGATGCCTGCCAGAGCAAGTAAGAGCACGAACAGGGAGAATGCTGTTATAGGCGCGCGCTTCCCGAGCCCGGCAAAGTGCTCAAGGTCATCTGTATTTTTGGCGTTTTTGTTATCTGACAGGACCATATACGCCACAACTGCGACAGCAAGGAATGCGCCTCCTTTCATCAGCGCATGCCCCAGAGCCAGCAGTATGCCTCCGCTTACGGACATCTGGGTCATGACCACGAACGCCAGTGCTATGTAGCCAGCCTGCGCGATAGAGGAATAAGCCAGCATCCTCTTGATGCTGCGCTGGGATATCGCCACTACATTGCCGTAGGTCATCGTGATGACTGCAAGGACTGCGAACGCCATCTGGATATCGACGCGTATCGCCACTAGAGCAAGTATAAGTACCCTGAACGCTGCAACGAACCCCATCTTTTTTGAGCCTGCAGCCAGCAGGGCAGAAACCACTGTAGGCGAGCCCTCGTACGTATCGGGCGCCCACATATGGAACGGAACAAGCGCCATCTTGAACCCGAACCCTGCCAGGAGGAAGAGCATTGCGACAATATCAAGCGAGGTTATCGCTATTGAAGGATTGGTCCTGAAGTACTCTATGATGACAGGGATGTTCGTTGAGCCTGTTATCCCGTACACAAGCGACATACCGAAAAGCATCAAGGCTGAGGAGAGGGAGCCTATGATGAAATATTTCAGGGCAGCTTCAAGGGAGGCGGGGTTCTTCTTCTCAAAACCTGCAAGCACGTACGTTGACATGCTCGCAAGCTCAAACCCCACGAACAGAGCAATGAGGTCGTTCGCAGATGCCACGACCATCATTCCGACCGTGGCGAGAAGCAGCAGGGCGTAGTACTCGTCCTGGTTGCGGTTATCCTTGAAGTACATTATCGATGCTATTACTGCAAGCAGTGAAACTACTATGAAGATCAGTTTGAAGATCTGGGAGAGCGGGTCAATCACCAGGGCGTTATAGAAGAAGCTCCCTTCACCCCTCGTGCCGACTATGTATACGAGAGAGGCTGCCAGACCTGCTGCGCTCAGGTACCCCAGTACGTTCTTGGATTTATCGCTGATCAAAATGCCAAGCAATATGATTGCAAGCGCCAGGAACGTCAGCAGTATCTCAGGTGCAAGTAGAGCGTAATTCATGTTATCACTCCTGTCAGTGAAACATACTTAACCAGGGTTTCAGCGTTTGTCGTCATCATGTTAAGCACCGGATTCGGGTTTAGCCCGAAGAATATTATCAGCAGTATCAGTATCGACATGGAGAGCAGTTCATAGTGTGCCGCGTCGTGGATGTGCCCCAGTTTTTCGTTGTACGTCCCGAATACCGCCCTCTGCATAGCCCAGAGATGGTACCCTGCGGTGAACACGATGCCGAAGAGCGCCAGTATCACGAACGTGGGCAGAGTGAAATAGGAATTAACGAGCACCAGGAACTCGGCAATGAAACCGCTCATCCCTGGCAGTCCAAGCGATGCCAGGAAGCCAGCGAGCATAAGGAAAGCGAGTTTTGGCATGTGCTTTGCTATGCCGCCGAGGTCTCCGATTATGCGCGTGCCAGCGCCGTGCTGTATAACGCCGCATGACATGAACAGCACGCCTGTGATAAGCCCGTGCGAGAACTGCTGGTACATAGCCCCGCTCACTGAGAGCGGGATGAGCGCGGCTGCGCCCAAGGTAACGTACCCCATGTGGCTTATACTTGAATATGCCACCATCTTCTTGAGGTCGCGCTGAGCCAGAGCCAGGAACGTCCCGTAGAGTATGCTCACTACACCGATTATTGCCATCAGAGTAATCAGTTCTCCGGGTGAGCCTGAATACGGCAGAAGTGGAAGTATTACCCTGAACAATCCGTATCCTCCCATCTTGAGCAGGAGTGCAGCGAGTATGACACTGCCGGCGGTCGGGGCTTCCACATGCGCATCAGGCAGCCATGTATGGAACGGCACAGCAGGCATCTTGACTATGAAACCGAACAGCAGTGCCAGGAATATTACGTCCTTTAACAGCGTGGAGTCGATGACCTGGTAGTTCTTAAGCAGGTGGAACATATCGAAATTCGGTGTCCCGGTGAGCTGCCATGCGTTGAAATACAGGGAGAATATCGCAAGCAGCATCACAAGGCTTGCTACATGCGTGTATATGAAGAATTTTATGGCAGAGTAATCTTTCCTTGGTCCTCCCCAGATGCTTATCAGGAAGTACATCGGGATCAGTACGATTTCCCAGAATATGTAGAACACGAAGAAATCGAGGGAGGTGAATACGCCGAGTACGCCTACAAGTTCAAGCAGGATCAAGCCGTAGAACCGGTTTGCCTGTTTTGTCTCACCCCACGCGAACACGATTGTCAGGGGGATGATTATAGTGGAGAGCAACACCAGAGGCATTCCGACCCCGTCAAGACCGAACTTAAGGTTTATTCCAAGGCTGCTTATCCACGGATACAGCTCCTCGAACTGGATCTGCGAAACAGAGCTATTAAACCGCGTGAAAAGTACAAGCGAGATGACAAGAGAGGCGCCTGATGCCAGGAATGCCACGATGCGCGCCTGCTCCCTGGTCTTTGTCAGGAACGTAATGATTGCGCCGATCAGGGGAATCAGAATCATCAGTGAAATCAATCCAGCCATTTTATACACCTCCGAGTTTAAGCAGGATTACCAGCAGAACTACGCCTAAAATGACGACCGAAGCATAGTTCTGTACAACTCCTGTCTGCAGTTTCCGCACCGTATCGCTGATCCTGAACGTGGTATTGCCGATGATATTATCGATCACAAGCCCGTCGATTATCTTCCTGTCCACGAATTCGCCTGATTGAGCCACGACATTGTGGGTCAGTTTCACACCTATGATTTCAGCGCCGATCTTGGGCTCGTAATACCTGTTTATGAGCAGCTTGTATATCGGATTCTGTGAAGAGACGAATTTGCTCACATCCAGCATCCGCCTGTGGTATATCGCATACGAGATCAGAAAACCCAGCACACCTACGATTACAGGCAGCAGTACGACTATGACCGGTGGATGCGATGCCTCGCCCTCATGGACTACTAACTCTACACCCGCAAGCGCAAAGTTGGTCTCAAGGTAATTATAGAACCCGGACTGCGCGAACCCGAAGAACAGGGCGAACACTGCCAGGATCATCAACGGTCGCGTCATCACGCCCGGGGATTCATGTGTGTGGCGTTCTGAGCGCGGACTTCCGGTGAATGCCATGAACCATAGCCTGAAGATATATATCGAGGTAAGGAGCGCAGCCAGAACTGCAAAAACGTAGGGAATGAAGTCGCCCTTCACTTCCGCGTACTCAAATGCGCCCTCTATGATCGCATCCTTGCTGAAGAAACCTGCCGTGCCCACGTTAAGGAACGGTATGCCTATGCCTGCAAGTGCAAGTGCTGCTATGAGCATCGTGGTGGCTGTTATTTTCATCTTGCCGAAAAGCCCGCCCATCTCGCGGATATCGTTCGTTCCAACAGCGTGGATAACGCTTCCGGCACACAGGAAGAGCAGCGCCTTGAAGAAGGCATGGCTTATCAGGTGGAACATGGAAATGCCGACAGCTTTAGCCCCGACAACAGCCCCTGCCGTGCCGAGCGCAAGCATCATATATCCAAGCTGGCTCACGGTCGAGTAGGCAAGCACCCTTTTGATGTCGTTCATTACAAGTCCCATCGTGGCAGCGAAGAGAGCAGTGAAACCTCCGATGTAAGCCACTACAAGGAGCGAATCCGGCGCAGCGGCGAACATGGGGAACGTCCTTGCGACAAGGTAAACGCCTGCTGTGACCATCGTAGCTGCATGGATCAATGCTGAGACCGTGGTCGGGCCTTCCATTGCATCAGGAAGCCACCCGTGCAGCGGGAACTGACCGCTCTTTCCGACAGCGCCGCCGAAGAAGAGCAAAGTGATGTAAGTTAATTGTGTCTTGTCAATAAGCGGAATAGCTTCAAACATGGTCTTGAATTGCAGGATAAAATTTCCCGATTCAAATGATTCAAATACAAGACTTCGACTATCCATCAATAGTTTCATATTAACATAGAGAAGCACGATTCCCGCAAGGAAGAGCACATCACCCACCCTGGTTACAAGGAACGCCTTCTTTGCCGCTGCTGCTGCTGAGGGCTTGTGGTACCAGAAGCCTATCAGCAGATACGAGCATAACCCCACAAGTTCCCATGCGATGAAGAACTGGAGTATGTTATCAGATAATACCACAGCCAGCATGGCTGCTGTGAACAGCGACGTCTCGGCAAAGTAACGCGGCTTTGCAGGGTCGTGTGCCATGTATCCAACTGCGTAGATATGGATGAGCAGGCTCACGAACGAGACCATCATAAGCATTACAACTGCCAGAGGGTCAATCAGTATACCCAGGTTCATGCCTGCAAACCATGCCCACGACTGCTGGACCGTTTTATCCGGGTATATCTCAAGGAAGATCCCGAGCGAGATGATGAACGACCCCGCGATCGCGGCTATCGGGAGTGGGGCTCCGCCCGAAGGAAGCCTCTTGCCCAGGAAGAGCGTCAGGACGAACGCAAGAACGGGCAACAGTACGATTAATGCTGCAAAATCGCTGAACATTCTACCACCTCAGGATATTGATATTATCAAGATTGATGGTATCCCGTACCCGGAACAGTGCAACGAGGATCGCAAACCCTATCGCCGCTTCCGCAGCAGCTATGGCTATTGAGAACAGAGCGAATACCTGACCTGTGGCGTTGTTGTTGAAACTTGAGAACGCAACAAGGTTAATGTTGGCAGAGTTAAGCATGAGTTCTATGCACATGAGGATCTTTATTCCGCTTCTCTGCGTGATCAAGCCGTACGCGCCGACTGTGAATATGATTGCCGATATTAGAAGATACGTATACAGGGACATGTTATGCCTCCTTCTTTGCCAGGAAAAGTGCGCCTATCAGTGCTGCGATCAGAAGCAGTGAGAGCAGCTCGAACGAAAAAATAAAATCGCTGAATATCCCGCCGCTGATACCCGGACCCCCTGCTATACCCTCGACGCTGATGGGGTTTGCTTCATCTTTACCTGCCCAGATCCTGTTGCTGTCGTCGATTGATACGAAAAGAGTTGCGAACAGCATTAACGCGACCAGCAGATTGAAGAATTTACTGAGCATTCTCTTCCTCTCCTTTTCTTGTCAGCATTATTGTGAACAGTATGAGCGTTACAACCGCCCCGACGTAGACCAGCACCTGCACCCATGCGATGAACTCAGCCTGCAGGAGTATGAAAAGCCCGGCTGTGCCGATAAGGGAACCTGCCAGATATACGGCGCTGTGGACCAACTTTCTGGACTGGACTACCATGATCGATGAGAGTATAGTGAGAACAGAAATAATCAGGAATGCGAAATCTATCATTTATTCACCTCTTTCTTAAACAGCAGTCTGTCCGGACCGTACACTAGGCTCTCCCTGGTATAATCCGCAAGCTCGTAACCACCGTTCATCTTGATGGCATTCATGGGACAGGCATCAACGCAGAGCCCGCAGAACAGGCACATCCCCAGATTGAACTCCGGGAACCATCTGCCCTTATATTTTACTATCCTGATCGTCCCGTTCGGGCAGTTCGCCTCGCATATGCCGCAGCCGATACATGCGTCCTCATCGATTGCATGCTTTCCCCTGAATCTGGGCGCGAGCTTCATCCGCTCATACGGATACTGGACGGTTACCGTTGGTCTGTCCCCGATATGGAGTACGTGCTTTAAAGTGACAATGAGCCCGGTTATTATGCCGACCATCGTCCAGTTCTTGCTCATCCAGCCCATCAGATCACCCCTGCTGTCACAAGGAAACCCGTTATCAAGAGGTTGAGCAGCGCCAGAGGTATCATGATCTTCCAGCCGAGATTGAGCAACTGGTCGATCCTGACCCTGGGCACCGTATCCCTCAACCACATCGCGAAGAAGATAACAGCATAGGTTTTGATCAGGAAATAAACGAGCGACGTTATCTGAACCGGGATAAAGGGCAGTGCAGGTCCGTTCCATCCTCCCAGGAAGAGAGTGACTATTATTCCCGAAACCGCGAAGAGATGGGCGTACTCTGCAAGGAAAAACATGGCAAACTTCATTCCGCTGTACTCGGTGAAGAATCCGGCTACAAGCTCCTGTTCAGATTCCTGGAAATCAAACGGTATGCGCCCCATCTCTGCGATGGAGGCTATAAGGAACAGAATGAATCCAAGCGGCTGAAGGAGTATGAACCATTTCGGTATCACTCCGAACCATGTCCCGCTCTGAGCGTTCACAATATCCACTGTGCTCAGGGAGCCTGCGAACATAACAACTGCGATCGCCGAAAGAGCCAGGGGTATGGTGTAGCTTATATCCTGCGCCACAGCCCTCATTGCACCCAGAAGTGCGTATTTATTGTTGGATGCCCATCCTGCGAGCAGGATTGCCACAGGCGAGATAGCCGATATGGCGATTATATAGAGCAATCCGACCCTGAGATCGGATATGATCAGGGACTCGCCGAACGGGAGCGGTATGAATACAAGGAGAGCAGGTACGAATACGATAAAAGGCGCAAGCGTGAATATCCACCTGTCAGCCTTCTCAGGGATGATATCTTCCTTACCTATGAGCTTTACGCCGTCCATAACAGGCTGGAGCAGCCCGCGCGGTCCTGTGACCATGGGTCCGTACCTCGCCTGCACCATAGCCACAACCTTCCGCTCCATCCATGTCAGGAACATAATAGTAAGGAGCACGAAAACGAACAGGACCGCTATCTCCACAAGTACGATTATGATTCTTAAAAGGTACTCTACTCCGAAGCTCTGGAAGAGGGCATATGTCGGTTCATAGATACCGATCGTGGTTAGAATATATACTATAAGTTCGTAAGCGTTCGCTATCATTCTATCACCTGTCCACATCGCCAAGAACGACATCAATAGTACCGAAAGCAGCTATCAGGTCCGGGATCTTAAGCCCGACGACCATCTTTGGTATCGCCGTCAGGTTGCAGAAAGAGGGCGAGCGTATCTTCACCCTGTACGGCTTGGTCGTGCCGTCGCTTACAACGTAAAAGCCTAATTCTCCTTTCGGCGCCTCGATCCTGCTGTATACCTCGCCTGCGGGCGGTGTGAATATCCTTGGGAAGTAGGTTTGAGCTGTATACGGCATACCCGTCACCGGTGCTACCCCGTATTTTTGAGTGGCTATAACATTCGATTTAGGCATGGTATCCACTATCTGCCTCAGGATATGGATACTTTCCCTCATCTCATCCACTCTGACCATGTACCGCGCATAACTGTCACATTCGGGGTACACGCAGGCTTTGAAATCAAGATCGGGGTATATGGAGTAAGGCTCCACTTTCCTTATATCGTAATTCACGCCAGAGCCGCGCAGCGAAGGACCCGTCATGCCGTAGTTGATCGCCTCTTCCGCGCTTATGACCCCGATATTCTTCATTCTCATGAGGAATATCTCGTTGCCGTTGATCAATTCCTCGTAATCAGTAATACGCTTCTCCATGTCGTTTATGAACTCGTTGAGCTTTGGTATGAAGCCCTCGGGAAGGTCCTCCCTCACCCCTCCTATCCTGAAGTAACTGAAGGTCATCCTTGCACCGCAGAGCATCTCGAAGAGCTGAAGAGCCTTCTCCCTCTCCCTGAACCCGTACATTATCATCGTGGACGCGCCGAGGTCAAGCAGCAGGGAGCCCATAAATACGAGATGGTTGACGATCCTGTTAAGCTCCACTGTAAGTACGCGGATATACTCAGCCCGCAACGGCACCTCTATGCCCGCAAGTTCTTCGACAGCTTTGACGTAAGCATAATTGTTGGGCATGGCTGAGATGTAATCCAGCCTGTCGGTGTAAGGGATGAACTGAAGGTACGTCTTCATCTCAGCCAGTTTTTCAGTTCCCCTGTGGAGGTAGCCCATGATGACCTGGCAGTCCTTGATGATCTCCCCGTCCATCCTGAGCTTGAACCGCAGCACACCGTGCGTGCTCGGATGTACAGGTCCCATGTTGAGAATAAATTCGTCAGTTTCCATTACTTCCTCCTCAGCAGCTTTGACCCGTCTGTGCTTACTATATCCTCGCCATCTTCCCCTATGGTCACGAACTGCTCAGTAGCCATGTCATAATCCTTCCTGAGAGGATGACCCTGCCAGCCCTCGGGCAGCAGTATCCTGGTAAGGTTGGGGTGACCTGTGAATTTAACCCCTACGAGATCGTACGTCTCCCGCTCAAGCCAGTCCGCCCCTTTCCAGAGGGATGCGAGCGAATCCACGGCTGGTGCGTCATGGTCCAGAATAACTTTCAATACAAGGTTCTCCTTTTTCCTGTAGGAGAAGAAATTATAGATTACCTCGAACCTGTCCTGGTAATCTATTCCCGTGATGACGGAGAGCTGATCAAAACCCATCTCTTTCACTTTGCCTGCAGCTTTCAATATGTCCTCTTTTTTGAGGACGGCAAGAGGCTTGTTGACCTGCATGCCTGTACTGATGACGGTGTCCGGCATTATCTGTTTTAATTCCTCTGCCCCGTTCATTTGTTAAGCCCCCATTTTGCCCCGTACCCCTCGCTCTTGATCTTTTCTCTTAACTGGATGACGCCGTACAGCCAGGCTTCTGGTCGGGGAGGACAGCCGGGAATATACACGTCCACAGGTATGATATTGTCCACGCCCTTTAGCACAGCATAGGATTCATGGTACGGTCCCCCGGTGTTGGCACAACTGCCTACGGATATCACCCACTTGGGGTCTGGCATCATCTCGTACAACTTCTTGACCCTGGGTGCCATCCTCTTGGTCACAGTGCCTGCGACGAACATGAGATCCGCCTGTCTGGGGCTTGCTCTGAATATCTCCATACCGAAGCGCGCTATATCGTGATGCGCCATAGCCACAGCCATCATCTCGATGGCGCAGCATGCAAGACCTGAGGTGACGGGCCACAGCGAGCTGAGGCGCGCCCAGTTAAAAACCTGATCAACCGTTGTCAAGAGTATCAGCCCCTTCCTTTCCCTTGCAGCCAGGACTGTGCTGATGAGCCCGGTATCTTCCAGCTTTTCAAGTGCTGTTTCTGGCTTTCTCCTTACCGGTTTAAATTTTGTTGTATCGATAGTTACTGGATCCAATCCAAAGCCTCCTTTCTCCAGGCATAAGCAAGACCGATTATAAGTATCTCAATGAAAACGACCATCTCAATAAATCCAAGACCCCCAAGCTTCTTGAGCTGCACTGCCCACGGATATAAGAACAGAATCTCAACATCAAAGATGAGAAAAACAATCACGATCAGATAGTACTGTATGTTATGATGTATCCTGGCATCCCCGATCGGCGCTTCTGCACATTCGTATGTGGATAATTTTTCTTTTGTTTTGTTGCTCGGTCTGACCATCCTTGACATGAACAAAGAGATTGCTACAAATACAAAGCCAATAACGGTAAGTATTGCTATCGGCAAATAATTATCAAAAAATGCGTTTGATGCCATTTGGTTCACCTTATTTGTACATATGGCTTAAAGGACTACAGATATAAAAAGCTTATGAAATCTTTTCATGCTGACCATAAGCGTAAGTTTCTTAAAGGATACTGACGACTGGAGGTAAATCCTGATAATGGCTCCGTATTTAACACGGGGATGAACGAGGCTATCGTGACAGAGAACTTATTCAACATCAAAATCGGCTATGCTGCACCTAAAAATCCTATAGCCCTTGCCCCCATGGCAGGGATTACCGACAGTAAATTCGCATCCAGGTTCAGGAACGCAGGACTTATTGTTCTGGGCGGCTATAACCTGGACGCTGGGACGAACGAAGCCGCGCAGAAAGAATTGGATCGCGAAAGAAAGGAATTCGTTTCTGATAGACCTATTGAGTTCCTTGAAGGGGAGCTTGATGCCGCGCGTGGATTGGCGGCGGTTGCAGTTAATGTTCGCGCTGCAACAATAGAGCCTCTTATCGAGGCAGCCCGTCTGGCTAAAAAATACGGCGCTATCCTTGAGATGAACGCGCACTGCAGGCAGCCTGAGATGCTGGCGCTCGGCACCGGGGAGGCGCTCTTAAAAGATACACCGAGGCTCTGCGGGTATATCCGGGAAATAAAAAAAACAGGTGTTGTGCTCTCGGTTAAAACAAGAGCCAATGTTGTGGACGACGTTTCGCTTGCAAAGGCTATCGAGAGCGCGGGGGCTGATATCATACATATCGATGCCATGCCCCCGGAAGGTGACAATGATTTGGCGGGCGCGGATATCAGGGTAATCAAGCGAATCCGCAACTCGACAGGTCTGTTTATCATAGGCAACAATTCCGTCGTGGACTTTGAGAGCGCAAAAGAGATGTTCGGACACGGCGCAGATATGGTCTCGGTCGCACGCGCAGCCCTCTCCAGCCCTGGTATCATCGATCATCTCGTGAGAGAAATCTCATCGCTCCAGTCCCTCACAGGCTGGTACAACGCACCAAAACACATATGCGCCGGAGGGGATTTGAGGGCGCTTGCTTTCTGCTGTCTTCCTGTTAAACCCTGCGCCCTGCACGGCGCTCTCAAGCAGGCTGGCATCAGCGCCGAGGAGTTCATGAAAATAAAAACAGAGTTTGCCCGCAACACTCCCATCGAATATGGGGAGGGGACGTGCTTTGGCAGTATGACCTGGTGCTGCAAGATCACCAAGCCGTGCTTCCTGCGGGATTCTGCTCTTACCTCCTCGGGGTTATCAGACGTGGAGTACATGCAGATAAAGAAGAGGCTGTCAGAATATATACTGAAGCACAGGAAAAGAAGAGATTAGGAAGGGGTTAGGAAGGGATTAGGGCCCAAGCAGCTTCAATACTCTCAGCCCGAGCTCTATGCACTCAAGCTTTTCTTTTACTCTTTGCAGGTCTGTCTCGTCTTCAAGGCTCGTTGCAATAGAGTGAATCTTGCTCTGCGTCAGTGCGGCAACCTGAGAAAGTTCAACCGGCTGGGGTTCCCTTACAGGTATGACCTCGCGCCTGATCTCTTCGCGCTCTGCTACTTTCTCTGCCATCTCAGGCTTTCTCGCCTCGGGCACTTCTTTTTTCTCCTCAAAATCGCATACAGGGCAGAGGACTTTCCCCTGATATCGAAAGAGCGGAGCTCCGCACTCGTGGTGGCTTGCAAGCATTGTGCCGCCTTTCTCAAGAAGTCTTGTTATCTTCTGTAGTTTTTTGTTCTCATCTGTTTCTGGCATTGGATATCACCGAAAGTCTTTTCGTACAGGAGTTTTATTATGCACGAAATCATGACTTTAACTACGACTGCTTCTTTTATAAAGGTAGCCCGGAGTGATAATCGTGTCGGAAAAACCAACCGAAACCATAAGACAGTGCATCGAAGTACTTGATAGGATTATCAATGATGATTCGGTACCACGAAACATCAGACGTAATGCGGATAATATGAAAAACATACTGTTGAACGAAAAAGAGCCGCCGTCGGTAAGAGCCGCAATGGTGATCTCCAAGCTAGATGATATCGGCAATGACCCTAATGTGCCCATACACACAAGAACACTGATATGGGGGCTTTCAAGCCAGCTCGAGACAATCCCGGTGGATAGGTGAGCCCTGGCGTGTGGTGGAACGGTGACGGATGTAGTGACTCCCGGCATAATAATCACTGGCGTAACCCTTGACGTGACTCCACTGGTGTAACCTTTGATGTAACTCCTGGAGTAGCCCCTGGCATGACGTTCTTCAGTGTTACATGACGTTCTTCGGTGTAACACCTACCCCTTTATTTCATCTGGATAATTTGCTCGATCCTTTTGATTTTTGATATGCAGCGTTAGTCAGTTGGAGATACGTATGATTTGTTGATTTTGCTTTCATTTTTTATATTTTAATCTTAAGTCGAAATCTTTATATATAGTGAGGTACAAAGCGTATAACATTGGTTAGTATTGTACATCAATCATCACGGAGAAAATTGGTTCTCAGGTTTCCAGACGAAATGAAGGGGTAGGTCTTACAGGAAAATCTCCAGTGGAAATAAAGGGGTTGAACTGTATGTATCATGGCCAGAGGTCTGGACCATAAAGAGCGGGAAGTCAAAAAGTGATTACTCAAAAGCCCATATTATCTTAAATCCTGAAATATTTTCATCCTGCTCCAAAAGAAACCAAGGGGTCTCAACCAAAAGTCTTAATACCTTTCCTTCCATTGCATCTGTTGCAAAGGAGGGTCGAAGTATTGGAAAACGGAACCATAACAATAAAGGGAATCTTTGAAGATATGCTTACCATAGTCAATATCTTTGAGAATAGAGAGGTACTCCGTTCGACATATACGCCTGATTATCTTCCCCACAGAAGTGACCAGGTAAAAGCGCTGGCTACCGTTCTGGTATCTGCGCTTCGAGGCGAGACGCCATCAAATGTTTTGATATACGGGAAAACGGGAACCGGCAAAACAGCTGTGGCAAAGCATGTCGGACAGGAACTTGAAAGAACGGGCGAATTGTACGGGATTCCATGTATAGTCATATATATTAATTGCGAGGTCGTGGACACCCAGTACCGCCTGCTGGCATCTCTTGCCAGGCATTTTGACAAGGAAATCCCCATGACCGGGTGGCCGACTGACCAGGTGTATTCAGAATTTAAAAACGCACTGGATTCAGATAGACGCATTGCAATAATAATGCTCGACGAGGTGGACAAGCTCGTAGATAAGGGCGATGATGTCCTCTATAACCTCACAAGGATAAACTCGGACCTTAAAAAAGCCAAGGTAAGCCTCATCGGCATAACGAACGACCTGAAGTTCACCGAATTCCTTGATCCGAGGGTAAAGAGTTCACTTGGTGAGGAAGAGATAATATTCCCGCCGTACGATGCCAACCAGCTCAGGGATATCCTGCAGGAAAGAGCTAAGATGGCTTTTAAACCAGGGATGCTGGAGGAAACGGTCATCCCGCTGTGCGCGGCGTATGCAGCACAGGAACATGGCGATGCAAGAAGGGCGCTTGACCTACTGAGGGTATCAGGTGAGATAGCCGAGCGCGCCAAATCGGCAAGGGTCCAGGAACTGCATGTAAAGCAGGCACAGGAGAAGATCGAGACTGACAGGATAGTGGAGGTGGTGAAGACACTGCCAACTCAGTCAAAGCTTGTGCTGCTCAGCGCAGTGCTTCTCTGCTACAACGGAGACAGCAACATCACCACAGGGGAAGCGTACAACGTCTACAAACAGATGTCCAGGATCATCGGTATAGAGATCCTGACACAGCGCAGGGTGACTGACCTGATATCCGAGCTTGATATGCTGGGCATACTCAATGCAACAGTAGTGAGCAAGGGAAGGTACGGAAGAACTAAAGAGATTTCCCTGAGCATCCCGACTGACAGCACTCTTAAGGTGCTCTTTGAGGATTACAGGTTAAAACAGCTTGAGAGCTTCAAGCTGTCCAACCAGACAAAACTATATGCCTAATACCTTTCTCGGGATGAGCGAAACATATCCTACTAAAGGAACCCTGTAAAAGCGCGCCACCCCTATTACCCATTCTTTTTTAACAGGCTGTTGAGAGCTTATGCTGCCCTGCTGATCGTACAAGGGATTTGTCTTCGGGTTATCACCTTTGGTAATATAACCTGCATAAGGGGCTGCAGGTCCGTTTTGCCACATGGGCTCTCCCTTCTCAACGTAGTACATGGCGCGGTGAATGATGGGTGTTACATCCTTCTTTCCGTACGGTCTGTACAGCACCACATCGCCGTATTCACCAAAGGAGATATAACCGCTCTGTTTTCCTTCCTCGTATGTCGTAACTTTGGTGCGGTCTATACTCTCAACCAGGATAATGTCCCCTATCTGGATATGGGGAATCATGCTGCCGCTCTCCACCGCAACCATTGGCGACCAGAGCCCGAATGCGATATTAGAAACAGAAGCAATGATAGTGATTACTGCAAATACAAAGAGAGCATCCCTTATAAATCCAATCCAGAGGTTATCGCTCTCGTTAAACTGTCTTATCTTTTCCCGCAGAGGCATCTGGAATCTAATAACATATAATCATCCAGAGAATGTATAAACGTTTGCTTTAATTTACGTCCTTTCCAGATCAGCTTACATCCAGCTTACGTTCCCAGAATCATCCTTGGAATGAGCGAAACATACCCTGCAAAAGGTATCCTGTAAAAGCGCGCCACCCCTATTATCCACTCCTTTTTAACAGGCTGGAGGTAGCTTATATCCCCCTGCTGGTCGTACGAGGGATTGGTCCTCACGTTATCACCTTTGGTGATATAACCTGCATAAGGGGCTGTAGGTCCGTTTTGCCACATGGTCTCCCCTTTTTCGACATAGTACATGGCGCGGTGGATTATGGGCGTGGTCCCCTCATTTCCAAAGCGCTTATAGAGGATAACATCGCCGTATTCGCCGAAGGACGTGTAACCGTTCCGCTCTCCCTCTTCGTATGTTATAACAGTGGTGCGGTCGATACCCTCGACAAAGATAAGGTCTCCTATCTGGAGATGGGGGACCATGCTTTCGCTTTTAACGGCGACCATGGGCGACCAGAGCCCGAGCACGATATGCGAAACGGAAGCAAATACAGCAACTACTACAAGTACAAAGAGAAGATCCCTTAAAAGCCCGACCCAGGGGTTATCGCTCTCATTGAACGCTTTTATTTTCTCCATTAGAGGCATATCGGGCTATTATCGTAACGCATAAGCATAAACCCTTGTGCTAAGATGTCTTAGATCCATACTGTAAATAGACCGTTGGATTTCGGATAAATGAAAGTGTTTCTCTCTGCTCTCCTGTGGGGCTAAAACAACGGATTCATGAATCTATAGCTTGAGGTGGGGTGCCAAGCAAAAATCTTATCCCAGTTAAAAGCCATAGGTTCAGTGCATGGAGACTGGTGAAATTATCCAGATATTTGCCG
>JAPMTX010000055.1 GCA_026552855.1 Candidatus Methanoperedens sp. | reverse complement strand
TCGTTGCAGTATGCTGGTAATGCATACATTGTGAATCCGACGCCGCCTGACATGTAGCCGCCGAGCCATATCTGGTCATACAGCATTGTTGCTGCGCTTGCGACCTGGAGAACGACGTTTACCGGGTCCTCTGGTGTCTTTCTGCTTGTCTGGACGATATCTGCCATGTGACCGAAGGATAATCCTCCAGGCTCATTTGGACCCCTTGCTCTGCGTGCCGGGATCATATCACCCATTTCCACAAGTCCTGCGTGCTTGGCTGTGAATGCAAGTTCGCCGACTGCCGCTTCACCTGCGCACATGTGATATGCGCTGATAAAGGTCATGCCGACCTGCATTGCCATCCAGCGGCTTGTGCCTGGTCCGTCCTCAGTCCTTGTGACTATGGTGGGGATGTGCACTGCCTGCCAGGAGGTCTTGCCAACTGCGGCTTTCATCTGCTTTGCCTGTTCTGCCGGGAATTCGTTGTCGATATTGATAACGAATTGCTTGTCGATTTCATCCTGCAGTGTCTCGTCGCCTGTGAATACTTTCACATAGCAGTCATCCACTAATGCCGGGTGTGTTTCGACCATGTGTTCCTGAACGATTGCAGCGCCGGGCATGCCGTGGTTTAAGACTTCGAGATAGTAGTTGATAGTCTCAGGAGTAACTTCCTTACCCAATCTCTTCTCGAGTGTCTCGTGTGCCAGGTCAAGTCCTACGACGCATGTTCTTCTTATGTCGTCCCATTCCTGCTGCATTGCAGCATTGTTGACGAAGTGGAGATCGTCACCGTCGCATACGATATCTGTTCCAGATATTGTATATGGGGTCAACTGTCTCTGACCCATGGGGATACCGGCAAGGTGAAGCTTGGGGTCATATGCCTGCAATCCTCTCTTCTTGGTGATTGCTGCTCCGCACTTTGCCATCTCTACCTTTCTTGGGTTCTGTGTGTAGCCCAGTCTGAGGTATTTGGTCTTCTTGTCGGTTATTTTGCCGCCCTTGTTCTTATTGGAGCCCCATTCCTTGGTATATTTAGTCTCCATTGCTTTTTGGAATCTTGGTGCCATTTATTTCACCTCTTACGCCTTTGGCTGGAAGCCATATTTAGTTCTTAACTCCCAGACTCTCTGCACGTGTTCGACTACTTCCTTGTCGCTTCTGAAGGGGACATTGTCCACTCTGTACATGGTGGTCCTCTTGGCAGCTTCGCTCTCGCTGATTGGCTTGCCGAGGTTGACCTTTCTGTCGATTGGTACACCGACCTGGTCCTTGTCCATTACCATTACGCCGCCCTCCAGTCTGCGCCTGTCCAGCATATCGAACATGGTCCCGTCTTCCTGCAATCTCAGGGAGTGTCCGTGAACTGTACAGCCTCTCATGCCTGCAAGACCCCAGTCAGTTATTTCGGTCTCGCAAACTCTCTTGGAGAACTCTTCAAGATCTCTCTCTCTCATTTCATTGACTTCTCTGCCTGAGAGAGTACCTGGGTCAACTCCTCTGAAGTTGATCGCTGCGTGGTACGATCTGAAGTATGGTGTTGCTGGTGCATTGTACATTGAGTCAGCGAACTGTACATATCTGACTCTGTCACCTGCTGCCGCGCCAGGGGTTGGCTCAACGGCCTCTCTTACCGGGTCATCGGGTTCGCCCATCTCTGAGAGTGGCGGGTGTGTGCTTGGGTAGTCCGCGCCAGGTGCTCTGTGACCGAGAATTGCGGTTAAGTCCTCATCTGAGATGTCGCGCATTTTCTCAAGGTCATTTGACATGTGCTTTCTTCTGTTCTTTGCAGAAGAGGTATTGCCAGGGTAGTATTGTGGTTTATAAGGCATATTTTTTCCTCCTAATTGTGGTTGAATCGGTTCCTTCTGCTCCAAGATAAACTCATGGTTTCTCCTCAGTATTTGTTATACAGAGGTGGGTTTCCGCTTTTGCATTAGGATCAATCAGACCAAGCAGCCGTTCATCGTCAAGATTGAGTCTTTCATCAGTCCTGCTTTTGAACCCGTACTTGCCGTAATCGGTCAGGGTGGGTCTTCTCTTTATGAAGTGTCCGCGCTTGATTTCAAAGGAGAAGGGAAGCGCTCGCTCACACGCCTTTTTCACTTCTTCCACTGCAGTTTCGTTCTCCACTTCGACCACTACTTCTCCTACTATGATATGCAATTCGAATGCGCATCCTCCGACATGGATTATTGTCCTGTCAGGGTGGTTCACATCTGAGCCCGTTCCGGGTCCGCAAGTGACCTTTCTGGGCAGATTCTTGCCATTGATGAGCATTCTTATTACGCCTTTGACCTGATCTATCTCATTTAAGAGACACTCAGCGGTCCCGGGCTGTAATAACCTGTGCGGAAATACTCTTAACTGGATGGGTTTATCCGTGACTGAAGCAGTTTTTACCATTCAATTCTCCTTGCTTATACTGCCTCCGCGATGGCTTTTATCGGCTCTCTGAACTCATCTACCGCGCTGAAGACATCTCCTACGAGCTGAGAGGTCTTGGCGGGGCTGTAGATCTGCACACCTGCGTCAAGAGCAACTGCTGCTGCTACGCATGGGACACCAAGTCCCTTTGAGTGCCTTGTGGTTACGTGGTTGCCGTTGAATGTGCCCGGTCCGCCGCCACCATAGATTGAGTGGGAGAAGAACGAGAATCCGACTGCTACACCCTGTACCTTACCGAAGTCGCATCCTGGCAGTGATGTCTCTTTCTCAACGATGTCGTTGAAGTACAGCAATACCGCTGATACTGACTGTGGGGCTCTCATCGCACCGCAGTTGATCATGGTCGCTGCCATTGTGCCTGCTGCGCAATATGCGTTCCACTTGCCTACATCAGAGGTCTTGTATGTTGTATAGCCAGATGCAAATTTCTTGTCTGCGCTGATTATCTTATCTGCGAGTGCCTTCTCGACAATTGCATGGACTACGGTACCGATTGTTCCGGTCTTGCCCTGGGACTTTACTGTTCCATAGACCAGGTTGTTTGCGTTCAAGCCCTGTAATCCGTATGCCAGTAATCTGTGTCTCTCCTGAATGCCGAGTGCATCACCCATCTCGTGGACACCTACGGTCTCGAGTGTTGAGCACAGTGCTGCGGTGTTCATAGCATTGAACTTGCATGTTGCTGCAAGGTGGTTTGCCATGACGTTTCTCAGTGTATAGCCAAAGCCTTCATCTTTCTGTGGGATTTCGACGATTGACTTTACATTGCCGCCCACCATATCCAGTGTCTGCGGGTACTGTCCCCAGACTGCGGACTTGATTGTGGGTCCATCGAACATTCCGATGCTGAATGTGTCGATGATTGCCTGTGTGGTTGCTGATGCTGCGCAGGTCAGTGATGATACATACTCTGCTGCTACATCTATCCTGGGTGAGGGTACCTGAACGAGCAGCTGCTTGCCGCCGTTTAAGGACTCCACATTGGTGTCGTCGCCTTCATCAACTTTTACCAGATCTGCAACTCTGCTGCGTATCTTATCAGCATTCTTTACAATATCCAGTTTCATTTCTCTTCCTGGAATCTTTCTGCCCTTACCACCTATTGATGAGGTTGCCAAGGTTTTCTCAATTCCAGCCAAGTCAACGGCTGCTGTTCTCTTTATACCGGTGACTATTTTCTTAATAGCGGCATTTCTCATCGGGCTTATGGCATTTAAGTCCACGCCTGATTTGAGTTTTGCTCCTCTGTCGCTATATAGGTCTATTGTGTCAGCCACGTTTATTTACCTCCTATGGTTTTATTTTTCCAAGAAATTGGTCATCTGGCAGCGATACAACAAGAGCGACAAACAACATCGGCAGAGTATAGAACCGGAAAAAAGATATTTATGTCCTATTTAACTCCAACCCATATTGTTTTTTTATTGTATCGAACAACCATTACAATCCCTTGCACCACCATCCTACTCCCTTATAGTACTTAAATCTTGCGAATCATTCATGATAATCCATTATAAAATAATCCATAAAATATTCGTGGCAGAGCTTCGCGCTTTAGTAGAGAAGTTATAGTTTATTTATACTTATCCGCCGCTCTCCAGACTGACATCACTCATCTCTGTAGGAGCCGCTTCCTTCTCCTTTTCCAGCTTTGCTCCAACTTCCTCCCGAGTAAACGATCTTTCTCCCAACTCTTCTTCCTTAACTTCCTTTATAACCGTAAGGACTTCGGTCTTATAATACAGGTTGGTCTTATCGACAAGCGCCCATGTGCCTTCCTCATCAGACATTAATTCGGCTACATAACCCTTCGTGCCCGTCGCCCTGTAAAGCACCGGGCTCCCAACATGCAAAGGGTTACCGGTCGAATCAAAAACCTGCATTTCACTCATTCTAAGCTCTGTATAACAATAATACCCTTTAATACTTTTGGTTTTTATTGCAACTTTATCCCCATAGATGGCAGTTTATACCCTATCTGATTACTTCAATCACCCGTTTGCCAGTATATCTGCCATCTTTATTTCGCCGCGGAAGTGATCTTTATACCACACATGGAAATCATACTCTTTTTTCTTAATCCGCCATGCCTGCTTCCGTCTATCCGTATAGTTATGGCAATTTACCCACAAACGGCAAGGGCATTTCCTCTCCGAGCACCCGTATTCGGTCATATCCAAATCCCACCCCGACATTACAATTTAGATTATGTAAATGATGTATAAATTTAATTAAATATGTATGTTTATCTCAGTCTCCAGTATCCATGTCCACATACCCGTCCATTAGCACTGCTAATACGTTAATCCGATGTACCATATCTCCCCCCATCATACAGTTCAATCTAAACGTATAACTATAACCACTATTTATTATTTTCGTATGCCATTCTCTCAGTGTATGGAAAGAATATGTTTGTTCGCGAATCACACCTCTATTCGCTCCAGGTTCTTATTCGCATCCCTGTAGTGTTTCTTCCAGTCCTTTAACTTTTCAAAAGCGTCTTCGCATACCTGCTGGATTTTTTCCGGCACCATTCCGGTGCGGTACCTGTCTACAATGGCGCGGTGCTCATAATAGCAGTTCGCGCACAGGTGGAGCAGGCGGTTGCTGCCCGGATCCGGGACAAATTCCACGGGTACCAGGAGGTGCTGGTGGATAGAGGCATTGCTTGCATAACCGCAGATTTCGCACTCAACATAAGGCTTATCCGTTGCCTCCTGGTTCAGCCATTTTTCGAGGTAGTTATCGATATATTTTTTATTCCTTATATCAGCAGCAAGCCGGGCTTTATCATTGCGGATTCGGTCGTTATTGTTTTCCATGATTGCTTTTTATGTTTTACTGAGTATTATCAGGTCCGGTCTTGGCTTCTCAAAGCTCCCAAGCTCGTTCTTGCACCTGCTGCACAGCTCTCTTGCCGTGAATGCCACTACCTCGAAGGAACCGGGCAAGGTGCGGGCATATATCAGATGCGGCTTCAAGCCGAGGTCTTTGCTAATCTCAGACAGGATACCGACGAACTGTTTCTGATATACCTCTATGTCCTCGGTCTGCAGACCCCGCAGGTCGGCGAGCATGCCAATGCATCCGCATGCTGTCCCGAATACCTTTAATTCTATAATATAAACAGGAGCCCCTTTGAACTTCCTTATGGTGCTCTCAAGCTTTCCTCTATTCTCAGGTATCTTATTTAAGAAGTCGCGCATTTTGTTCTAACCTCGCTTAAAGGCAGAGTCTTTCTCTGCGAATCTTTGAATTCATAAACCCTGATAACCCTTTCCGCAGTAGCCTTGCAGAACCCGCACTTATGACAGAATTTTTTGCAGCCCATCCACTGCTTTATGGCGCCGTCCAGTTCCCGGTTCGGTATATAGAACATGTCGCGCAGTTCGCTCGGGCAGTCCAGCAGGTCCATTAAATTCCCGTCATGCGACCGGTTCGAATAGGCTTTCATGCAGTCTATTATCCAGCGTATGGTATTGGCTCTGCCTGACATTTTAAAATAATCTATACCTATGGCTTCGTAAGCTTTCAGGTCTTCGGGTCTTATCCAGGGGGATTTTATGATCAGTTCCGGGAACCTGACCCTGAACGAGATGCATTTCTCATAATAGTAGTCGCTGAAAATATTTGGCTTGTTCCCGATCCCTGTCATGTGTGAGAAAAGATTAAAATGTGAGTACCTGAACGGGCATTTATATAGGCATGCTTCATTTACCAGCAGCCGCAGTTCAGAGCTTACAGCCTCTTTTATGCTCTCCAGGATATCGAAGTGCCGGTTTATATTGGTGTCCAGGGTTATCGCGTCCACGCCAAGCTCTTCAAAAAACCTTGCCTTCTCAGGCGAATCCACATGCGCGATCACGGAAAGCACCACCTTTATATCCGGGAACTCCTTCGCGAGCATCTCCACAAGATAAGGCTCCGCGACAGTGACCGTATCCACCTCCATATCGTTCAGCTTACCGAAGTACCACCTGAACATGTTATACCCCTGCGATGTCAAATGCTGACCGCCCATGCATGAGGGATTAAGGATCACGCCCATCTTCAGCCTCTTTTCATGGAGGTACTGTATCTGCTTTTCCATTTCGTCCAGCAGCGGTGCATGCAGGGTGATCCTCCCGCTTCCGAGGACTTCAGGAGTGCCTGCCATATAAATCTCGTCTGCTTCCCTGGTCGCCTCTTTGCATATCTCTTTCAGCGCTAAAAAATGACCCGGATGCGGTATGATGAGTTTCATTATTTCAGTTCAACTCGTCGTAGGGAATAATATAGCTTTTCATACAAACATTTCTTCAAACAGCCATCCATACTCCTGGGGCTTTATCAAAAACTCCAATTTTTTTATATCTCTCACTATCCCGTAAATCTCCTTGCTTTTATGCAATCCTTTGATACTGGTGGGTTTAAGCATCCTTATTTCTGGCACTTCACCATAATGTGGATTTTTTACAATCCCTTCTTTAAGAAAAAAATATGCCCCCCCACCTTTTTCTTTTATGGGTTCATATATCGCCTCAAAGTCGCGAGCAACCCAATTTGCCATCTTCAGTACCTTATTGGAGGTGTTAATTGTTAGATGACCGTATCCTGGCGGAATGACCACCTTATCCCCCTGCTCTGCTTTTACAAGTATTACATCAATAATCCTGCTGTTTTCAGATTTCTGCATTAAATAGTGAGCTTCGCCGCTTAAGACTTCGTATATTTCTGGATATGTGATGTTGGTTCCATGTACTTTTGAATGGTAACATCCTTCTGTTTTCACGAATTCCCGCCCAAGCATACATGGAGGAATAATAGTAATATCATATCTCAAACCATATTCTTTCATAGCGAGCGAGTCTTTTCTACTTAGACAAAGTCCACGGTATATATAATATAATTCGATATTGTCTGCCTTAGAAAGCCAATCGTGATCGTAAATGACGTCTCTCATATCAAAAAGTCTTCGAGTACTGGGCTCAAGCCTCTTTGTCACAAGTCCTAGATTAGCTTTCATTTCCGATTATTTTATCTTCTATTTTGTATTTAAAATTCTTATGTAGTTCCGAAACTTTTGAGTGCATAGATGTTCGTTAGGGAAATCTTTTAATATCAATATTTTTACAATAAAGGATAACTCGATATAATTCATTAAAATATAAAATTAACTATGACTAATATAGAAAGACAACGGCAAGAGATCAAAAATCTTGCCAAATTGATGCATGAGAGACGTAAATCGGGAGAAGAACCCTATATTCTTCTATTGGGAGCTGGTGCCTCTATTTCATCAGGTTGCAGTTCTAATAAGCAAATTATTAAAGAAATTGTTAAGACTTATGCAAAAAATAAAAATTTAACATGGGACGACGAGATAGATGAATTTTATCGAATTTTGGAACAATATAGATCAGATATACATATAATTATGGATAAATATCTTGAGGGTAGAGGTCTATCACCAGGTTACGTTTATTTATCTAAATTGATCCGGGATGGATATTTCAATATTATTTTTTCTACCAATTTCGATCCTCTTTTAGAAGATTCGCTTGGGGATTTTGTGAAAACAACCGGGTTCAAAGTAATTATACGAGGAGAAAAAATCGAGACTAATTGTATAGAAGATATATTAGAATTTAAAACGCCTCGTGTAAAAATTGTGAAATTACATGGGGATTTAAATGCTAGGATTTTTTATATTAAACCTGAAGAAACTGCAAGTTTTCCAGAAAATTTAGAATCTATTTTAAAAAATTATTTTGATCATAATATCATAATAGTTGGTCATCGTATGGCGGATCTTGATATTATTAAATGTATCAGAAGTAATGCAAGTGGGTCTATCTGGTATATTAATCCGACTGTTCCTTTATCACATGACTTAATTAAACAGGCTTTATCGGCTAGATCACATACCATAATTAGTGGAGAATGTGGAAAATTTGATGAGTTCTTTTTCAATCTTGATTATGAAATTAACAAATTGAAATTGGAAGAGTTTTATAAGGATTCGAAAGGGAAAAAAATAATAGAGACACCCGAAAGAGGGGATAACTATATTAACTCGACTAATACATTATACCTTATTGAAATTTTAGTGGATAAAATCAAAAACGAATTTTCACCAAATCTAATTGTTGTTATTAGAGACCCGGAAGTTCCGGGAGGACCGGCGCTCTGGAAAAATATTAAAAATTATTTTGATAATGTTGAAATGGATGAGATTAAAATAGAAGGTAGAAAAGGGAAAAGAAAGATTACAAAATCTCCGGAGAAAATTCGTAATAACCAACGTCAGAGAATTTTAATCCTTGATAGTATCTCTTTTTCAGGGAAAACAATAGAGATCGCATTGAAAAAGATAAAAAAAATGTCAAATAACAGGGCTGAAATTAAAGTAGGTGTTTTAGTGGTTAGTAAAAGGTTAATAGAGATGTCAGAAAGAGGTGAGATTGGGTTTGGATACAATGATTTAATATATTCAAAAGTGATTGACCGCCCTGAAATGTTTTTCCCATGGGGTTGGATTCAAGCCACAGGAGATTGGGAGCGCTCATTTAAAGGTATAGGAAACGAATATAAGGTTAAATGGATAAAAAGACCTTGGGGATATACAGAAGTATTTGCCGAAAACGAACGCTGTTCTATCAAAATTCATACGATGGAAGCTGGTGAGTGTTTAAGTCTACAACGGCATATAAACCGCGATGAGTTTTATATACCATTGGATAATGACATTGGGGTTCAAATAGGGGAAAAGGTTGTAGTAATCGAAAAAGGCGACCAAATACTTATTCCTCGAGGTACCTGGCATCGTTTCTATGCGTATAAAGAGAGGGGTCGTGTCTTGGAAGTAGCTTTTGGCTGGTATGATCAAGTAAGAGATATAGAACGACTTGAAGATAAATACGATCGTGTAAATCGAGATGGTTCTGTGTAAATTTCAATACTGCTATTTTATAAGTTCATGCATTAACCGATCATCTGAAATATTCAGTTCATATATTTTTTCTATATTTTTTTTATTTTTCTCCTTCATTCGCTTCACCATTGGATTCCCATATGGCTCCACGTTACATAATTGACAGAGAATATAAACGATATCTTCGTAAATCTTACTTAGATATGCAGCAGTCTCCAAATCAACCTGATCGAATAATATTGCCAATACTGGGGAATTCTCTGCAAATGTTGTCAGATTTGCTGCTATAAGTGCAGTATTAATATGATCTGCGTATAAATTATTTTTCCGTGTGTCCCTAGCATATTTATATCGCAATTTTTCTTCTTTGTTTATTTTTATTTGTAGACAGTTCCATATCAAAAATCGATTAGGATTTCCTAAAATTCCTTCTATTTCATAATGAGCATTTCTTGTATATTCTACACCCATCATAGTAAATATTTCGTTATTTTCTTTTGCTAACCCCTCCATTACTAATTGAACAAACTCGTCTAGGCTTTTTCGAAGGTCGCTGTGATTATAACCTAAATATATAATCCTAATCCCATTCAAAATTTTTTCGAAAAAAACAAATTTTGCAATTTCTATCGCAAGATTATTTGGATTATCTACCCTAAAAGCTCTATCAGCCCGGTCTGATGCTTCCCAATAAGATTTTATATCCATACCTAATACATACATGGGAGCTATATTCAGTGGGGTTTTAAGTGCTGAAAATCTACCAGCTATTTCTCGAGAAAAGCTCAATATAAGAGCCCCATGCATTTTTCCCAATTGATAAACTTCACCTTCATTTGCACAGACAATACTATTCGGAAATCTCCCATAAAGTACTTCTTCACTTGCTCTTGTTTCTTCAGTCTCACCTAATTTAGTAAACGTGAATCTTAAAGTATTGTTCGCTGTAGCCTCTGACGGAATTTTATCTATTTCATTGGCCGAATGAATGGTTATCCAAATTGCTCTTTTATCCTTTGATTTATTATTTATGCTCGATAGGAGATGCCACCTCATTTCATTACCTCCTATTCCGAAGGTAATTACATACTTTATCCTAGATTTTGCTGCTTTGATGGCTTTATCTCTTTCTTCATCGCTTGTCTTTTTTTCAGCTTCTGTACCAAAGGCACTTAAAATGTATTCATCGATCAAAGGAGCTTGCTCTTCCATAAATTTCTCAAAATACTCCTTAATTCCTCCCTTGAAAATCGGAGAACTCTTCTGCATCTCATAAATAACATAGCCAAACCATTCATTAACAATTTTTACATGTTCGATGTCGTATTCTTTATCTGGTCCCATAAACTCTACATATTTAATTTTCCCATTAGAGAAATCTAAACTAGGTGACAAATTATGGAAGAATACTTCTGGTTTATTACTAAAAGCCACAGTAGAACCAGAAGTATATGCATACAGATTGTTTAGCTTATACCTTAAAACTACTTTTTTGAAGTCTACCCTTTCCAATACTTTAGTAATATCATCGAAATCTCTCTTTGTTAGATTACTAATCTCACTAATAAATGCATGATCATCTATAGAATCTAAGAAAATTGTTTCTATTTCATCATCACTTAATTTTGTCGAGATGTAGTTAACACTTGAAGATAAATCGCATTCCTCTGATTTAATCTGCTCTAAAATCTTCCTTGCTTTTTTAATGGATAGTCTGCCTACTTCTGCTAAGCGGATTGAGAATTTTTCTTCATTTATTGCATCTATGAAGGCTCGCTCACACTTGTTCAAGCTAATTTTTGACTCTCCAGCTAATTTTTTTATTCCATTGATTAGTTTCATTCTTTCTCTAATCCTCCTCTCATCCGATAATATTTTTGTTTATTGGCTTCTCTATTAACATTTAACGTAAAACTACCATTTAAATTCACATCAGGCTACTTAAAAATATGGATAGCGGTACCAGATAGCAGAGTCAGTAAGATAATCGCTGGATTCTGATATACTATTACGGTTGTGTTCAACCATTTATGTAAAACTACTATTCATAGTGTATGAATGATGCTATTCTACCAGAATAGAAAGAAAAAACATTACCGGCGATGACAAGTACCGTCCCGGACCAGAATATCGATATGTGGAGAGGGTTTTCTCTCAGGCTTACAAAATTAAGTACCAGTATGACAACGCCAAGATGCAGAAGGGAAGACCCCAGCCTCACAACGTATCCCTCTCTCTCAAACCTGATGGCTCTGCTCTTCTTGATTGTCATAATGAGAACAATGCCCTGAAGCCCTGACGTGACCGCAAGAATAAAACCCATGCCAGTCTCCATGCCGGACAAGAACATCAGTATAAGAGTTGCAGTCAGCATTGCGGCGCTCAGCTTTACAAGAATATCCTGCTCAAACAGCCTCTTGGGTATGCAAAGACCGAGGGCTATAAGGAGCAGTATCAGGAACGGATAGAGGTACAGGTTCATATCCTCTATGTACTGCACATACTGCGGCGTGCGCGTCCATGCAGGGTTAGCTGAGAGATAGTTATAATACGTGATCCCATAGATACAGACAAGTCCTATCGCAAAAAGAACGAGCGTGGTAAGGATGATCAAATAATAGTCGTAATTTTTCAGCTTCACGGCTGCACCACCGAATGTATGCCCGGGACGATATATGTAAGCAGATAGGTAAATACCAGCGATACAAAACAGATTATCCCCAGGCAGGCTGTCGCGTTCCACATCTTTCCCCTTGCGACGTATATATGAGCATGCAGGTATGCGCTGTAGAGCACCCACATCATTATCGACCCGCTGATCTTGGGGTCCCACCACCATGCGCTGTCCTTCCATGCCTCAACAGCCCAGGGGTAACCGATAAGCATTCCAGCCGTAAGAAGGATATAGCCCGACTTTGCGAACCTGTACGCTATTTCGTCGTATGCCCTGTCCTGCTCTATGAGCATATAGATGCAGGCTGCAAAGGTGATGATGAGTGAAGCGTATGCTATAAAGAGCATTGGCGGATGTACCCACATATATGTTGAGTTGTAGTAATAGGTAATGCGCCCGTAGAGCGTCCCTGCGAGCTGGAAAATGGTCGCATCCCCTTGTCCGAGCGCTGAATACCACCTGGTAATCTCGCTGTGAACTACGGGTAAAGGTTCTTTAAACGGGTTTGACAGGAAATATACGATTATGGAAAATCCCGACAGTATTATGCCTGTAAATGAGGCTATTTCTTTTCTCTTTTGCGCCGCCAGAGCAAAAATGAAAGCTGCCATAGCCCAGAAATACAGTTTCTCAGATTCAATCCAGAGGGGTATGATGAAGCGGCTGCTGTCCACAGGCACCATTTGCCTCATGAACTCAGGGTATTCTATCAAAACAGTATTATAAATCTGTATGTGGTACCTGATCAGGAAAATAAAACCGAGTACATAGAGCCCTGCATTGATGTACATGCATTTAATAAAATAACTATAATATTTTTCTTTCTTAAGTAGATAGAGTACAGAAAAAGCCGCCTGAAATAACGATAAGATCAGGATATACGTGATCACAGGCTGCCCGATAAGCGCCAGCGACTCCCGCGCTGCAAGGTATTCGGGAAAGCCCATTACAGCTCGATCTCCTCTACCGGCTTCCCATCAACCGTCCTGGGTGCAAGCCAGTCGATGACTTTTAATAGCTCCTCCCTGCTGCCAGCCGATATTTCCACGTATATCGAACCCAGGGTCTCCTCCCCGGCAGGAAAGTTCACTTTCCCCATGAGAGCGACCTGCTTGTTCAGCCTGAACTGCGTGGTATCCCCTTCAACGCCTGACAGGAGGACCTGGCGCGCCGTATCAAGGATGCGGTTCTCCCTTAAAAGCAGGTGCAATTTACGGAGGCTCTCCATACCTCCCTCCCCGTAGAGCCTTGGCATGCCGAAATCCTCAAGCTTAAGTTCAACAGGGATAAGATTCACTATCGCGGTTGCCACTTTTTCCCGGACCTCTGTTGGATATACTAATGCGGAAACCCTTACAGTTATATTCATAAAGTTCTGAGCAGTTTCTCTATCTCTTCCCGGAATTCTCCAAGGGGGATGGTATTGTTTATGGTCATGTCCGCCATCTTTAT
This sequence comes from Candidatus Methanoperedens sp., assembly GCA_026552855.1. Classification (GTDB taxonomy): domain Archaea; phylum Halobacteriota; class Methanosarcinia; order Methanosarcinales; family Methanoperedenaceae; genus Methanoperedens. The sequence goes on along the minus strand of JAPMTX010000055.1, from coordinate 2,292 downwards.
GGCTCTGTCCAGTCCCCAGCTTTTCTCACGCTCGTCGCGCCTTTTTAACTCCCCGGCGCTGCACATGTCATCAGAGCGGGCGCGTTTTTTAACGCGTTCAAACCTGGTATTGAACGGCGATTCGATGGCAATGAGTTTAAAATCCTCGCCGAATTCTTTTTTGAAATATTTTATCTCCTCGATGTTCCTTATTCCATCGATAACCGCAACCGGGGATTCCAGTGACCTGATTTTAGGAATGCAGCGCCTTGCTACGGCATCCATGCCCTCTTCTTTACGAAGCCTCGTCCCTGTCCCGCCTATGTTCTCATCAGTCGGGGGAAGACCCCGCTTTGCAGTCTCCTCCCTTACAACATCGCCCATATTGATGACAGGTATGTTCATTCTGCGGGCAACGGCTGCTGCTTCTGATTTTCCCGATGCGGGCATGCCAACGAATGCAATAAGCTTCATGGAGCGGAATAATTCTGCTGGGAGAATATAAACCTATGCACCTAACGTTTATATGGGATAAACTCATATTCCTCCGTTCATGGAAGATGCAATAGCAAAGAACCCTTCTGCTGATAGTACTATAAAAAAGGACAGTGAGACCGAGATAAAGGAACTGCGGGAGATAGTGGAATCCCTCAGGGACCAGGTCAAGGAGATGCACTCAAGGCTTCTTGAAGCAGCTATCCTGAACAATAAATACGTCCAGACTATCCAGGATTATCAAAAACAGATCGAGCAGTTAAAAAAACCGCCTCTGTTCATCTGCAGCGTAGTTGAGCTGCTCGATAACATGGCGCTTTTGAGGCAGCACGGCAGCAACCAGGAGATCATTACATGGGTGCCGGACGAGTTGCGGTCTGCAATAGAGACATCGGCGCGTGTTGCGGTCACAAATAACCTTGCCATCGTTAAAGTGCTGTCAAAATCCGCGGATGTAAGGGCGCGGGTGATGGAACTGATAGAAGTCCCTGATATAGATTACAATATGATCGGAGGTCTTGGTAAGCAGATAGAGGAAGTCAAGGAGGTGCTTGAACTCCCGCTCACGGATCCCGAGCTCTTCACCGAAGTAGGGGTTGAGCCGCCCAACGGAATACTGCTCTACGGTCCTCCGGGGACTGGAAAAACTCTCATCGCCAAAGCAGTGGCTCACAGAGCCAAGGCGACCTTTATCAGGATGAGCGGTACCGAGCTTGTCCAGAAGTACATTGGAGAAGGCGCAAGGCTTGTCAGAGATGTGTTCAACATAGCAAGGGAAAAAGCCCCAAGTATCGTTTTCATAGACGAGATAGATGCCGTTGGAAGCCGCAGGAGCTATGACGGTACGACAGGCTCATCCGAAGTAAACAGAACGATGGTGCAGCTGCTTGCCGAGCTTGACGGCTTTGATAAGCGGGGGGATGTCAGGGTCGTTGCCGCCACCAACCGCATCGATCTGCTTGATCCGGCACTGCTGCGACCCGGCAGGTTTGACAGGATAATAGAGATCCCAAGACCCGATGCCGAGGGACGCAGGGAGATACTCAGGATACATGCAAGGAACATGAAACTTGAGAACGTGGATTTCAACGAGATCGTCGAGATCACGGAAGGATTGAGCGGCGCTGACTTAAAAGCGATAATCACCGAAGCAGGCATGTTCGTGATAAGGCGGAAAGGTAAATCCGTGACCATGGATGACTTTAAGAACGCCTATGACAAGATGATCGTCAAAGAGAAAAAAGAGGAAGTAGCAGGCATGTTCGTGTGAACTGCCTCCTTCCTTAACCAAAATTTTAGATCGCCGGTTTTCCCGGCGTTTTAAGGCTTAATCCATCGTTTCGCCAGTATCTTTCTGGCGAAGCTCTGAGAGAGAATAAGCCACGTTCCTTAAACGGAGCCTCTCTTCTTGTGTAGGTTCTTCACCTTTCTTGATAGCTTTGATTCTCTCAGGATCTATGCCCGAATATTTACCTACCTGCTCGTAAGTAAGTTTATGTTTATGGAGCAATTCCATGAGATATCGTTTGCTTGCTGGGAGTCCCATTTTTATCACCGCAATAGATGCTTTAATACATATGGACAGGTATATCAAGGTATCCTAAGGTGACCTAAAAATGACAGAAGACACTGAAGCCGTCCAGGTGGTTGAAACCCAAATCGACGGAATTATAAAAAAGTTAAAGAAATTCAAAAGAAAATGTACGGTTGTACGCGTTGCGCAGGCGAAAGCCTGGAGGAACGTCGTTGTCCAGGATTCCAAAACAGATAAAAAATACTTTTTTGGGAAGGTATCCAATCCTCCTCCCGAGATTAAAA